>JBDTZO010000050.1:0-15457 GCA_040005135.1 Acidobacteriota bacterium | reverse complement strand
GAAGTGGGGAGGCGCAGCCTCCTGAAGTTTATTTTGGGCTTCGGAAAGGCATAGCCTTTCCGCACAGCACTGCGGCAGAGCCGCCGGGAAATGCACTACGGCGAAGCCGCGGGGAAAGAGAGCCGCCGGGAAGTCATCTCATGGGCAGGGGTCAAAAAAAGGCAGCCGGATACGGCCGCCTTTTTTATTTTGAACTGCCTTGTCCCTATTCCGGTTGGCCTTTGCAGCCGGGGCCGTAGAGGGCGGGGATCTTTACGCTGATGATCGGGTAATTTTCGGCGTCTTTGTTGATCTCGAGCCACTCCAGATACTCTTCCGGAACGGACATGTCGGAATAGATCGCTTCGACCGGGCATTCGGGCAAGCATGCGTCGCAGTCGATGCAGTTGTCGGGATTGATGAGCAGACGATCGGGCAATTCGTGGAAAGCCTCGACCGGGCAAACGGCCGCGCAGTCGCTGTATTTACATTGGACGCACGGCTCAGTAACGATATAGGTCATTTAATTTGAGAAATCTCCTGTCGTACTTATAAAAAGCATAATAAAACCGTAATACCCACAGGATAACTTGTCAATTGAGGTTAGACAAATGGTAGAATTTCATCATCCTGACCGTTTTTTACGCCTTTGGGGCGGAACATAAATCATGAAAAATATAAAAGCCGAGCGCTCGCTTGCACTAGACTTTCTTCGGGTAACCGAGGCGGCCGCGATCGAATCTGCCAAAACGATGGGGCAGGGCGATCGCAAACACTCCGATCACGTTGCCGTCGAGGCAATGCGCGAGGTGATGGACACGGTGCCGATGCGCGGCCGGATCGTGATCGGCGAGGGCGAACGCGATGAGGCACCGATGCTCTACATCGGCGAAGAGGTCGGCGGCGGCGATTTTTCAGATGAGGCACGAGCCGAATTTCCCGAGGTCGACATCGCGGTCGACCCGCTCGAGGGCACCAACCTTTGCGCTCTCGGCGGCAATAACGCGATCGCGGTGCTCGCCGCGGCCGAACGCGGCGGACTGCTCAACGCGCCGGACATATATATGGATAAGATCGTCGTCGGGCCGTCGTGCCGCGGCGCGGTCGATATCGATGCCTCGGTCACCGAAAATCTCAAAAATATCGCACGCCGGCTTGGCCGCGATATCGAGGACCTGACCATTATGTGTCTCGACCGCGGACGCCACCGTGCTCTGATCGAGGAGGTCCGCAAGGCCGGGGCCCGAATTCGGCTGATCTCGGACGGCGATCTGTCGGCCGGCATCTCGGCCGCTGTAGCCGGGACCAATATTCACGCTCTGATGGGTATCGGCGGAGCTCCCGAGGGCGTCATCACGGCCGCCGCGATGAAATGCCTGAACGGCGAGATCCTCGCGCGTCTCGTGTGGGACCCTGAACGCCTCGGCGTCGACAAGTCAAAGGTGCCGTCCGAGGAGGTCGTGATGAAGCGGCTCAACGAGATGGGCATCAACGACCCGCACAAAATTTACGACACGAATGACCTTGCTCCCGGCAAAAAGATCATCTTTGCGGCATCCGGCGTAACGGACGGCGCCTTGCTCAAGGGAGTTAGATTTTTCGGAGCCGGCAAACGAACGCATTCGGTCGTGATGACCACCGATTCCAAGAGCATACGATTTGTCGATACGGTCCACGTCGACGGCGGGCCAGACGCTGTGATCCGATTCTAGCGGGCCGCAGGCGCTTTCGAGCCGCGATCTCCCAGGATTGGCGATGTATTTTTTTCGATCGAGAACGGAGGATTTAATGGGCGCAGATTCCAACGGATTTCACTCGCACAACGGCAGCACCAACGGAGAGAGGCCAAAGGACGATGAGGGTAAGCTCATTGTCCTGACCGCACCCTTGACCGAGTCTATCGACCACGCCGGTTACTTTATCCAGATGGCGATGGCGAGCCTGCCGATCTGGCTCGAAGGCATTCTTAACCGCAAATACCCGAAATGGCGCGAGGTTGAAAAATACGAGGACGGCTCGGCCAAATATATGCCCGCGGGCATTCGGCTGGTCGAAAAGTCGCTCGAAAGGGCGTATGCCGCGGGCGACGTCGTTTCGTGCTTTCCCGAGGACCTCGAAAAATTTATCGGCCCGCGGACACGCGTTGTCGGTGTCTCGACGCACAATCCGCTCGGCGTGACATTTGCCGCCGGCGTTTATACTTCGATATTCGGCTCGTCCAAGATGCCGATCAACTCGCATTACTCACGCGAGCTCTTTGCACAGATAAAATCTAATAAATACCGCAATAATTTTAAGGTGATCGTCGGCGGCTCGGGCGGCTGGCAGATCATCCAGACAGACATGTTCGACGAGCTCGGCATCGACTGCGTCGTCGAGGGCCGGAGCGAATCGACCGATACGCTCGACCTTTTCGCCAAGGCGATCGCCGGCGAGGACATACCGCGCGAGATCGAGGTCAAACATCCGACAGATCGCGATTCGATCATGTTCCCGGACACGCGGACGACATTTGGCGTCGTCGAGATGACGACCGGCTGCGGCCGCCGCTGTAAATTCTGCGTGCCGGATCTCAATCCGCAGATCGACCTGCCGAAAGACAAGATAATGGACGCCGTGAGGGCGAACATTCGCGAGGGCAACAAGCAGATCAGCCTCGCGACCGAGGACATGTTCATTTGGGGACAGGTGCACACGGATACGCCGTTCTATTTCCCGAATCGCGAGGCTCTGCTCGACCTTTACGGCAGCATTGTCGACACGCCGGGCGTCGAACAGCATGTGCTGAGCCATGCGACGATCACACCTGCCGTCGTCGACCCGATACTTATCAAAGAGCTTTCGGACATTCTGCTGCCGAAAAGCCCGATCCATTTTCCGTATCTCTCGAGCCACCCCGAGAAAAAGGCACTTGCTCCGCTGATCGGACTTGAAACAGGTTCGATCAGGATGGCGAAAAAGGTGATGGCCAGTAAAGCCGTGCCGTTCGCGATCGACCATTGGCAAAGCGTCGTGCTCGAAGGGCTGCGCGTCATGAACGAGAACAACTGGTTTCCCGCGATGACGCTGATCGTCGGCAACCCCGACGAGACCGACGAGGACAATATGGCGACGCTCGACGTCGTATATGAGATGGAGCGGCGGGGGCTTTTTGCGTTCCTGATCCCGTCGATATTCACTCCTCTGCACGACACGCGGATGGAGATGGAAAAGGGCGTGACCAAGACCCGCGACCTGACGCCGCTGCAATGGCAGTTGATGATGAAATGCTGGAAGATGAATCTGCGTCCCGGCCAATACAGTTGGTGGGGGCCGACGGCTTGGCGTCTCGGTTCGATCGGCATGTGGCTGTACAAGCTAAGGAAGCTGAACGGCCCGAACTTTACCTATCCGCTGCTGATGTTCTCGGGCGCGATGTCGGAAAAGAGCCTGGCGAAAAAGGGCAGGATCTATATGGGCAAGCCCATCGTGACCAAATCTCGAGCAGAGCTGATCGCGACGCTTAAACCCAACATGCTCAAGCATATGCGGGCCGATTGCGGCGACCTGCCCGAGAAACCGGTGGCGGAAATGGAACCGGCATACGCATAGATGCTAAATTTGCACACATGAAATCTGAAACACCGTACGTTCTCGACCTCTCGGAAGTGACGGCCGACGATGTCGCCCTGGTCGGCGGCAAATGTTCGAGCCTCGGCGAACTATTTCGCGAACTTACGCAGCAGGGCGTACGTGCGGTGGACGGATTTACGACGACGAGCCACGCATACGAGGTGCTGCTGACGACCGGCGGCCTCCGCAAAAACCTTCAAAAATTGCTCAAGGGGCTCGATACCAACGACCTCGACGAACTTGCTCGTGTCGGAGCCGAAGCCCGCCGTTTGATGCTCGAAACGCCGTTTCCGCCTGAGGTTGAAACGGCGATCTTTAAGGCTTACGGCGAACTTGGGCAACGGATCGGCAAGCGTTCGTTCGAGGTTGCGGTGCGCTCGTCGGCGACGGCCGAAGACCTACCCGACGCATCGTTCGCCGGCCAGCAGGACACCATCCTCAACGTTCGCGGCGAAAAGCGTCTGATCGAGGCGTGCCACGAGTGCTACGCATCACTTTGGACCGACCGAGCTATCTCGTACCGCGTGGCAAAAGGATTTGACCATTTCGACCTGTCGCTGTCGATCGGTATCCAGCCGATGGTGCGATCGGATATCGCGTGTTCGGGCGTGATGTTTACGCTCGACACCGAGAGTGGATTTCGCGAAGCCGTCGTCATCAACGGAGCCTGGGGCCTCGGCGAGGCGGTCGTGCAGGGAATGGCGACGCCCGACGAATGGATAGTCTATAAACCGACGTTGAAGCTCGGTTTTAGGCCGATCATTACCCGAAAGCTCGGCGTCAAAGAGGTCAAGATGGTCTTCGCGGACGACTCGACCGGGACGCAGGTCCGCGATGTCGTCGAATCGCAGCGAAACCGCTTTTGCCTGGCCGGATTTGAGGTTTTGCAGCTCGCGGATTGGGCGTGCAAGATCGAGGACCACTATTCAAAACGTGCCGGCAAGAGCCAGCCGATGGATATTGAATGGGCCAAGGACGGAATTACCGGCGAGCTCTTTATCCTGCAGGCTCGCCCCGAGACCGTCCAGTCGCAGAACGTCACCAACTACGTCGAAAAGTACATTTTGAGCGGCGACCATGGAGCACCGCTGGCGACGGGCGTCGCCGTCGGCGAACGCATCGGTTCCGGAACGGCACACGTGCTGATGGACCCGGAAAAGCTGCGTACCTTTAAGCAGGGCGAGATCCTGGTGACGACAATGACCGATCCCGCGTGGGAGCCGATCATGAAACGCGCGTCGGCGATCGTGACTGACCGTGGCGGCCGCACATGCCACAGCGCGATCATCAGCCGCGAGCTCGGCATACCTTGCATCGTCGGCTCCGGAAATGCGACGGAAAAGATCCGCAGCGGTAACGAGATCACCGTGAGCTGTGCCGAGGGTGATATCGGCAACGTCTATTACGGCGACGTCCCGTTTAAGGTGGAAAAGCACAAGATCACCGACAAAAATCGTCCGCGCACGCAGATAATGATGAACGTCGGCGACCCGGACAACGCATTTTCGGTCTCGCGCTTGCCGAACGACGGCGTCGGCCTCGCACGGCTCGAATTTATCATTAACAACCACATTGGGATCCATCCGATGGCGCTGGTGAATTATCCGAACCTCAAGAAACGCGAGGTGATCGAGGAGATCGCCGCGTGCATCGGCGAGGAAGACCCGAAAGAGTTCTTCGTCCGTAAGCTCGCCGAGGGCATCGGCCGCATCGCCGCTGCATTCTACCCGAAGCCGGTGATCGTTAGAATGTCCGATTTCAAATCGAACGAGTACGCCAAGCTGATCGGCGGCGCTGAGTTTGAGCCGCACGAGGAAAATCCGATGATCGGATTTCGCGGAGCTTCGCGATACTACGACGATCGGTACAAGGCTGGATTTCGGCTTGAGTGCCTCGCTCTGCTGCGTGCCCGCGAGGACATGGGCCTCGTCAACATAACGCCGATGATCCCGTTCTGCCGCACCGTCGAAGAAGGTGAAAAGGTCATTGCTCTAATGGCCGAACACGGGCTCAAGCAGGGCCAGAACGGGCTCGAGGTCTACGCTATGTGCGAGTTGCCGGCGAATGTTGTGTTTGCGGACGAATTCCTGCAGGTCTTTGACGGATATTCGATCGGTTCGAATGACCTGACGCAGCTCGCGCTCGGGCTCGACCGTGATTCCGAGATGGTCGCGCACCTTTTCGACGAGCGAAACGGTGCGGTCGAGAAGATGGTCGCTATGGCGATCGACGCGGCGAAACGCTGCGGCAAAAAGATCGGCATTTGCGGCCAGGCACCGTCGGACTATCCCGAATTTGCCGAGTTTTTGGTCAAACGCGGCATCAATTCGATCTCACTTAATCCGGACACCGTCATACAAACGACCCAGCACATTCTCGAAGTCGAAAAAGCCATAAAGGTATAGCATCGTGGCCGAAACCCAGCTCGTGTACATTCCGCTAAAGATTGCCGCCCGCTTTCGGCAGCAGGCGCTTCGGGTGTGGGCAGTCGGCCTCGCGGTCGTGCTGCTGTGGGTCGCCGCGATAATTGCGGCTCCGATCGCGGATGCGAGCGGGCTGACGGCATTGTCGACGCCGATCTATCATTTTTTCAGCTATCTTTGCCACCAGATGCCGGAGCGTTCGTTTTACGTCGACGGCGAGCCGTTCGGAGTTTGCTCGCGGTGCTTTGGCGTTTATTTTGGCCTGCTCGCCGGATTTGCGGTCTATCCGCTGTGGCGGCAGATCGACGGGATCGAGCCGCTGCCGCGATTTTGGCTCTTCCTGTCGCTGATCCCGATGGGCGTTGATTGGTCGCTCACCGAATTTGGCATCTGGGAGAACACGCATCTCTCACGCGTCATCACAGGGCTGATCCTCGGGTTTGCCTGCGCGACGTATATCGTGCCGGCGATCGTCGAGATCACGCGAAATTTTACGCTGCGGCGGCTCACTGCGTGACGAACTTTTATTGACTAGAAATCGTAGAAAGAGCAAGATTATTAGGATCCGGTAAAAATATGGGATTTACTAAAGAAACTTCGACCGAGCGTGCAAAAACCGACCTTGCAAAGCGTTTAAGCATCAGCGAGACCGAGATCGCTGAAAAAGGCGTTGCGGACAAGGAATTTCCGGACATGTCGCTCGGGGCACCCGCGGACGGCGAGATGTCGGCACAGATGATCTCGAGCGGCTGGCAGATCACGCTCGGGGCCGCCGGCAAGACCTACGATTACCGGGCAGATAAATATCAGATCCGCCTGCACAACTTTAAGGGCAAAAATTACGTCATAGAGTCATAAGTTTGGGAGCAGTATTATGAATCGCAAGAACATTTGGGTGCACGTCGCATTGGCATTCGTTCTGGTGGCCTTTGCCGCCGTAATTGGACAGATCGAGCGGATGCGTTCGTCGCTTCGCGTGCACAATGTGAGAGTGGTGCGCCAGAGCGATGTCGGCCAGGTGCCGGCGCCGAGGCTGCATGCCGACCGGCCCGAGGTCTTGGTGCGGTTCAAGCCAGGGGTGAGCGTCGAACGTATTTCTCAGATCGCCCGGGCAAATAACGACCGGCTCCGTGACGAGATCGAATCGGTCAGCGGACTGACCGTGATCGACGACCTTGACGATGCCGACCCGCAATCCGTCGCGAATCAATATGCGGCGATGTCGGATGTCGTGGCATACGCCGAACCCAACGCGACGATCAAGCTTGACGATCCCGTTCAAGGTGAATTGACGCGTGATACGGTCTTGAGAAATTTTCCGGGAATGCCGAACGATCCGCAGTTCACCGATCAATGGGCACATTACAACCGAGGCCAGGACGGCGGCAAGGAAAACGCCGATATCAGCTCGCTCAAGGCGTGGGAAACGCAAAAGGGAAGTTCGGACGTTGTCGTCGCCGTGCTCGATACTGGCGTCGATTTCACCCACGTCGATCTGAAAGAGAACATGTGGATCCGTCCCGAGAACTTGCCTGAATACAACGACGACGAGCTAGGCACATTTAACGACCTCAACGGCTTTAACGGAACCGACGCGATCCTCGATCCGATGGACGACAACGGACACGGCACGCATTGCGCCGGCATCATAGGTGCCGAGGGCGACAATGGCGAGGGCATCGCGGGCGTCAATTGGCACGTCAAGATCATGCCGCTCAAATTCCTCGGACGCGGCGGTTTTGGCTCGACGGACGACGCGATCGAGGCTATCAACTATGCTATCGACCGTAAAAAGCACGGCGTCAATATTCGCATCATCAGCGCAAGCTGGGGATCGACCACAAACTCCAAAGCTCTTGAGGATACGATCCGCGCCGCCGGAGATGCGGGCATTTTGTTCGTCGCAGCCGCAGGCAACGATGGCTCGGACAACGATCGCCGGCCGCACTACCCTTCGAATTACGACCTGCCGAACGTGATCAGCGTTGCGGCCCTCGATCGCAGCGACAACCTCGCTTCGTTCTCTAATTTCGGCGTCAAGACCGTTCACGTTGCGGCGCCGGGCAAGGACATCTTGTCGACCTGGCTTAACGACGCGTATCGCGAAGCGTCGGGCACGTCGATGGCCACGCCTTATGTTTCGGGTGTCGCGGCGCTGATCGTTGCTTCGCAGCCGACGATCTCGATGAAGGACCTGCGAGCCAAAGTGCTGAGCTCGGTCGACAAGATCGATTCGCTCAAGGGCAAGGTCGAAACCGGCGGCCGAATAAACGCTGCCAAGGCCGTCAGTAAACCATCTGAAACACGACGCTGACGTTTTGGAATATTCGACGTCTTCCGACGATCGGTAACTCCGAGCAACCAATTACGCCATTCATGAAAAGCTCCGTATTTACGGGGCTTTTCCACGTTTGGCGGTGAGGGTGTCGCGTTTGGCACGTGCTTTGCTTTTATGTGTAATTGAGCAATGGCGAGATCATTGCGTGAATTTGCAGATTGAGGAGATATCGATGAAACGCATAAATAATCTAATGATGATCGCGGCATTTTCGCTGGTGGTTTTGGGCTTACCGGCCATCGCATCCGCCCAGTATGGTAATGGCGGCTATTACCCCAATGGCAATAATGGCGGCTACGGCAACAATGGTTACAACGGCGACATTCGCGGAACGCTTCGCGACCTGCGTGACCGGGCCAAGAACCTCGAACAGAACATGGACCGCAACGGCGGCGGCTACGGAAATCGGGGCGGTTATGGCAATTACGGCAACTATTCGTACAACGACACAAAGCGTTTGCTCCACGAATTCGCGGATGCCGCCAAGGATCTCGACAATGATTTCGACGGTGGCCGAAATCGGAAAGGATATGATCAGGCCCAGCGTGTTGTGAATGCTGGTTCGCAGATCGACCAGATGCTGGGTAATGGCGGCTACGGACGGAATGGCGAGTGGAACGCGATAAGCAACGACATCCGCATCGTCGCGAACAACTTTGGCCTCAATTACCAGAACAACCGCGGAAATCGAAACAACCGCAATAATCAGGGCTATCCGAACAGCTACCCGAACAATTACCCTAATAATCGGAACAACCGCGGCAATCTGCCGAGTTGGTGGCCTTTCTAACTTGGTGCGATCACTCGTACTCTCGTGCCCGGGTACCGGATGGCCCGGGCTTCTTTGCGCCTGTTCGAATGCCGTTTGTTGGCTGTTTGGTTTAGAATTAGCAAAACGGACGCCCTGTCCGGCAAGTTTATGCCCGGCACACTCTACCTAGTCGCCACGCCGATCGGCAATCTGCAGGATATGTCGTTCCGTGCGATCGATGTGCTGCGTTCGGTCGACATTATCGCCTGTGAAGACACTCGGCACTCGCGCAAACTGCTCACACATTTTTCTATAACCAACAAGCTTGTCAGCTATCACGAGCACAATGAGGAGGCCCGTTCGAGCGAACTTGCCGCGAGGCTTGCCGCCGGCGGCTCGGTCGCGGTTATTTCGGACGCCGGCACACCGGGCATATGCGATCCGGGCTCGCGGATGGTGCTGCGGGCGATCGAAGTGGGAGCCGATGTCGTTTCTATTCCAGGCCCCGTGGCTTTTGCGGCGGCGGTCGTTGCGTCCGGGCTGCCGACAGATGCGATCTTTTTCGGTGGCTTTCTGCCTCCGAGGACGGGCGAGCGGCAAAAACGACTTAACGAACTAAAAGGTATTCCGGCGACGCTTGTCTTTTACGAAGCTCCGCATCGTCTGAATAGAATGCTTGCGGATTCCCGTGATACGCTCGGCGACCGTCAGGCCGCGGTCGTCCGCGAACTCACCAAACTTCACGAGGAGATCGTTCGCGGCACTCTCGTGACGCTCGCAGAGCTCTATACGTCCGAAGCGGTCAAAGGCGAGATCGTCGTCGTCATTAGCCGAGCGTCGACAGAATTTACAGCGGCCCCGCTCACGACATTGTCAGACCGCGTCACTGGGCTTGAGGCCGAAGGACTCGATCATAAGGCGGCCCTAAAAAAGGCTGCTAAGGAGTTCGGGCTCAACAGATCTGCGGCCTACCGCCAGTTGATCACGGAAAAAAAATAGGTCGTTTATAAGCAACGTTTGTTCAGCTATCCTCCATCAAATGTGATGGTTACGTAAAAGATGGGCGTTGGCCCGGGAGGTTCAGCATTATCGAAAGTTCCGGGCTTCTGTGCGCTTTTGCGTGACCAACATTTTTTCCAAGGGGATCTAAAGCAATGAATAAATTTATATTGGCAATAATGCTTATCGTCGGTTCGAGCCTGTTTGCATCCGCTCAGACCAAAGGCGATTACAACAAGGGCGAGTTCTATGTCGGATACTCGAATGGACAGATCGACACCGGCATTGACTCAGGCAACTCGATCAACTCGTTTCTCCGTGATCGGGTTAACTTTAACGGCGCCGAGATAGCAGGCGTCTACAACGTGGGCCGTTTCGTAGGGCTGAAAGCGGACGTTTCGGGCGTTTATAACAGGACGCAGTTTTCGTCGAACGTTGCGCCGGGCCAGACGATCACGTTCAATACGAATAACTCGCTATATAACGTCCTCGGCGGAGTTCAGTTAAAGGACAACTCGAACGACACGCGGTTCAAACCCTTTATGCACTTGCTTGCAGGTGTGGGCGTAGGCCGTACGACCGTCAAAGACGTGAGCTGCACGACATCGACCGTATTCAACTGCACCGACATCGCTGACAATCACGATACCGGATTTGCGGGTGTTGTCGGCGGCGGTCTCGATATCAAGTTGAGCGACAGATTTGACCTGCGTGCTTTTCAGGTGGACTATAACCCGGTCCGCACGAACAGCCACACTGACAACAACCTGCGATTTGGGATCGGATTGGTCATCAAGTAAACAAGCCGATAAATCGAGACAAAAAAATGGAGCAAACTTCGCGTTTGCTCCATTTTTGTTTAGTTTCCTCGCTTGCTTAATTCGGGCGGCAATGCCTTGTCGACCTTGGGCCGTTCCTTGAGGTCGGCGACATTCAAGAGGGTGATCATGATCGTCCGTGCGACCTTTTCCATCTTGTTGTAATCGATCTTTTGCGGTTCGTCGCCTAGCTGATGATAGTCCTCATGGACGCCGTCGAACCAGAAAGTGATCGGTATGCCGTTCAGCGCATAATTAAAGTGGTCGGACCGAAAGAAAAAGCGGTTTGGATCCTTGGGATCATCGAACCGAGTATCGTAATCGAGATTGAGATACGCTTTGTTGGTTCCATCGACGACCGCACCGAGCGACGAGCTCATCATGTCCTTGCCGATGACGTAGACAGAATTCTCACCGGAAAGTTCCTTGTTCTTAGGATTGGTGTCGCCCACCTTTTTGCTTCGGCCGATCATATCGATATTGAGCTGTGCGACGACCTGCTTGATGTCGACCGTCGGGAATTTGTTGAAGTATTCGCTGCCCCACAATCCCTTTTCCTCGCCGCAGTGCCAGACGAACAGGATCGAGCGTTTCGGACGCGTCGGAGCCTTTGCAAGAGCCTCAGCGATTGAGAGGACCGAAACCGTGCCCGAGCCGTCGTCATCGGCGCCGTTATAGATCTTGTCAGGCCCAGGAGCGTTCGGGTTCATGCCGATGTGGTCGTAATGGGCACCGATGGCGACCATTTCATTCTTAAGTACAGGGTCGCTGCCTTCCCACAGGGCGACGACGTTCTGTGTGTAAAGCGTTTCTGATTTGAGAGCGATCGTGAAGTTAAACTGCTTCGCCGGGCTCAATTCGAACGAGTTTGTCGCTCCGCTCATCGGGTTTTCGGATTCACCGTTGAAGATTGCCGCGGCAAGTTTTGGCGAGGCGATGAAAACGGTTGGAGCTCCGCCGGCCGGTGCACCGCCTGCGGGAGGCGCAACTGCGAATTTTTCGACCGAAACTCGATTGCGGCCGAACATTCCGGCGATCATGCCCCAGTTATCGCTGAGAAACTTGG
Organism: Acidobacteriota bacterium; assembly: GCA_040005135.1. Lineage (GTDB taxonomy): Bacteria > Acidobacteriota > Blastocatellia > Pyrinomonadales > Pyrinomonadaceae > OLB17. The sequence continues at coordinate 3,471 of JBDTZO010000050.1, read as the reverse complement.
TGGGAAGCACAATGATCCCCGCGGCGCCGTTGGCCCGAGCATACATCGTTGCATCTGCCCAATCTTTGCCACGCTCGCCGGTCAGATCGGCCTGGGTCACGCCCGCCGGCAGCGGAACGAGATTGCGGTTTGAGGGTATGCCCTCGCCGTATACGGCGATCAGCTTTCCCTTGACGTCGAGGTTCTGATACGGGTTCAGGCCTTTGGATTTGATCATCCAGCCGTTTCCAGCGAAGACGATCGGGGCTGACATAGCGCCGGACGCAGATCCGGAAACACGAACGACATCGTCGCCATAGCTAAATTTTTGGCCGCCGACCTCCACCGAGGTCGCTGCGGGATCGACGGCATCACGTTTAAGTGCGATCTTCTGATAATAGGTGCCGTTGTCGCCAGCCGGTTTGAATCCCCATTTCGAGAGATTCATTCCGATGAACTTGGCGGTCGTATCGAGTCCGCGGGACGGCGTGTCGCGGCCCTCCATTTCGTCGGACGCGACGAAGTATAAATAGTCGCTGAGCTGTTTGGCGGTGACGCCTTCGGCTATCTTTTTCTCGGCAGCGGTGACCTTGACGGGAATCGTCTGGGCAGAGGCTGCGGACTGGAATACAAATGTTGCCAGCAATAAGAGGGCAAACAGGTTTCTCTTCATTTAATCTCCTGGAAAGTAGTGCAGAATTCTCACGTTAATACGAGATTGAGGCGGATATGGTTTCACTGAGTGCTTCCAACTATGGCGATCTTGTTCCGATCGGCGAGCTTAATCATTTCTTCGCGGTCGAAGATCAGCGTTTTTCCTGACGTCACACTTAGACAGGTTGCTCCCGCCTCGACCATTGCGTCGACCGTCGGAACGCCGACGACCGGTACGTCGAAACGCATATCCTGGTGTGGTTTGGCAACCTTGATGACAGTCAGCTTGCCATGAGCGAGCTCGCCTGCCCGCCTTATCGCGGCATCCGTCCCTTCCATCGCCTCGATCGCGACACATGCGCTGCCGCGAACGACGATCGTCTGCCCGAGGTCGAGGCCGACGATCTCGCCGGCCGTCTCGAGTCCGTAACTTATGTTAGCGAGCTCGAGATCGGACGGCTTGCGCCTCGTCATAACGCCGACAGGCGCGAGATGATCCCGCAGGAAAAAGGTCGAATCGATCAGCTCGATACCATCCTTAGCAAGCTCCGCCGCGATGCCGCCGATGAGTGCAACGGTGTTGCGCCGTGGCAGGCTCCAGAGCATCTTGACCATCCGCATGTCGGGCATCGCACCCGAAAACAGCTGTACATGCTTAACCTGGCCGGCCATGATCACGCGATCCACAGAGCGGTCCTTAAAAAACGAGATCATCTTGCCGAGCTGGCCGATCCCGACCCACTTTACATCGATATTGTGGTCCGCGATGGCATCGTCAGTTTCCTCTTTGATCGCGACCACCGACATTGAGACGCCCTGACGAGCAGCGGCGTCGAGCACGAGAAATGGGAATTTGCCGTTACCGGCGATGAGCCCGTAATTCATATGTAAAAATGCAGGACCTGGAATATACCAGATCCTGCATTTTAGTCTATTTTGACCGTAAGCTTGAACTCGTCACTAACGAAATGCCATTACGGATCCCTTGGCATTAGTGAGGTCGCGGACGAACATCGAAGCCGTGCTGGTCGACACCTCTCTGGCGTTGGTAGGGCCGGGAAAAGGGTTGTTGTAAATAATGTAGCCCTTACCGTCGTCGCTGTATCCGGTGGCAACTACGGCATGATACATGCCTGGGCCTAAATATCGCGAACACCAAAGCGGGCCCTTAACTAATTCGTCCAGAAACTTGTATGCACCCGATGAGACGTCAAAATCAAAATATCCGGTTTCCTTGAACGGAGCGACTGACAGCGGGGTAAAGCCGAGAGCGGTCGCCGCTTTTCCATAATCGGTGTCAAGCATGCCGTCCGATTTCGCCGTTGCGACATCGATGCCGGCCCCCGAGAGCTTGTCCTCGATCGAGCCCGCCATCTTATAGTATTTGTACATCATGCCAAACGATGCAAACCAGCATTGCTGATGCGTCGCCTGTCCGGCCCCTGATGTCGCTACATTGTGTTTGAAACTATCCATTAAAAAGCTGCCTCCAAATTATGACGATCGAATTCTAACAAAGAGTGAGACGGAAGAACTGTAAGTTTTTGCAGCGGCCGTCGTCTATTTTGATTCGAATTTCAAATCATACAGATCGACGACTTCGCCGCCTGAGTCGATCTGGCGGTCGGGACGAAAGCCGAGTTTGCGAAGAAGTGCGGCTGATGCGGCGTTCGACGGCGAGACGATGGCGAGGATGTTCGTCATTCCAAGCACGTCGCGGCCGAACTGAAGCGTCGCCGACGCGGCCTCAAATGCATAGCCTTTTCGCTCGAACTTCGGCAAGAATGCAAACCCTATATCAGGCAGCGGCAAAGTATCGCGTTTAACGTAACCGCAGATCCCGATCGACGTGTTTTCTGTTTTAAGCTCGACCGCATATAGTCCGTAACCGTGATCGCGGTAGCTCTGTCGGTAGCGGTCCTCAATAAGATCGCTTGCATCGTCCGCCGAACGAACGCCGCGATCGCCGATGTATTTGATGAATTTTGGAGAATTAAGAAGCTCGCAGATAAACGCGGCGTCGCGGGCTGCTTCCATTTCGCGGAGGACTAATCTCTCTGTCTCGAGAATGCTCACGGTTTATTCATCTCCGGCGGCGTCCGCCGCAGATGGTCCCTTCAAATGCAATATGCGAACTGTACGGCCGTCTATTTCATAGATGACTCGGTACCGTCGAAAGATCATCTGCCTTAGTTCCTGATCAAGTTCGCTGCTCTCGGGAGCAACAGATTGACTTAATGGAAAATGACCTAGGATTTCGCGGACCTTTGCTCGCACCTCGCGATACCATCGGGTTGCGGATGCCTGGCCCCAATTACGCTTTCCCCAATCGTAGCTTTTGGCAAAGTCTAATTTTGCCTCGTCGGCGAATTCGATCCGGAATTTTTTCATCAGTCACTGGGAAGACCATGTTCTTTCTCAAATTCAGCAAAGAAATCCTCGGCTTCCGTAACGCGTCCGGCCCGAGCGTCGGCGATTCCTCTTCGAATGCTAGCCAGCGTGTCTAGCCTCTCTCTTTCCTGAATATAGTCTTCGTAACTGCGGGCATCGAGCACCACCATTTCGGCCTTGCCGTTGACGGTCAAGATTATCGGTTCCCTGGTCTTCTTGAGCTGTTTTATGAATTTTGACGTGTCCCGTTTAAAAACGCTGAGGCTTTGGATGTCGCGCGTGATCTTCATGGTCTAATCGTATCACGATGTTGCTAAATTCAGTGCAAATTGAGCAACCCCAAAGAGGACGGTTAGCCTGTGGCTAATTCGCCGCTTTCCGTTTGCTGCCTCGCGTGATACGACGAACGTGTAAGCGGTGACGATTCCACGTGTTTGAAGCCCATTG
>JBDTZO010000070.1:0-15466 GCA_040005135.1 Acidobacteriota bacterium | reverse complement strand
AACTGCGGCCCCTCGAACCACCAGTGGCCGTAAAGCTCTGCGTCGTAAGGAGATACGACGAGCGGCGGATGGCCCTCGAATGTTTCGCGCAGCAGATGCGCCTGCTTGATCCGCTCGCCGATAAAGTGCGACGCATTCTCGGCGGCCTTTTCGCGGGCGGCGTCCGGGTCGTAGGGCAGCTTGTTTTGCTGAGGCACGTCGCGGCCGGTGATGCGATGATATTTCAGCCCAAGATGACGGCGGCTGCCGTCCGCGTGGAGGTGCGGTTGCAATAGCTCAAACGGCGCGTCCCACCCGATATCACGGTAAAATTCGCGATAAAGATCATTGCCCGGATAACCGATCTCGGCGGACCAAACCTGCTGGCTGGTCTCGACGTCGCGGGCAAAAACAGCGGTCCCATTGGGCGTGACAACGGGTGCGTGTACTCCAAATCGCGGCCGCGGATCGCCGTAAAGTATTGCGTGCGTGTCGCTTATGAAATATTCGATGCCCGCGTCCTTGAGCAGGTCCTCGACGCCGGGTTCGTATGCGCATTCGGCGAGCCAGATGCCGCGGGGCTGGCGTTGGAAATGCTTTTTGTAATTTTTGACGGCAATTTCGACCTGCGCACGACGCGATTCGATCGTCGAAATGAGCGGCATAAAGCCGTGGGTCGCGCAGCACGTGATTATCTCGATGACGCCCTCGTCTTGAAGTTCGCGAAACGCGTTGATCAGATTGCGGCCGTAGCGGTCATTCCAAAGGCCGAGCGACGCCGATAGATTGTCGACGTACATTTTTGCAACGGCATTAAACTCGGGAGCCTCGGCCTCGCAGCGGGCAAACTCCTTTTTAGCGAGCTCGAGCAGATTTTCGAGATGTGCGGTGTAGCGTTCCTGCAGGAGCGGGTCGGCGAGCATCTCGCACAGCGGAGGCGAAACGTTCATCGCCAAACGCGGCTTTATACCTGCCTCGTGCAGCGTCTGAAAAATAAAGATCAGCGGGAGATAGACCTCGGTGATCGCCTCGTACAGCCAGTCCTCCTCTAAAAACTCAGGATACTCAGGATGCCGAACGAACGGCAAATGAGCGTGGAGAATGAGACTGAAATAACCGAGCGGCATGGAGTGTTAGAAGATAGAAGTTAGAGAACAAAAATTCGGAAGTCTATCGCTTATTGCTTTACCGCTAACTGCTAACCACCGACATTCGACTATCGTAAGCTGTGCGAACTCACCGGGCTGTAGCTCTGTCCGTACTTTGGCGAAAGCGTTTTGGTGCGGAGCGTGCGCGGAAAATTAACGAGGCTCGCTCCGAAGACGGCCGGGCCGTGCTGCTCCTCGGTAAACTCCGTGTCGTCGATGTCGAAATACTGGGTCAGGGCATTCATAGCTTTCGCCGGTTCGATCGATCCGGCATTTGCATGGAGTATCGCAAAGAGGGCCGCGCTCACCTTCGATCTGAGCTCCTCAAGTGTTACGCCCGACGCAAGCGCGAGCATTGCGTAGCGAATATCCTCGGCCGTGACGGTTTCGTACGGATATTCGGCCGTGCCGAGCATCGCCGCGAACGCTCGGTGTGTGTCGCCGGTTGACGCCGCGTGGTCGTCGCCGGCCATGGCGACATCGACGGCGTCACGCGAAAATCCGGCGACGTCGAGCACCTCGGCAAACTTTGCCGCAGTAACGCGCCATTCAGACTCGGTCGCGGCACGCGGGCTCGGGCTGCGACGCGGCGTCTCGACCGTGTTTGAATAAAGCACGCGAAAATACGGGCGGTTGACCGCGTAAAATCCGATCTCGGCTTGGTACGATCGGTTCGGTTCGACGTCGAACCAAAAATTGCCATCTGCATCGGTCGGCCGAATGTCCTCGCGGCCATTGCTCTTGTCGATGAGCTTGACGACCAAAGTATAGCTGCCGAGGTCACTTCCGAACACCTTTCGCAGCGTCGCCCACGGATTTTCCTTGACCGACCAGTAAAAATAGAGCCGTGTCGGCGTCTGCATCTGCAAACGTGCACGGTTTTGCCTCGGAAGATCGGGCAGCGTCGGCTCAGCCAAAAGTTTGAACGCGGGCGTACGGGCGGGAGCGTCGGCGGGGGGATCGATCACCGATGCCGCTGGATCTGTCGACGGTCGAGCTGCCGGCTTTGTAACCGGTTCGATCGCAGGCTGCGTAGCCGGCTGGATCGGCCGGCCCGATGATGTCGAAAGTTTGGCGTTCTTGGCGGCCGGCCGCTTAGCCACTGTCTTGGCAGGCTTAGACTCTGCTTTAACGGGCATGGAGCGCGACGTCACAGACTCCGCAGTTTCGGCGAATGGATCGGTCCCGACGGCCTTTGCGGACACACGAACGGACTTTTTCACTGGCTTGATCTCGGTTTCGATGGCTTTAGTCCTTGCGGCCGACTTAGGCTCGACAGCCTTTCTGACGGGAGCCGGTTCGGCTAATGCTCCGAACGGTTCGACCGCCGCCGGCGGCGATTTCAGTATCGGACGCCGCGCTGATTCTCGTTTACTCTCCACTTTTCTCTCCATAAAACAAAAGACCGCAATTGTAAAAGTATGCGGTCTTTCGGGTCAAGTTACAAGCTGAATCGCTGAATTCATGTCGCCGGCGGAGGCGTGTTCGTGACCGAACGGATCTTTACGTCGACCTTGAACGCTTCGGTCTCGACGCGTCCGCGTACAGGCAGATGACGATGGTCGTCGGTGACCCAGATCGTGACGCTGCCTTTCTGCTCGATCAGTTTGTTCTCGCCGAACAGCTCGGGTTCGATACGCAGGCACCAAAATTTGCCGATCGCCGTTTTTTGCTGTTCGCGGGCAGCGATCTTTACCGGAATATCGAAAACCAGGCCGGAGTCGCTGATCGGTATCGTGAAACTCTGTCCGACGGCGAGCGGCCGCATGCGCATTGCGTAGATCGCCGAAATGATGTCGTTCATCGGGCCCGGAAGGTCGGACGCGATCCGCCGCGGCGGTCGATTGGGCTCTTTCGGATCGCTCTCGGTAAATGTCACGCGTTTATTCGCGTAATCAAAATCGGCGACACTATCGCGTACGCGATCTTTCTGAACGTCGTGCTTTGTGGTCTTTCTGATGCCGAAATCGAGCGGGTCTACGAGCGACTCATATTGCTCTAAAAAGCTGTACCGGAAAAGTTTAAGCAGCGTACCCTTGGAAACCGCCTCGGTCTTGATGACGTATTCGTCTGAACCAGGGGCCTTTTGCAGCAAAAACGACAGGTCGGCGACAGCGATGCCCGAAATGATCTTGCTCGCCTTGGCCTCGTACGTGATCGATTCGCCGACGTCGAAAGCCTTTACTTTCGAGGCCGATGGCTGTCCAAAGCACGCAGTGACAGCCGCAATCGCGAGCATTACGGAGATCAATGTCTTTGAAAAAGCTTTCGACATATAAAATTCAAAACGACTGCATTAACGGCAGTTGCGGCGGCATTTAGTGAGTATAACCCAAAACTTCGTCTAACGCCTGTATAATCGCGGACGCTAGACGGCGATCTGTACGGCGATGTTCAGCCGTTGGCGAACCGCCAGAAACACGGCTTCGGGAGCGATGTCCATACATATCCACTGATCGCATGTCCGGCGGTGACAGTCGATCCGGCACGCAATATCGTCGCGCTCAATGCATATGTCGCCCGGCGCGAGACTTCCGTTTCGCCACCATTCGGTTGGGCCAAAAATTCCGACGATCGGAGTTCCGGCGGCCGCGGCAATATGCGTCGGGCCGGTGTCGCCGCCAATATAGACAGCGGCGCGGCGTGCGAGCTCGTAAAATGCCTTGAGGCCCGGTTGAGCGTGTATCAGCCTGCCGGTCCGGCTCCCGGCGGCGACCTTGGCTGCTAGATCTGCATCAGATGGTCCGGTCACAACGACCGACGTCATACCCGTTTCTTCATAGATCAGATCGGACAGACGGCCGTATTTCTCGGCATGCCAGAGTTTGGTGACCCAACCGCCGCCCGGATTTAAGATCGCAAACGGGCCGCCGGCCTGAAGGGCGATGGCGTCTGCCTCGGCGGTGTGTTCGGCGGTCGTCGCGATCGGAAACTCCAGTTTGCTGTCGTCGTACGCAAAGCCCATGGCGGCGGCAGCGAGACGCAGATTCTTGCGGATGACGTGGGTCCGCTCGGGAATTTCGACCGTGTCCGTCAACAAAAAACGGCCCGCGGGCTCGCGCATTGCCGAGCGTGCAAATCCCCAACGCTGCTTCGCTCCGGAAACCTTGGCGATCACGGCAGATTTGATCAGCCCCTGAAAGTCGATCGCGACGTCGTATTTTCGCTGCCGCACGGCACGCGCCTGGCGGCCCATTTCGATCAAAACCTCGTCGATCACCTTTCCGCCGCGCAGGCTGCGGGTGTCGATCTCGATCAGATGATCGACCGCCGGACAGCCGCGAACGATCTCAGCCGATCGCTGTTCAGCGACCCACGAGATCTCGGCATCCGGAAAATGCGATCGGATCGCCGCTGCCGCGGGCAGAGCATGGACGATGTCGCCGATCGCACTGAGTTTAACGATGAGTATCCTCATTAATTATGTATCTTAGATGCAATGTGCGGCTGTGAAAACTTTTGTTGTTAAATAACTGCGTTTCATAGTACAATTCGCGAGTTGGCCTCAACCTTTTAACATTTTTTGATCGTTTTTTGCCGGATCCAGTGCCGTATCCGCATTTATTCTTATTTGATCGCAACCGTCGCGAATTTGGGAGACGTTTGTTTTTCCCGCTTTCGGCGAGGAGGATTCGGTGATGTCAATGCGCAGGTTTATGCACGTCCGCTGGAACGTGCTCCTCTGTCTAACCATTTTAGGCCTGTTAACGGCAGCGATCGCAATTCCGTTCAGGTTTTCCGCTCAGGCATCCGCAAAAAAAGGGCTTTTCACACGCACCGAAAGCGCCGATCCGGCATTTCCCAATTTCGACATTCGGAGCGACAAAAGCTCGAACGCCGCTGACTTTATCGCATCGGCACGAAACTCCGCCGGGAAAAGCCTGGTCGGGGTCGCCGACATTCGCAAAACTTTTCTACGCGGCGAAGCGGAGCTGAGATCGAGATCATCGCAAGCCAAGGTCGAATACAACGACGACATTAAAATTCCCGAGGTCATCACGCCAAACGTTTGGAGCCCGCAGATCCAATACCTTTCGGCACCCTCGACCGAAAAGCATTCGGAAATTCTCCGCAATTTTGTAAAACAGAACGACAGCCTGATCGGCGTCGACGCCGGGCAGGCTGACAGCCTTACCGTGACCGCCGACTACACGAATCCAGACGGCGACCTGTCATTCGCTCACCTCGAACAGCGAATAAATGGCATTCCGGTATTTCGCGGCGAGGTGAAAGCAGGTTTCGATAAAGAAGGCCGAATCATCCGCGTCATCAACGACCTCGCTCCGGGCCTCGATTACGGCTCGATCTCAAGCGATTTTGGCGACCCGCTCACAGCGGTTAAATCGGCGGCGGGCAACATTGACCACGAATTTAAGGGCTCCGACCTTGCTCGAAACGACGCCGCGTCGAACGATCTGAAAGCGGTCTTCGGCGATGGCGACTGGGCAACCGACGCGGAAAAGATGTACTTTCCGACCGAGCCGGGTGTCGCCGTGCCGGCATGGCGCGTGCTCATCTGGCAGCCGGTCAACGCGTATTACGTCATTGTCGATGCCGCAACAGGCACAATGCTTTGGCGAAAGAATCTTTCAAATGACCAGCTACAGTCGGCGGTCTATGAGGTATATCGAAATACGGCCGCCTATCTCGATATCGCCGATAGCCCGGCACCGCTTTCGCCGGGACCCAATAGCCCGCTGCTCGGCACCCAAGGCGCTATAACCGCACGATCAAACGTCACGCTGGTCGGGAACGAAGGCGCGTCGTCATTCAATAACAACGGCTGGATACCCGACGGCGGCAACACCACCGACGGAAATGCGGTCGAAGCCGGTATCGACCGCGACGGCGTCAATGGCGTCGATGCTCCGCAGGTCGGCTTGCCAAGCCGTATATTTACTTCGACGTGGAACCCGCCGCCCGGCAACCCCGGACCCGGCGACGACCCGCTAACGACCCAAGCCCAACGCGGAGCCGTGATCCAGATGTTCTACGCGATGAACCGCTATCACGACGAACTGTATAAGCGCGGTTTTACCGAGCCGGCACGCAATTTTCAGGCTTTCAACTTTAATCGCGGCGGTGCCGAGGGTGACCGCATCTCTGCCGAGGGCCAGGATTCCACAGGTTCGAATAACGCCGGTTTTTCGACGGCGGCCGATGGCGTTCGGGGCCGCATGCAGATGTATATCTGGACGGGGCCGACTCCGCACTATGACGGCACCGCGGACGCTGAGATCATGTATCACGAGGCAACGCACGGGCTGTCGAACCGGCTCCACGGAAACGCATCTGGACTGACCTCGAATATGGCTGGCGGAATGGGCGAAGGCTGGTCTGATTGGTATGCCGACACGCTGCTCGCCCAGCCGACGGACAGCGTGAACGGCATTTACACTATCGGCGGATATGCAACCTATCAGCTCGTGCCGGGATTTACGTCAAACTATTATTACGGCATTCGCCGCTTTCCGCGGGCGCCGATGTCGATCGTCGGCGTAAACGGCCGGCCGCACGATCCATTTACGTTCAAACACCTGAATGCGAATTGTGACGACACGCTCGGAACACCTGCGGCGTCCGTCTCAAGCGCGTTTCCACGTAGTCCTGCGATCGCTACGATCGGAGCCTGTGACGAGGTGCACAATGCCGGTGAGATATGGAGCTCGGCTTTGTGGGAGGCCCGCGTTCGGTTGATAAACCGGCTTGGCTTTGCGACCGGTACCACGCGTGTGCTCCAGATCGTAACCGACGGCATGAAGCTTGCGCCGCTAAATCCCACGTTCATACAGGAACGCGATTCGATTCTCGCTGCTGCCTTGGCACAATTCAATACGGGTGACGCTCTTGCCGACTCGGCCGATATCCGCGAAGGATTTCGCATCCGCGGCATGGGATACACGGCGAGCGTGCAGACTTTGTATCCGGCGGCCGTTACCGAGGCATTCGACAAGCCGAACGTCGTAGCCGGCAATCCGATAACAGTTTCGGACACTTTTGGCGATAATGACGGCTATCCCGAACCGGGCGAAAATGTCACGATAACCGTGCCGGTAACAAATCCCAACACACACACGACCGTCACCAACGTTTTCGCCAACGTTAACGGCGGAGCGAATGTCAGCTACGGCAATATTCCGGATGCGGCGACCGTGACGCGTGATATTTCGTTCACGGTTCCCGCCGGCGCCGCCTGCGGCAGCAATTTTTCAGTGTCGATCAATGTCAGCAGCGACTCCGGTGCACAGCCGCCGACACCCTTTACTTTTAAGCTGGGCGTCCCGGTCATCGGAACGGCGACGACGTTCTCAAACCCGGCCAAGATCACCATCAACGACCTCGCACCGGCGACGCCGTTCCCATCTCAGATCAACGTCTCCGGCATATCGGGCCAGTCAAATCTACGGATCACGTTAAACGGCCTGTCGCATACCTTTCCCGCGGACATCGACATGCTGCTGGTTAGCCCCGGTGGACAAAAGATGGAGATCCTGTCCGACCAGGGCTCGGGTACGGACATTATTAATGCGACAGTATCGTTCACCGATTCGGCTGCGGCTCCGGTGTCGGCGCAGATAGTCAGCGGTGATTATCGGCCAAGTGCGGATGCGGGACAAGATCCGTTTCCGTCTCCGGCCCCGCCCGGCCCATACGCGATCCCGGGCCCCGGCGGCTCAGCAACGCTTGGAACGACATTCGGCACCGACGGAGCAAGCTTTAACGGCACGTGGTCTCTCTACATCGTGGACGATCAAGGCGGTGATTTCGGCCAGGTCGCGAACGGCTGGGCCCTTTCATTCGAAGCGAGTAATTATCTCTGTTCGGTCACCGGCCCCAGGTCGCGTGCTGATTTTGACGGCGACGGCAAGACCGACGTATCCGTATTTCGGCCATCAGACGGCATATGGTACCTAAACCGTTCAACGGCGGGCTTTACAGGGGTCAAATGGGGCGTCGCAGGCGACATTCCTGTCCCCGGCGATTATGACGGTGACGGCAAGGCGGACTTTGCCGTTTGGCGGCCTTCCGACGCTGCCGGTACGCCCGATTTCTACATCTTGACCAGTAGCACATTTGTCTTTACGGCTCGTGCTCACGGGTCGGTCGGCGATATTCCGGTTGCAGGCGACTTTGACGGCGACGGGATCAGCGATCTCGCAGTTTGGCGGCCATCAACGGGCGCGTGGTATGTGTTCAGTTCGCTGACGCAAGCGGTGACAGGAGCGGTTTTCGGAGCTCCCGGAGACATTCCGATGGCAATGGACCGCGAGGGCGACGGCAAGGCCAACTTCGCTGTTTTCCGTCCGTCCAATAACACCTGGTACATCGCACGGGCAACCGGTACACCGGCGCAGAATTTTGAGGCGGTCCAATGGGGCTCGGCGGGCGATACGCTCGTTCCCGCGGATTACGACGGCGATGGTAAGGACGACATCGCTGTATTCCGGCCGTCGAACGGCGTCTGGTATATCCTTCGAAGTTCGGACGGAGCTGTAACGTTCCAGGCATTTGGGACGAGCGGCGATATCGCGGTTCCCGGCGATTACGATGGCGACGGTCGTAGCGATCTAGCAGTTTACCGGAGCGGAATATGGTATATAAACCGCTCGTCGTCTGGCTTTACCGCCCAAAGCTTCGGCACCTCGACCGATATCCCGATACTCGCGAAATACCATCCGTGAGCCTTCGTCAATGGTGGATAATTCAACGAGGTACCTTTTGGAAAGGTGCCTCGTCGACGTTTGCGCAAGCTCGGTGCCGCACGGGAGCGACTAGTTCGATCGCTCCCGCGTTTATCGTATCGCACTGGCCCGTCGGAAAGCCCGTAATGACGGACGTAAACACTACCTTCCGACCTGACCGCCAAAACGTCTTCTTCAATTTCGTATTGAAAACAACTTCATATTAATTTCTCGAATAAGTGAGTCGTCTGCCCAGGTAAGTCGAGATGTTCCATCGGATTGTTAAGCGTCACGGCGTCGGGTAGCGGTCACTGCCTTCGCGGGCCAGACAGATGCGCGGGGCGATTTGTAAGTGTGATCGATCACCCGTGATGCGGGCATGTGTCCGAGTTTTGGACCTACGTTTTGTGCATATCCCCAATAAAAGCGGGAGGCCGCAGGGCCTCCCGATCGATGAAAGTCTGGCGCTCACCTCACCGCTTACGGATTGGGTATAACGGTCAGGTCGAGGTTCGTAAGACTATAATTCAGATCGAAGGTTACCGGAGTCATCGTATAACGATCGCTAATGATCGCGATCGTGTAGGTCTTACCGGCCGGCAAATTATTGAACTGGTAATAGCCAAACGGCGATGTGATCGTGCCTCGTTTCAAAAACGCCGCATCGGAAATTACTAGTCTGGTAGCTGCTGGCGGTTGTCCGTTCGGCATCAGTACCCGTCCCTGTATCGATGTCAGCGTTCCGGCGGGTGCCATTACGAGGATATGATAGTCGGTCACGTTGGTATTGCCGCCGCCGGATGACGCCAGGCTGAACGAGAATTGGCCGCTGACCGTCGGTGTACCCGCGATCGTGGTCGATGCGCCACCGTTCAGAGCGATCCCCGCCGGCAGCGACCCCGCCGCCACAGACTGTGAAAACGCTCCATTCGCCGGCACAAGCAGATAACTGTAAGCCGTCCCCTGCAGTCCGTTTGGAAGGTTGGCGATATAGGTACCGCCGTTTGCCGAATTGTTCAACTCAACGGCCCCGATGTCGACGGTGCCGATCCGACTGGCTCCGCGTTCGTCGACCGTTAGACCGAACGGCGGATTAGTCGACGAACATGACAGATCGGTCACACACGCCTGGCCCGCGTTGATAGCGGGCGATGCCGACGTCGGTGCGAACGTAAAGCCGTTGCCGCCATAGTATCCGAGCGGCGCGAGCAGCGGATCCGTGTTCTGCAGATCCGAATCCACCCAACCGCCGGACGTGCCGACAACGCCGACTATGTTATTGCCGAGTGATCCGGCTATGCCCGTCATATCAGTCGACGCGGCATTGCCATGGTTTCCGGCGATGATCGAATTGCGAATGGCTGCCGGTGTCGCAGAGGTGCTGTGAACGCCGCCGCCGTTGTTTAGTGACGAATTGCCTGAGATCGTCGAATTAGTGATCGTCAACGACGCTCCATTGTAGTATATGCCGCCCGCCGAGCTATTTGGAGCGGAATTGCCGCCAATCGTCGAATTGGTGACCGTCACCGTTCCGTTAGCCTGGATCGCTCCGCCGCCTGTCGACGAAGAATTGGCTGTATTGCCGGTAATGGAAGTATTGACGATGTTGGTCGTCACGCCCGAGAAGTTCTGCAGTCCGCCGCCAGAGCCAGGCGTGGTATTTCCATTGATCCAGCAGCTGATGATGTTGAGGACGGCTCCTGTCGTCGCGTTGCTGAGCCCCGCTCCGTTCGTTGACGTATTTCCCGTTATAATGAGGCCGCCGAGCGTCAGTTGGCCGCCGTTATTGTAGACCGCTCCGCCGCGACCGGTGCCGGCCGTGCCGGTTCCGGTGCCGCCGGTTAAACGCAGTCCGCTGATGCTGGTGATCGCACCCGGACTGTTTGTAAATATCCGGCTGGCGTTATTGCCCGAGATCGTCACCAACTTGGCACCTGGGCCGTTGATCTGCAATCCGCCGCTATTAGCGATGACGATCTCTGATCCGCCAAGCGTGATAGTCTGCGGCGTGGCAAAGACAGCCGAATCAAAGGTGATGTTATCCGGTCCGGGCGAAATATTAGCGCTTGAGATAGCTCCCCGCAAACTGCAGTCGTTGGGTGCCGCAGTACAAGCGTTAGCGGCCGGCGAATCGTCTGTCCGATCGACGACCAGATCGCCGGTTGAGACCGAGAACGTACCAAGCACGCCGGCATTGACGAAAGATCCCGAAGTGTCCGCAACTTGATTGGCGACCATGCTGACAGTGTAGGTGCCCACGTCGCTGCCGTCCCACGATCCGCCCGGGGGCACGAACGAGTAAGTCGCAATTCGCGGAGTGCCGTTGGTCGGATCGTTGACACTTACGAATGTTGCCGGTGTGCTGAAGGCATTCGGCCCCGTAATTACGATGTCGCTGCTATCGAGCGTTGACACGTTTATAGCCGTATCGTCGCTGTATGTGACAGTAAACGAATAGATCGTGCCGCCGGGACCGTTAACGTTGTTTAAGTTCACGGACGCGGTTGGCGGCAGCGGAGCGCCCTCACTGACGACCTGCGTCACGGTGTTCGAAGTACTGCCGGCGAAGTTTCCATCACCGCTGTAGACGGCGGTGATCGAATGTGAACCGAGTGAAAGAGTCGAGATAGTGCATGTCGCCTGGCCCGACGAAACGGCTTGCGAAGCGCATGACGGAATGTCGACACCAACGTCCTGAAAGTGAACAGAACCCGTCGGAGTCCCGGTTCCGGGCGGGGTCACGCTGATGGTTGCGGTAAAGGTCACGTTCTGTCCCACATTCGACGGGTTTACGCTCGAAGCGAGACTGGTCGTCGTTGACGGCCCGTTGATAACCTGATTGACCGTATTGGACGTGCTGCCCAGAAAATTGCCATCGCCGATGTAAACGGCTGTGATGGGATGTGATCCGGGTGAAAGAGTCGAGATAGTGCACGTCGCCTGGCCCGACGAAACAGACTGCGAAGCGCATGATGGCAAGTTAATACCATTGTCCTGAAATTGAACGGTGCCCGTCGGCGTGCCGGTTCCGGGCGGAGTAATGCTTATAGTCGCAGTAAACGTCACGCTCTGTCCGGCGTTTGACGGGTTAACGTTCGAGGCCAAGCCGGTCGTCGTTGAGGTACCGCTAACTACTTGCGACACCGTATTTGACGTGCTGCCAAGGAAATTACCGTCGCCGCTGTAAACCGCCGTTATCGAGTGCGTGCCGGAGGAAAGGGACGAAATCGAACAGGTCGCCTGATTCGAGGAAACAGACTGAAAATTGCACGCGGGAATGTCGGTGCCGTTGTCCTGAAACGCAACCGTGCCGACCGGTACTCCACCGCCTGGCGGAGTGACATTGATAAAGGCGGTAAACGTCACATTCTGTCCCAAGGTCGACGGGTTATTATTCGAGGTCAATACAGTCGAGGTCGCGGCAGGGTTAACGGTCTGCCTATACACTGCCGAGGTGCTCGTTCCAAAATTGCCGTCACCGCTATAGATGGCTGTTATCTGAAGGTTCCCGGCAACTGACGCCGGAAACTGGCAGGTGGCCTGTCCGGCCGAGACCGGCTGCGAATCGCACCTTCCCAAGGTATTTCCACCGTCCTGAAACGCCACGGTGCCCGTAACGGTCCCCGATCCAGGAGGCGTCACGGTGATCGTCGCCGTAAATGTGATCGTTTGGCCGACGACCGACGGATTGATGTCTGACGTGATGGCGGTCGTCGTGGCGGCAAGGACTAAGGAGGCCGATCTAAGCTCTGACCTGTCCGCGGCCGCGGACGCTTCGCCAATAACCAACATACGACGGATCGGGCCGTTGCCAAGATAGCCGAACCCGACAGTAACAGTTGAAACAAAGATCAAAAAAAGCATGATCTTGTGGGTGATCTTTAACGATCTTTGTAGCTTCATAGTATTGAACTCCCAGCCCGCGGTCGAACGTTCTGATCCATACGCATTAGTGAGCATCAGATCGAAAGCTGACGACGGGTCAATCACAGCCGTATTAAAAATTACGTGCTGAAACCTAAAACATCCTATCCCACGGGGCGCGGTAGGGATCATGTTGAGACTTTCCGAAATATTAGCACAATAAACGAAAAGCGCGATAAGGTTTTTTTGCAAACGCTCAATGTTTTTGGCGCGGAGAATCGAGATCCGGCACTGATTATCGTATTTACGGGTTTACTGCGTCCGATGTCTGCCGTTAAAAACCGGCGTCGGAGCACTGCGATAAGTTGTCAGAATGGGTTTGCAGATCTGTAACTGGGCGCAAAAATGCGGGCCCAGGACCCGCTTCAAATAGCTGAGTTTAAGTTAAATTCATGCTGCCCACGACGTGACCCACGTCGCAAAAGTCATCCACGCATCGGTCCCCGCGATGATGAACCGTAGCGGGAAGGAGGCTATAAGCAATATGCAGCCGATCAGGAACGGCCGATTCACCTTGCCATTATGACGCCAGTCATAGACAAAGACGCCGATCGTCAATAGCGCCGGAATTCCGAAAAACATGAGTGGCCCGAGCGACTGCAAAGATTGGATCGGTAGGCGCCCCAAAGCCGGCGGCAAAAAGTTGATCACGGTCAGCAGCATGAACCTTTTGTGTGTCGCAAACTGCTTTCGATAATAGAACGCGGCTCCGAATGTTCCGATAAAACCGATGAGGTCGAACAGGGGCACAACCAGAAACACCTTGCTCGGGATATCAGGCGGTGTCGCGAACGAGCCGTACTTGGCAGCCGCGGCCGCAGTAAAAAATCCGACGATCACGATCAAAACCGCAAGAGCCACGCCGAGCATCCCGAGCTTCATATGAACCTTGGCGTTCTTCGTCCGGATCAGCCCGACCTGTGAAACGAACAGCACGACCCATGCAGTCATCACAATGGCGTGAAGGTGAACCAGTAACGTCGGCAAAGCCGGCGTCCCTGAAAACATTTTGAAATAATAGGTTCGTCCGAATCCGATCAAAATGATCAGAGGGAATAGGATCGCCGCAGCCAAATAGAGACGCCGATCGGAGATACGCCAATCCACTGGTGCATTAGCCGCCATATAAAGATGCTCCTGACTTGCTTGCTCGAAAACTGCTAGATCGCGATTCTACTACGGATACCCGTAAAATCAAAGAATATTTGAGCCATACATTCAGGTTCTCGACATGAGGATCGCGTACGATCAGTTTTAAATGTCGACTTCCGTTCGACGGCAGTTTGAAATTGCGCTGATAGTCGGCCGGTTGGGACCTAGAAACCGTATTTTTCGAGGATATCGAGGCGTTCGCGAATGATGTCGGCGGTAAAGCCTTCGTCGGCGAGCTCGGCGGTCGAGCGGGATCTAAGCGACGATAAAGGGATCAAGGCACAAAGAGCGAATAGGTCCGCCTCGCGTTCCTGTCGGGTTTTACGGCCGACGCCGTGAAAATTTGCGGTCGCCCCCGATTCCGGCGTGTGCAGAAGGAAATGAGCGAGCTCGTGAAACTGAACGAGCAGCTTGGCCGTGCCCGAGAGACGGCTGTCGATGGCGATGTAATCGCGGCCCAACACCCGATAGTAAAAACCGCCGGGACCGAGCGGCATCTCCTCGACCCGCACTCGTAAACGCCGACAAATGCGGTGAAAGTCAGCTTCGGTCAGGACGCGTTCGTTCCAACCGATCTTAAGTAGGGATATTTTATCTTGAAGGAAGCGCATAGCGGAGATATTGCATCTGTGCAACACTATATCATTCGCCATACGCAATGTAAATGATCCAATTGACTCATTTACGAAGCGCCCGGTCGAGTACGCGCTTGGCGTCGTGAATAGCCTCGACCTTGTCCTCATGCGAAAACGTCTCCCAGCCGCGAAAAAAGACGACGCCGTAATCGGCCGGAAACTCGCGGCCCTCATGGTGCAGCCACTCGCTCATCACGATCTGCGGGTCGTCGCTGCGGAGAAGCGCCTGTTCGACGTCAAAAACGTCGGACATGTCGATCGTCCCGAGGTCCGCGATCGCGTCGGGACGGCCCGCACCGCCGCGTGCGAACTGCGATTCGATCATTTCAGCGATCCTTTCCTCGAGAAACTGTCCGATCCCGATCGGCGGCCGCTCGCCGCCGTACATTTCGCCTTGGCCGAGCAGCAGCCAGTTCAGCGATACACCCGTTTCATTGGCGATCTTGATAAGCACCTCGGTCGCCGGAAGACGCCCGAGATAGTAATTGCGTACCGTCGCATGCGGGATTTTCAGTTTGCGTGAAACGTCCGCCATCGAGGCATGATTGAAAACCTTATTAAGTCGTTCGCGAAATCCGTCGGTCATAATATCCGTGAAACAGTCGTTTTGGCTTTGATACCAAATGTTACTATGATTTTAATGGAACTCAAAGCGGAATATGAGCCGTTCTCCGCGGTATTCCGATTCGGCTGTAGTATGCAGCCGCGAACCAACCATCACCGCTCATATGCCCTCAAACAGCACAAATCACCTAATAAACTTGACACATCCGCCCGTCGACAAGTATATTTTTTAATTCGGCATCTGCCGAATATTCGCTCGGAAGACCCTGATCTTCCGTCAAGCCGATCACCGATCGGCCCGCATAAAACAAGCCGCCCTAGCTCAGCTGGTAGAGCATTCGATTCGTAATCGAAAGGTCGAGAGTTCGAATCTCTTGGGCGG
>JBDTZO010000175.1:0-15521 GCA_040005135.1 Acidobacteriota bacterium | reverse complement strand
TAAGCGCGGGGGCAAGCCCGCATTCCTGACTGTCAGTGATTAGCTGGTCCTAGTTGTCGTTGAGCTGAGCAATGATCGAGCCGATCAGGCCGAGGTCGGACGTGGTGCGGCGATCGATCCCGGTTTTGGTAAAGCGGGTTTCGGTGAAGTATTTCTCGATGCCGACTATGTCGTCGCGCGTCGCGACAGAAAAGAGTTCGACGATCTGCTTCGCGGAGGTCAGATCGCGTCCGACGGTAACGATAGGGGCATCACTAGTAGCCAATTGCCGAAGCTGGTCGGTTCGGATTTCCGTTAGTTCGGCGTGCTGCGAGGCATTCAGCTTCGGCAGATCGTCCTTTGAAGCTATCTTTAGCAACTGGTAATAGAAGGCAGCCTGAATCTCTCCGTCCTCAGTGCTCCAGACATTCAAGCCATCCTCGTTCAACACCTTAGGTGGTCTTAGTTCCGGAGAGAGCGCCTTCCTCGCTATCTGGGTGTCGGCGACGAAGGCGACCACCGCTGAACCCTCGGTCTGAGGATCGACCTTCGCGGTGACGATATTGCTTTGCGGAATGCTCTTGTCGTTGAAAGAACTTAGGAAGAGGTCAGGGTCCTTTATTCCATATGGCTCAAACAATAATCCGGAAAATGCTGAGATGACCTTGGCCGCGAGTGGATCTGTGTTCTTCTGGGCCACGAGCAGAGCGCTCCGCCACGACACCCGCGGGTCCTTAAGGTTGTACCGGGTCGCGACGGACGTCGACGCGGGCAACTGAGCAACTATCTCGTTCGCGTAAGCTGATTGCGACCGATCGCCGACCATCATTGTTTCACTGAACACCCTCGCGACTTCGGCTGGCATACCTATCGTGTATTCGTCTTCAATTCCCTTTTCGGACCTCGTGGATCTCCACGATACATCCGTTACGCAATTTCTAATTAGCTGCGGGACTATGCCTGCGATGGCGGATTGGACTTCGGATTCTTCGCCGATCTCGCTGGCGAATTTTAGGCCGATGAGGCTGGCTATTTGGGCGATGCCGTCGGGGCCGACGTAGCCGGAGGCGAGGGTTTCGGGGGCTGAGGCGGCGACCTTGCCGGCTTTGGCGATGCTGTCGGTCTCACCGCGTTTTACGGCGAGGCATTTTTCGATTGCTGTCGAGTCGTTAGCGAAATAGATGATGCTGTCGATGACGAGGGCGTAGGCTTTGCGGCCGTCTTTTGAGCTCCACGTGAAATATTTGCCGCCGTTTTTATCGGCTCGTTCAAGCGTCGGTTCGCCGTCGTAAATGTTTGCGACAAAGCTGCCGAGCTTTTTCTCGGCGAATCCTACGGCCTGAAAGTTCCAGGCGTGTGTGTCGGCAACGGCGACGAAGTGCGGTTGGATGCGGCCGATCGAGTGCTCATCGGTGAGCTTTTCTTCACTGGTCTCAAAACCAGTGACGGCAACGGCGAGCTGGACGCCTTTCAGAGCTGAAAAGTCAGGTTTGGACGTAGCCACGTCGAGGAACGGCTTGCTGTCGACGATCGGCTGCAAAGCGGCCGCGAGATCGTTGGTCTCGAGATAAACAAGCGAATCCGCCGGAACGAGGGCTCGCATATCGGTCGGCTTCGTCGAGCACCCCGAAAGAAGAATTAACCACAGATAAACGCAGATAAACGCAGAGAAAGAAAATAGCGACCTTGGTCGGCAACGAAGTGACATCCTTATTTCTGATCTGCGTCTGTCTGCGTTCATCTGCGGCCAAATAAAATGTTAAAATCCGTTATCAATATGGAAAAAGTATTTGCCGACAATATTTTACAGGGTAAAGTTGCGTTTGTAACAGGCGGCGGCACGGGAATCACGGGCGGTGTGGCACGTGCGTTCGCCGATCACGGAGCCCGGCTCGCGATTGTCAGCCGCAAAGAAGAAAACCTGATCGCGATGAAGCAGTTCATCGAGGAGAATGGCGGCGAATGCTTTACGTTCGCCGCAGATGTTCGCGATTACGAATCCGTCGAACGGGCCGTCGCAGCAACTGCCGAACATTACGGCAAGATCGATATCGTCGTCAACGGTGCCGCCGGCAATTTCCTTTGCGCCGCCGAACAGCTCTCGTCGAACGGTTTCGGCACGGTCGTCGACATCGACACCAAAGGAACCTTTAACGTCTGCCGCGCGTCGTTCGAAGAACTGAAAAAGTCCGGTGGCCAGATCCTCAACATTTCCGCGACGCTCCATTACCTCGCGACTCCAATGCAGATACACGTTTCGGCGGCCAAGGCAGGCGTCGACGCGATCACTCGAAATCTATCGGCCGAATGGGGACGCCACGGCATTCGCGTCAACGGAATAGCTCCCGGCCCGATCGAGGATACAGAAGGGATGAAACGCCTCTTGCCCGAGGCCCTAAAGGAAAAGATCACCCGCAAGATTCCGCTTGGCCGATTTGGGCGGATCGCCGATATCGAGAATGCGGCATTGTTCCTTGCCTCGGACGCGGCGAGCTATATAAATGGCGTGACGCTCGTCGTCGACGGCGGGCAATGGCTGATGGGCACGAGCCTCGGCTAGTTGTCCGGCAACGGTTCTGTATCGACGAGTCCATCGCCGTTCGCCTGTTGTTTGCGGATCCGCTCGGCATCGGTCCGTTTATCCAGAACGGCCCTCAGCACCATCATTTTTGCCAGAACGCGGACCTCCGTCCGATCAAAGGCATTTGCGAGAGCTTTGGTCTTGGTAAAATCCGCTTTTGCCAGGGTTTGGATCGTGCCGCTCGCCATTCCGAGTTCGCCGGTCAATCCACGGATCATCGATCCGCCGAACATTCCCACCTGGACCTCACCGTCGACGATCATCTCGTCGTTGGTGTCTAGAAACTCGCCGACCTTTACAAAGGCCGCGATCGTATCGTTCGCTCTGAGAATAGTGCTCTCGAGCATCGGAAACGCCTTATCGGGATCGGTTTGGGCGTACGCACCGCACAACATCCAGCTGTAGAGAAAGTCTTGGTAATTTTTCGGCTGCGGATTTACCAGCCGCTCGGCGTCGAGCATGATCGCCCCCGCCAATTCTTTATCGCCCGCCTTGGCAACCTGGGCCGCGAGCATGCCGAGCGCCAGTAATTTCTTATCCTTTCCGGGCGTTTCGGAAATGATCTTGCGCGTTTGAGCGACTATCTTGTCACGCTCTTCCTTTGGCAACGCCTTGGTCCCGATGCTTTGGACATCGTCCATCATCTGCTTTTGGGTCTTTTCGCGATCCTCGCTTTCCTTCTTTTGCCGGAGATACTCGGACATCGAATTCGAATTGGACGCGGAGTTGGCGACATTGGCCATCGCATTGGACGCTATGGCCGTTCTATAGTCTACTTCTGGATCATACGGCGAATTCGATCCCATCTTATTCGCCGGGAATTTTGCTCTTATCTGGGCGGCTCGCGACGGCGAATATTTTTCTACTACGCTTGCGTATCTCCTTCCCTCAAACCCGGGCACTGTGTCTTTCGTGTCGAGAACGGTCTGGGCAAGTTGGTCCGCGATGTCCCGCAGATCTCCAGACGAATAGATCGGCTTTTTTCCGCCGGTGGTTTTTGACTCAGAGAGATTGGTGGAGCCGTACGTCAATAGGGCGTCGAAAACATATAGATTTTTAACGTTCGCTTTGTCGCTTTTGATGCGGCTGAGCAGCTCGGCGCCAAATTCGATCCCTTTGTCGGCATCTTTGGCGTAGATCTTTTTTAGGAGGTCGACGTGGCTCATCTCGATGCCAGCCTTGATCGACTCCTTGCCGTACGCTACCGCTTTGTTAGCGTCCGAGGCCGCGATCTGGGCGAGGAGCTGCGATTCAAAATACTTGTCAGACTGCTCGGTTTCCTTTCTGAACTGAGGGTTTGTGATCAGATTCAGGCTGTCGTAAAAGAAATTGTAAGCGAGGTCCGGAGCGTGGTCGGCGAGGCTCATCGCGATCTGTTGGCGGACGGCCATTGCGATCCGAAATTTGCGCTCGACCTTTGACCGGCCGTAGCCGCCGAAAAATCCGCCGGGCGAATTCATATCGTCGTCACCGGGCGTAGCCGCCGAATTCATGGCCGCATCGAACTGCGCGACCAGCTGTTTGAAATCGCTGACAACGCCGCCATACATCGCCTTGGCCTCTTTTTCGTCGTGAAACCACATCAGCGAGGCAAGCTCCGCGTTAAAGCTGACGCGATTTTCCATTGAGCGGAGATTGCCGACCTCGGCTGACGTCTCGCGGAGAAATTCGACTGCATCTTTTTCGAGTTTCGCGGCGTTTTCGGTGTCCTTGGCCGTCGCGGACTGGGCGGCGGCGGCTCCGGCTAAAAGCAGGATCATCAGCAAGGACAGGAGTTTTTGGGACATAGGTTAGACCTCGGCGAATTGCCCGTTTATGATAGAGTGATTGGGCTCAATAGTAAATAAAGAACGCTTGGAAACGGCATTTTTGCTTTCACGACCTTACCGATGCTGCTGGTCATAGATAATTACGATTCGTTTACATACAACCTGGTCCAGTATCTGGGCGAGCTCGGTTCCGAGATGAAGATCGTTCGAAACGACGATGTTTCGGTCGACGACATCGAGAACGAGCTCAAACCCGAACGGATAATGATATCGCCCGGCCCGGGAACGCCGGATTCGGCGGGCGTTTCGCTCGGCGTGATCGAGCGTTTCGCCGGACGCGTGCCAATTTTGGGTGTGTGTCTCGGCCATCAGGCGATCGGACAGCATTTTGGCGGCAAGGTGATACGTGCGCCCGAGCCCGTGCACGGCAAACCCGTCGAGATCCGCCACGACGGCAAAACGATCTTTGCAGGATTACCGAACAGCTTCGCCGCCGGCCGGTATCATTCGCTGATCGTCGAGCGCGGATCGTTGCCGGAGGAGCTCGAGATCTCGGCTGAGTCGCCCGATGGATTGATAATGGGTTTGCGCCACCGGACAATGAATATTGAGGGCGTGCAGTTTCACCCCGAGTCGATCCTGACGGAGCACGGCAAAAAGCTGTTGCAAAATTTCCTCGAACTCTGAGATATTGGTAAGAGGTGTTCTTAGGCTCACCCGAACTCGTCGCCCTCATCCCAAGTTCCAACATTAGTTCGCGATTATGAAAGGTCAAAGATCTGATTGGCTTCTATCAGCGCCGCTTTCGGCGACCAACAGCAAGGCTGACACGCCGCTGTTCGCATATCTTGCGCGTCTGATCCGCGGCGAGGACCTGACGATGAAAGAAGCGGCCGCATTTTTTCGCGTTCTGACCGACCATACAGCCGACACCGTCCAGATCGCCGGTGCTCTTACGGCTCTGACAGCAAAGGGCGAAACGTTTGAGGAGCTCGCCGGCATGGCCGCAACGATGCGCAAAACTGCTGTTCCGGTAAGATCGACGCAGCGGTCGGCGGTCGATATCAACGGCACCGGATCGTCGGCAAGCCGCACATTTAACATATCGACGGCTGCCGCCTTTGTCGCCGCCGGAGCGGGCCTCAGCGTCGCCAAACAGAGTAATCGCGGCGTGATCAGCCGCGTCGGAAGTGCCGACGTATTAGGTGCCTTGGGCGTTAAGGTCGCGGCGGAACCGGCGGCCGCACAAACCAGTCTCAACGGCGTCGGCCTCTGTTTTTTGTTCGCCCCGAATTTTCATCCCACGCTCAGACGGCTCGGCGAGATTCGACGCGGCCTCGGGATCCGAACGTGTCTGAACGTTCTCGGCCTGCTCGCAAATCCGGCCGGCGTTTCGCGACATCTGATCGGCGTGTGGCACCGATCGCTCGTCGATCCGGTCGCCGGAGCTCTATCGCTGCTTAAGACGGACACGGCGTGGGTCGTGCATGGTGAGGACGGACTCGATGAGATCACCTTGGCCGGCAAAACTCACGTCGTCGAGGTAATCGGACGTGAAACGCGTGAATTCCATCTAACGCCCAAGGATTTCGGGCTTAAAAGCGGAAATATCGATCATCTAAAGACCGCGAATGCGAAGGAAAGCGCGGCGATCATCCGCGATGTGCTCGCCAGCCGTCGCCGCGACGAGGCACGGTCGCTGATAGTTATGAACGCCGCAGCCGCTCTTGTTATCGGCGGCATTGCCAAGGACCCGCTCCACGCGGCGAGGCTCGCCGAGCAAAGCATCGACAGCGGCCAGGCGGAAAACAAGCTCGAACGGCTGATACAGGTGACCAACAAGAAATGATCCGGCCTCGGACAGACGCCAAAATTCGATTCGGCTCGCTTGCATCGGACGCGTCCTCAGCTTCAAAATTGTCGTGAATGCTTTCCCCGCTTAGCTCGATCTACGCCAAAATTTCCGACCTCAGGAACGCCCGCTTTGACAGCGGAAAGTCGAAGTCGTTCGATCTCGGCGCCCGCACGATCAGCGTGGGCAATATCACCGCCGGCGGCACCGGAAAGACGCCGCTCGTGATCTTGATCTGTGAAAAGCTAGCGGGCCGCGGAAAGCGCGTCTGCGTCCTGACGCGCGGATACGGCCGTTCAGATCCCAAAAAGCGTGTGCTTGTGTCCGACGGCAAAGGTCCGCTTGTCGATGCACGCACCGGCGGCGACGAGCCGGTCGAAATGGCCCGCAGGCTCGGCGGCACGGCGATAATCGTCGCTGACCCAAACCGCGTCGCGGCCGCAAAATGGGCGAAGGAAAAGTTTGGCGTCAACGCGTTTGTTCTCGACGACGCATTCCAGCATCGCCGGGCAAAACGCGATGTCGATATCGTCTGTATCGACGCAATGAACGCATTTGGGGGCGGCCGCATGCTGCCGGCGGGGCGCCTGCGAGAGCCGCTGACCGGCCTGCGGCGTGCTTCGGCCATAGTCCTCACACGCGCCGACCTTGCCCAAAATATCGACGATATTAAAGCGGAGATAGTACGATACAATTCGTCTTGCCCGATATTTACATCTTCGAACCGGATGGTCGAAATGACGTTGGTCAGTAAGTTTCTGCTGTCCCGCGACCGCAGCGAGGCGG
Source organism: Acidobacteriota bacterium (assembly GCA_040005135.1). GTDB lineage: Bacteria > Acidobacteriota > Blastocatellia > Pyrinomonadales > Pyrinomonadaceae > OLB17. The sequence continues at coordinate 8,554 of JBDTZO010000175.1, read as the reverse complement.
CCGACACCAACATCGATTACGCCCGGCTCGCCAATACCTCAGCGTTCGCGTTCTGTGCCCTCGGAAATCCCGATTCATTTTTCGGGCAGCTGCGTCGGGACAATTTTGAGGTCGCCGGGACTGAATCATTCGCCGACCACCACGCCTATTCGCAAAATGACATAGCGTCCGTCACGAAAAAGGCCCGCGATTCAGGTGCGGGCTATCTGCTGACGACCGCCAAGGATGCGGTAAAATTGAGCGGTATCGAATTTGAGATCCCTTGCTTTGTGCTCAAGACCAAACTCGTGATCGACGATGATGTCGGATTTTCAGCCTTGCTCTAGGCCTATTTCTTTTTCGGTGGTTCCTTTTTGTCGCCCCAATAGAACGCCCTGACGACCCCGATATAGACCGCCAGACAGATCACCATCAAGATCACAAAAAATCCGATCATCCAAAGAGCTATGGACCACATATTAGACGGCTCCCTCCGTGGCGGTTGTTTCAGTCTCGATCACCGCTGCGATTAGACTGTGTCTTCCCTTATGGTCGCGCAAGTGCTTGTAGATCACGGTCGCGACCGCAACGATGGGAATGGCAAGAAATACTCCGGGAATGCCCGCTATTTGTTCGCCGGCAAGCACCGACAAGATGATCGCGAGCGGATGCAGATGAACTCCGCCGCGGACGATTCGCGGATACAATACGTAATCTTGAATAAGCCGTAGAATAACCAGAAATATCGCAACATAGATCGCCCTTTCCGGATGGTCCGACGCGGCAACCGTGATTATCACGAGCAATCCGATCGCTGCTGGCCCGAGGAGAGGAACAAATTCGAATACGCCGGCCAGAATGCCCAAGAGCAAAGCGTATCTGAGGCCAATTACGTAGAAACCGACGGTGCAGATCAGTCCGATCACCAAGCACGACGTCAGCTGCGCCCGAATATAGGCTGCGAGCGTCATATTGACATCCTGCAGGATCGACTCGGCCCGAATACGCAGCGGGCCCGCCGGAAACGCTCGTAGGACCGCAAGCCGAACAAGATTTACGTCCTTCAAAAAGAAGAAAGCCAGGATCGGAATAAGCACCAGCCACGGAAGGAAGGTGACTGAAACGAGCAGGAAACTCGCTGCCTCGGACGACAGGTATCCGATCGTTTCAGTCAGCTTTTTGCCGACGTCTGCCTGAACTTCGTCCGGAACGCGCAGCCGGTCGAACCGCTTGCTTAGATCGTTCGCCCTCTGTTGGATCGATTTGCCATATTCCGGAATATTCGCCCCAAAATCCCTGGCCTGTTCGGCGACGCGCGGAGCGACCGTCGCGATAGCGATGCCGAATGCAGCGAAAACAAGAAAATATGCGACGAAGATCGCCAAGGTCCGCGGCACATAGCGTTCGGCCGACGTTCCCACGAACGGACGCCGGATCCCACGCACGATCGGATCAAGCAGGTACGCAAAAAAGATCGACAGCACGACTAAAAAGAAAAGATAGCTGAGCGACGCGATCAAATTCTGAACATAACCGGCCACGCCCACCGCTATCAGCGTGATAATGACTACGCGCAGCGTCGAACGCAGCGTCGGCGACGCAGGGTCGATAGCGACGAGCTGAGCTGTCGGCACGGGATCCATCGCTTCTTCGCCGCTTGCCGCATACTCGGCGTCGCGTACTGTCGTTTCGGCCATATCTTCTCTTGCGGTCCCTTATTTATTTACGTTCGCGGTATTCGCGGGTTCCGCCGGTGCAGGAGGCGAAAGATCCTCGATCGCGAATCTCACGGACAAAGCTGCCATCTTCTCCGCTGCGATCGGATGATTTGAGCCGATCACGAACGCCTTGTCGTCGTCTGTCCCAATTCGGCGATTTGCGTCTGATGTCTGTATGCGGATCACACCGCGATCCTCGGCGTCCATCGTGCCGCCGTCCTTTCGCCTGACAACAAAGATAGCGGTAAAGCTGGCCGTCCGCATATCCGCAACCGCGCGGTCGGCCGACGAGAGCACCGGGGTAACATTTGCCGCATTCGCGTCCGGCTTTCCGGATCTAAGGATACCGTCATTGGCTCCACACGCCGCGAACGCGGCGACGATCACCATCGCGAAAGCTTTTGTCCAAAAATTCATTGCCATTATCAAGGTTTCGCAACGCTTAGTTGTTGTCGTTATCCTCGTCATCATTGGCCGCCGCGTTCGCGTCCATTTTATTCATCTCGTCATCGAGGATCTTTTTCTCATCGGGTGTCTCGGACGCCTGACCTGCGGCCGCGTCGAAAGGCTCTCCCTTTTGTGGACGGATCTTTATAATGCGGGCCTCATCGTCCTCGTACGCTATTTCGCCCCAGCCGCTCTCGAGCAGTTTGGCGACGAGCTCGGTATTGTCTTTGGCGTCTGTAAACACGTAGTTCGCACCAAATTTATCACGGATGAGCGGGCCCGGATCATCGATTTTTCCAGCATTTATGTCTTCGAGCAGCTTAAATTTCTCTGGATCGGCCGAATATAGATAATTCGGGTCGAGTCCGTAAACGTAAGTGTGTTTAGTGTCATAAAAGAAGAGCTTGGGAAACTTGTCCCAGTTCGTATTGTAAATACGCTCGCCTTTCGGGATGTTCTCGGCACCGGAGGCGTCCATTCCGGTGGCCCATTCCATAGCACGCCGATAACGGTCGTTGGTGTCGTTCGTCTTGATATTGTCGATCAGGCCGCCGTAATCCGAGCCGAACTTGCTCAGCCCGACCATATTCACGACCCACAGCAGGCAGAGCACGATGCCGACGACCCAAACACCGGCCTGACGCGCAGTCTTCCACTTTACCTCGGTATCGGTCGGCTTATCGACGTCGAAATAGGGTTCGAGATCACGGTTAAAGTCCTCGGGCAGCTCTGCCTTCACGGGTTCGGTGAATGAATTCCAGCTAAACGCCGCGAAGAGGATCGCGAATGGCGGAAAATATTCGGCAAATCGCTTTGAACGAAACTGGGCCGCCAGCAGGATCGAAACGAAAGTGAGGAAGAACGCCGCCTTTTCGGGAATCTTGCTGCCCTTGGGAACAAACAGGATATATCCGATCAACATCGCCAGCATCGCGATGGGAAAATTTGTCAGCAGTTCCATTCCCGAATACGGATACCACTCGCCGCCGACCGCCACCACAAAGTCGCTGCCGACCTTGAACTTTTCCATAAAATGCTCGAAGAAAAGATAGAGATTCTGCGGAAAGTACGGATTGATCAGATTTCCGAGCACCATTCCAGCTGTCGCATAGGCGAACGGCCGCCATTCTAAACGGCGCTCGTTCCAAAGCAGGATCAACGTCCAGATGATCGCAGCGAACCACAGAAGCGGGAACAAGCTGTATGTCCAGACGAACGCGAACATCAGCGGCATCAGCCAGACGTACTTTCGCTGAAACAGCAGATGAATCCCGAGCACAGTGATAATGATCGTGAGCGGCGGGGCCTTGCCCATGTTCATTCGGTAATAGAACGCGTTCGAGCATGTCAGGATCGCTGCCAGCCAGATCAATTGGTGTTTGATGCCGTAGCGATAGATCATCCAGTAGATCGAAAATATCGCCAGCGTACCGTAAAAGATCGTCGAGATCTTGGCCGCTGTTACCGGTTCGAAAAACCACAGGAACGGTATCTGCAAAAGGTGGAAGAGGAAATGATGGTCGGCGTAGTCATGCGGATTGAGCACCGTCAGCGGCAGCCACTCAAAGGTCGGAAGCCATTTTCCGTGTCGAAAATTCTCCCAGAGCAGCGAGCTCCACTTGATGTGATAATAGCCGTCCCAATCTCCGCAGCAGATCGCATCCGTGCGCGTCTGCAGGAAAGTCATGACCATCGCGATCGCCAAAAATCCGAATATGAGATATATGACACGGACAGCCGCTTCGGACTCGAGAAATTCGCTCCAACTCTGCTTTTTTGCGGCCGGTGCCGGCGCCGGCGTGACCGGCGGTTGATCTATGATTTCTTCCATTAAGATTAGCTGCTTAACGCGGCCAGGGACACGTCTGATTAAAATGAAAAAGTATCACGAACGGTGCCCAAATATCTAGACGCAGGGTTTCGAGTTCCGAACTTTCGGTTTGCGATAAGCTGCGCCAGAACCTAAAATCATAGATTCGACTATGTACCCCAAAGGCAACCTGCTCATACCGGCGTCGCACGGCAATCTCGAAGCGATCCTCAAAGAACCCGCCGGAACGCGCCGCGGTGTCGGCGTCGTTTGCCATCCGCACCCGCTCGGCGGCGGAACAATGCATAACAAAGTGGTCTTTCGCGTCGCAGCGGGTTTGGTCGACGCTGGCTTGCTCACCGTGAAGTTCAATTTCCGCGGAGTTGGTGCCTCGACCGGTACGCATAACGAGATCGAGGGCGGCCGCGAAGACGTTCGCGACGTCCTCAACTATATGTCTGCCGAATATCCGGGCGAAGACCTCACGCTCGCGGGATTTTCTTTCGGTTCGCGAAACGCGACCGAGGTCGGGTCCGCGGACGATCGGGTGAAACGGCTAATAAGCATCGGCACTCCGGTCGACAAATACGGCGATTATCAATTTTTGGTCGGATTAAAAAAGCCGATACTTTTCATTCATGGGGACCGCGACGAATTTGGCTCGATCGAGACCCTTCGCCCATTGATCGACGAGATCGCCAAGACAGCGGACGTCGAACTCAAGATATTTGAGAACAGCGGGCATTTCTTTGACGACCATTTGAGCGAATTGCGTGAGGCCGTGCGAGATTGGACGGTGCGCAAGTTGGAAAGTTAAACGGCAGATTATCAATTGGATAATTGCCGGGCCGTTTTTTTTATAACACAGCGAACGCGACGAGAAGAAACACAGAGAGAACGGAGGATAGCCTTTGAAAAACGCGTTATCGATCGAACTCTTTAATTACTCCGTGCCCTCTGTGCGAAAGTCTGTTATCTCTGTGTTAAAAATTCCTAGATTCAAAAACAATTATGTCGACTGACAATTACTCGGATTCCCAGGCACAACAACAAACTATACGCGATGCGGCGATACGTTTGACGATGATGCCGCGCGACACTAATGCTCACGGCACTGTCTTTGGAGGCGTGATCCTGAGCTATATCGACGTCGCCGGCGGCGTCGAGGCGGTCAGGCATACCCATCACGAACGCTTTGTCACCGTCGCGATGAAAGAGGTGCTTTTTCACGAACCCGTCTTTATCGGTGACCTCGTCAGCTTTTATGCAGAAACGATCCGTGTCGGAACGACGTCGATCACCATTCATGTCGATGTCGAAGCCGAACGTTTTGGCAACAAAGGGCAAAAGGTCCGCGTGACCGAGGCTGACGTCACCTTCGTCGCCATCAACGAAGCTCGTGAAAAGGTAAAGATCGGTGCGTAAGATCCGCCCAGAAGTACACAAATCGCACGAATATCGGGTATTAGAATTGGATCTATTCGTTGCATTAGCATAATTCGCGGCTAAAATTTATGCCTACCTGGAAATTAGAGGTTGAATACGAAGGAACGCGTTATCGCGGATGGCAGATTCAGCATAACGCTAAATCGATTCAGGGCGAGCTGATGGACGTAACGCGGCAATTGTTTGCGTCAAAGGTCGATCTGTTCGGCGCCGGACGGACCGACGCCGGCGTCCATGCTCTGCGTCAGATCGTCCATCTCAAGGTTCCGGAGCTCAGCGTCAACCTCACGCCGCGGCAGATCCAGCATGGCTTTAACGACCTCCTGCCGCACGATATCAATGTGATCAAGGTCGCGAATGCGGCGGACGATTTCCACGCCCGAAACGATGCGGTCGCGCGATATTACCTCTATCAGATCTCGGCTCGGCGGACGGCGTTCGGCAAAAATCTGGTTTGGTGGATCAAGGACGACCTCGACGCCAAGGCGATGGCCGAAGCCGCCAAAATGCTTGTCGGACGGCTTAATTTCGTATCGTTTTGCGAGAAAGACGATACCAAAAAGCAGTCAACGATCGTCGAAGTTATGCACGCCGAGGTCTTCACCGACGGCGATCTGATATGTTTTCGCATCGGCGCGACCCATTTTCTATGGAAGATGGTCCGCCGTATCGTCGGCATGCTGGCGGAGATCGGCCGCGGCGACCTGACGTACGACGCTTTCGAACGGCTGCTCAAATTTGAGTCGAACGTTCCTGCCAAATTCACCGCTCCGCCATCGGGCCTCTTTCTCGAACGCGTTCTCTACAAGGGCGACAAACCGCCCAGTGAGAAAAGAGGTGCGTTCACGATAGGTTGATTAGCGATGTGCTTGCGTTACGATCGTCGTTGTGACAAATTCAAAGGATACTGACGGTAAATATTTTCGAACAAGGGAGACATTTTTTAATGCCAAAGATCATTGCCGAAACGGCAAACGGACAGACCGCTTTTGAAGCCGACAGTGGAAAAAAGCTGGTCTTGGCCCTCGAGGACAACGGCGTCGACATTCTTCACCGCTGCGGCGGAAACGCAAGATGTACGACGTGCCGAGTCGAATTCATTTCGGGCGATCCGGGCGAGATCGGTGAGGCCGAAGCCGCCATCCTTTCGACCAAGACCGACCTCAACGACCACACGCGTCTGTCGTGCCAGATCCGCGTCATGGATGACATGCACGTCAAGGTCATTAACCAGGCAAGCGTCGCCGGCATCGATCCCGGAACGCGGCCAGAGGACTAAACTTAATATCGAGAGAACCACCCCGTCAGCCGAAACGGCTGCGATCTTCTCTCGAATGGAGTGGAGCTAGAGTAAAAAAGGAGAAATATGATGTTCGATAAATTGAAAGAGAGATTTGCACCCGAGTTTGAGACTGCCGAGGCGCATTGCGACGGGCCCTGCGGCGTTTACGACCCTTCGTCGGCAAGGATCGGGGCCGAGGCGGCTTTGTCAATGACGAAAAAGATCCTTGACCTCAAAGTTCCCGACAGCTCGGACGCAAAAGCGATGGCAGCTTACCTGAATACGATGTCGCGTTACGTCACGATCAAAGAGGAACAGGCCCAAGTCGCTAAAACTGAGCTGCTCATCCTGTGGACCGACTATTTCAAACCGGCGCATCTCGAAAAATTCCCGAACCTCCACGACACGTTCTGGAAAGCGGCTAAGCTCTGCTCGTCGGTCAAGGTCGAGGTCAGCCTCGAACACGCCACCGAACTGATGGACGCCATCAAGGAGATCCACGGCATTTTCTGGGCGTCGAAGGATCGCAACGTCGAATGGTACACGGCATCATAGTCCACCAGATCGATTAGATGTGCGGCGGAAGATCTAACAGGTCTTCCGCCGTTCGATTCTTGTATGCACGACCAATTACGAAAGTCGACATGGCAGGAAAGGTTTCGATATTACTCGGGCGTCTATTATGGATATCCGAGATTGCGGCAGCTCAAGATCCAGGGAAACTCCATGTCGCCAACTATCGTGGACGGCGAAATCGTTTTTTACGATCCAGGGTCCGAGGTGCAAGTCGGCGACATCGTATTGACGCCGCACCCGTATATGCAGAGCGTCAAGATCGTAAAGCGTATTCGCGAGATCGATCCGGACGGAAATGTTCTGCTTGTTGGTGACAATCCTACTGAAAGCACCGATAGTCGCACTTTCGGTACGGTTTCGGTAGAATCGTGTATTGGACGTGTGGTGTGCAGGTTGAAGTAAAATGATCGAAGAAAAGGTACTGATTCAAAAATTCGTTAGCCGAAAGAACCGCGAGCGACTCAAGAAGCCCGATTGGCTCAAGATAAAGCTCGGCGACCCGGCAAACCAGAACGCCGTACTCAGCCTCATCGACGGCCTAAATCTCCACACCGTCTGCCAGGAAGCCCGCTGCCCCAACATATTTGAATGCTGGACCGACAAGACCGCGACATTTATGCTCGGCGGCGATACCTGTACGCGTCACTGCGGATTCTGCGCAGTCAATAAGGGAGTGCCGATGGCGCTCGACGCACTGGAGCCGACGCACGTCGCTGAGGCCGTCAGGCATCTTGATCTCAAACACGCCGTCATTACCTCGGTTAATCGCGACGACCTCGCCGATGGCGGTTCGATGCACTGGGCCGAGACGATCACAAAAGTCCGCGAATTCAGCCCCGACTGTAAGGTCGAGGTGCTAATACCCGATTTCCTGGGTAACGAGGAAGCCCTCAATAACGTCCTGCGTGCCAGGCCGGACGTCCTCAATCACAACACAGAGACGATCGCTCGTCTATATCGCCGCGTTCGCCCCGACGCCAAATATACACAGACGCTCGAACTGCTCGAACGCGCCGCCCACTGGCGCGACACCGAGCAGCCGTTGATGAAAACCAAGAGCGGCATCATGGCGGGCCTTGGCGAATCGTTCGAAGAGGTCGTCGAACTGATGAAAGACCTTCGCTCAGTTTCGTGCGACATCATGACGATCGGCCAATACCTCCAACCCTACGAAAAACGCCTGCCCGTCGAACGCTACGTCACGCCTGAAGAATTCACCGAATGGAAGCAAATCGGCGAGGCAATGGGCTTCAAACACGTGGAATCGTCACCGCTTACACGTTCGTCGTATCACGC
>JBDTZO010000139.1:0-15566 GCA_040005135.1 Acidobacteriota bacterium | reverse complement strand
CAAAGGCTGCTGCATTCGCGTCGTTCGTTCGAGTTTTCGTACTGGGCTTTCCGCTTATCGCCGGCGTTCAGGCGTCCGTTTATCTTCATGAATCCTGGGTGACGGTCTTGGCTGTTCTGGCGATGCTGACGATGTTTGTCGGCAACATTTCGGCTGTGCTGCAAAATAACCTCAAACGAATGCTGGCATATTCGTCGATCGCCCACGCGGGCTACGCATTGGTTGGGTTCGTCGGTGCGGGCATGGCAAAAACATCGGACGCTCGCGATGTTGCGGTCGCATCGGTCGCGTTTTATATGCTCACGTATGCGGTAACAAATTTAGGAGCCTTTGCCATTCTCACTTTGCTGGCACAAAAGAATGACCGTCGGATGGAATTCGAGGATTATAACGGTATCGGTTTTAAGGCTCCGATACTTTCGTTCACGCTTTCGCTATTCATGCTCAGCCTCCTCGGTTTGCCGCTGACCGCCGGCTTTTTGGGCAAGGTGCTGGTGTTTCGTCCGGCTCTCGAGGCCGCAACACCGCTGATGACCATTTTGGTCGTTGTAGCGGTCATCAATACCGCGATCTCTGCGTACTACTATCTCCGTTTGATCGTAGTGATGTTCTTTCGCGAACGGACGACCGAATGGGTGCAGCCTGCTATTCCGGCTAGCTTCGCGATAGCACTCATTATCGCCGTTTTCGGCGTCTTTTATCTAGGCATTGCCGGTGACGGTATCATACAGCGATTTGCGCAGCAGCCCGCGACCGGCATCGTTCGAGCAGCGGAATAGGCTCTGAGTTTTAACAGATGGAAAGGATCGCCGCGATTCGCTCGCACCTGGGAGATGAGTGGATCCCGACTATCTACCGCGACAAGGTCCGCACGCAGCGGACCCGTTCTACGCATATCGACATTCCGCCGCGACAGAATCTTGCCGAGATCCAGTACACGCTCTTGGGTATTGAATTAAAGGTCGGCAAAAACCGGTTTTCGTGCCCCGATCTCGCCGCTGCCCGCTACATCCGCATTTTTGCCCGTGCCGGTATTTCCGATTTTGCGATCCCCTACGACATCACAAAGGTCTCGGTCATGGCGGACGAGCTCGAGACCGCATGGCAAAAGCTGCTTCTGCTTGTTGAGGCTGATAGCGGCAAACTCTCGGCCGGCGGACGCACCCGATTTCGAAAGGACGCGATCCAGTTGGTTCGTCTTGAGATCGCAGAGATCGGAGCCGGCGGCACGATGCCCACCTTTGATCGCGAGACTCGCCAGCGGCCGCGCTAGGACCACGAAATGCCCTATTTTGACGACGATGGAAACGAGATCGACCCGTCCCTCGCACCGATCCCGAAAATGTGCCTGATGTGCGAAAAACGGGACGACCCGCACGAAGAAATTCTCTGCAACCTCAACCGTTTGGGCCAACGGAGCGAGCCCGCTTTCAAGTGCGGAGCTTTCGTAAGTATTTACGGGCCGCTAATTGATGATATAATCGCTTGAGATGCTGCGCGCCCTGGCGCAGCATAGGTTTTATTTTATGTTTGATGCCGTAACAAAGGTGACTGAAGCTGAAACGCTGCCGTTTCCATACAATAAGACGACGTTTTGCCGTTACGAACCGATCGAAAAGTCGATCGACTACGCCAAGGTCTTGATCGTCAACGATCTATTGCGATATGAGTCGGACTTGTCGCCACTCGCATTCAAGGACTGGAACGGAACGCTTTCGACCAAACTCGAATTCGAACGCAAGGTTTCCGGCATGGCCTGCAACAATATCGCACGCAACGTTCTGCGCCTCGTAAAAAGCCCCAAAACGATGACCGTGCATCTGTCGGAGATCGCAGATGCGGCGAAGCAGTTTTGCCCGGACGCGATCGTGATGAGCGGCACCTACGCAGATTTTGACTACTATAATCAGCAGCATCTCGCGAAATTTCGCGAATTCATTTTACACACCGAGATCCCGGTGCTGGCAATCTGCGGAGCACACCAGCTAGTTGGCACGTCATTCGGAGCAGGACTCAAGACGCTCGACGATCTCCCGGTCTCAAAGAAACGAACTGACCGCATGGTCGAATATCAGTACAGATTCGTGAAGATCGTCGACAAAAACGATCCGATCTTTGAGGGTAACGACGACCAGCGTTCAGGTATTTGGCAGGATTACACCAAGGACGACGACATTCTACGCGTGTGGCAAAATCACGGCGTCCAGGTCGATGGCGTGCCAAATGGTTTTAAGCTGCTCGCGACTTCCTATTTGTGTAAGAACCAAATGATGGTCAAACGTTCGGGCGGCCAGTTGATCTACGGCGTCCAATTCCACCTCGAAAAATCATTCGAAGACTGGTCAAAAAATCCAACCCGCTGGGAACATCCCAACGAATCGCGCGACGGCCGCATTTTGTTCGAGAACTTCCTCAAGCTCGCGCTTAAGCATAAGTCGGACTAGAGATTCGCGCATCGCGAAACCCGTTTTAATAAGGCTCTCTTAAGGTCGAAGCTCAGGCCACTATTGTGTTTCTGTTGAACCAGAGTCGCAACTGCTCGACCTAATCCCTGGACTTTCTATCTCTGCGGATCAGCAGCTTTTCAAAATCTACAAATTTCGAGGTCATTTGCTCGTGGATGTGATCGACCTTTTCGTGAAGATGGGCTACCTCGAGTTCGGCTTTGACGTTGACGTCGTATTCGATATCTGCGCGGATCTTGTCCTTGGCTGCCTGGCGGTTCTGCGAGATCAGGACGAAGCATGACAGAAATATCGCTTCGAGCGACACGATCATCGTCAGTAATCCGAACGGAAAAGGGTCGAACTGCGAATTCGCATCGGGCAGCGTATTTGCCACGATCCAGACAAGGAACCACACGCCGTTGATGATCAGGAACTGCATGCTGCCGCTAAACCAGGCGATCCAATCGGCGATCCGCTGCAGCGTCGGCAGCTTTTCCTCCATCTCTTCGTTTACGTTGCGCGAGACGCGGGTCTGCAAGAGCCGATCGACCTTACGGAGCATTCCGCTCATCGCCGCCAGCATATTGAGGGCCGCGTCAGGCTGTTTTTGAAAGAGTAAAAGCAGGTCGTCGCGATCGAGCACCAAGATCTCGGAATCGATAAGGGCGACCGCCGAGGCCGATCTCGGACGAGCGTCGAGCATCGACAATTCGCCAAAAATGTCATTTTCGCCTGCAACGGCAAGCACGATCTTTTGTCCCGCAGTGTCCCGGACGTAAAGCTCGATCTCGCCGGTTCGTACGATATACAGCACGTCGCCAATATCGCCGGCGTGAAATATGATCTCATCCTGCGTGACTTGCCGCGACTCGATAACCGACGCGAGCTCGGATAGCTCGTTCTCGTCCAATAGCTCGAATAGTTTGACCTCAGCAAGGTCAATGGCGGTACATGTCATCTCGGCTGATCCATCAATAAATATACGGGCCTGAAAGCATCAAACTTGTAAATATCCTTTCGCCGATATGCACAAAAAGATCGGCTTACCGAAGCGGCAGGCCGATCGGCAAAACCTTCCCGATCTAAGCGAAACAATCGGCTGGAACATTCTCCATCGTATTCACGAGGAGCATGTCTATTACGGCGTTGAAGTCGCCGCCGGTCTCCTCGAACACCCTTAGTTGTTCGTCGGCAGATGTACCGCGCTCCAGGATGGTGTGAATATGTTCGATCTCTTTTCGCGAATCCAGCGGATCGACGACATCATCGACAAAATCAAGCAGTTCGCGGATCAGGTCGCGTGCCGGCACCTCTTTTTGCTTACCGAGGTCCAGCATCATGCCGTCGAGCCCGTAGCGGATCGCACGCCATTTATTTTCGAGGATCAGCCGACGGTGATAGATGCGAAAGCCAATATTGCCTTCGTTCAGCACCATCAATTTCGCCACGATCGCCTGAAAAAGTGCGGCGATCGCGATAGTGTCGTCCACACGTGTGGGAATGTCGCATATACGAAATTCGAGCGTCGGGAAAAGATGATGTGGCCGCACATCCCACCAGATCTTTGAACCGTTCTGCATGCAGTTCATCTTGACCAGCAGGTCAACATACGCCTGATATTGCGGATACGACTCAAATGTGTCGGGGATCTCGGTGCGCGGAAACTTTTTGAAGACCTCCGAACGGTATGATTTAAGTCCCGTATTAAAACCGAGCCAAAACGGGGACGACGTCGTCAACGCCAGGACGTGCGGCAAAAAATAGCGGGCAGCGTTCATTACCTGAATTCGCTTCTCCAGGTCGGGGATGCCGACGTGGACGTGCAAGCCGAAAATGAGCAAGCTGCGGGCGACCATCTGCAGCTCATCGACCAGCAATTTATACCGGTCGCCGTCGTATATCTTCTGCTCCGACCATTTTGAAAAAGGATGTGTCGAAGCGGCAACGATCGCCATGTTCTTTTTTCGGGCGAGGCTCGAAATAATGCAGCGTAGTTTCGTTAGATCTTCGCGTGCCTCCTGGATATTGGCGCATACGCCCGTGCCCACCTCGATCATCGACTGGATCATCTCGGGCTTGATCTGCTCTCCGAGAAGAAGTTTGCCCTCCTCGAGGATCTCGGAAACGTGCGATTTGAGCTCGCGGGATTCCGGATCGACGATCTGAAATTCTTCTTCGATGCCGAGAGTAAATTGATCAAACATAGACTTTCCTATCCTTAAGCCAAACCGATCTCGTCGCGGAGATATTTGAGATCTTCGTCCGTAACGTCTTTGAATCGTACACCAACTCCGTGGCCCGGGTCCGAGTAGACGACGACACCGTTCAGTGACATTTTTCGTCCGCCAACGCCAAGGCTCATCAGTATCGGTGTACCCGTTTCGAGCTCGGACGTCGTAGTCATATAAAGACCTCCGATCCCGATATCACGGGTATTCGCGATGCCCGTACCGTCGCCACCCTCGAAACGGACGTCAACGATCAGCTTTTTACGATCCGAATCTCGCCTGTCAGCGGGTGAAAGAGCCTCACCGACTTCATTTTCAGTCATTCTTTTGTTACCCGTCCAAAAAGTTTATTTAATTCGAATCGCCGACTCGCAACTCGCTTGCAATTCTAACCCAAAAGCATCGCAATTGATAGACTATTAAAATGCCATTTGCCGCTCACACCGTTATTTTCTTTGCCACGTTCAGGAAAGCTTCGGCGGCGTGAGACAGCTCGGAATTTCGCCTATAGATAATGTTTAGTTTTCGTTCGAGCTTCATTTCCTTGACCGCAAGTCCCACAAGCTGCCCGCTTTGTATCTCGCTCTGAGCAGTCAGCCTTGGCACAAGGGCTACGCCGACCCCTTGCTCCACCAATTTTTTGATCGCCTCCAGCGACGGCAGTTCAATGGCGATCGACAGCTTGGTCTTGTACTTTTCAAATGTCTCGATCACCTTTTTGCGATACGGCGAAAGGGCGTTATGGGCGACGAAAGTTTCGTCGCCAAGCTCCTTCACCGAAACTTCGGAGCGGCCGGCAAGGCGGTGGTTCGTGGAGACGACGAGCGTTAGTTCATCGACGGCCACTTGAACCGCTCTAACTGACTCATCATTCGGAGTGAAAGAGACAACGCCGAGTTCGACCTCGCGGGCAGTGATCTGTTTCGGGATCCGGCTCGCAACGCCGCGTTGGACCTCTATCTTTATCATCGGATGAAGCTGCCGAAATTTCGCGATGACTGGCAGCAAAAAAAAGACCGTGTGCTCGTTCGCGCTTATTGTAACCTTGCCGGTATGGAGATCTCTCATCTCCGTCAAGGCTGTCTGGGCAGAATAACGGAGGTTGAGCATTTGCCGTGCGTAGTCGAGCAGCACCTCACCGGCGAATGTCAATGTACCGTCCTTGGACGATCGGTCAAACAGTTTCTCGCCAACTTCTTGTTCGAGCCGCCGTATAGCCTGGCTTATCGCAGGCTGCGTTCGCCCCAAAACCTCGGCTGCCCGCGAAAAACTCCGTTCGCGAGCTACGGTCACTAATACCTCGAGCTGATTAATATCCATTCGGAACCCCAGTTATAACTGCATCACTTTTTATTATATTGACATTCGAATGTATCACAAAACATATGCAGAAACTTGATTCGTAAGAATTGGAATGTTAATTAATAAAAATTATGTATTTTCTTATTACATAACGTTGACTTTTAGTTTTATGAAAGACTACCATCGAAATATTGTTGCTCCCGAAGGCCGACTCGTCCCGTAACCACAGTAACCCGGAGAAGATATGGACAAGAAAAAGATCGCTATTTTTGATACGACATTGCGCGACGGCGAGCAGTCGCCCGGCTGTTCGATGTACCTAGAGGAAAAGATCTCGATGGCCCGCCAGCTCGAGCGTTTGGGCGTCGACGTCATCGAGGCCGGATTTCCGTTTGCTTCAGATGGCGATTTTAATTCCGTGGCGGCCGTAGCGAATGAGTGCCGTGACGTGATCGTCGCGGGCCTTTGTCGCACTGTCCCTTCAGATATTTATCGTGCCGCCGAGGCATTGCGGTCGGCAAAGCGGGCACGTATCCATACGTTTGTCGCAACGTCAGATATTCACCTTCAATATAAGTTAAAGAAAACACGTGACGAGGTGCTCGAAATGACCTCGAAGGCCGTGAGCATCGCACGCGAGTGCGTCGGCGACGTGGAGTTTTCGGCCGAGGACGCGACGCGGAGTGATATCGATTTCCTATGTCAGGTCTTTGAGGTCGCAGTGGATGCAGGTGCAACTGTGCTCAATGTCCCGGACACTGTGGGATATACCCTGCCCGGCGAGTTTGCCGAACTAATTAAGACAGTACATGACCGTGTAGTTCGCGATCGGGACGTAACGATCAGTGTGCATTGCCACAACGATCTTGGCCTTGCTGTTGCGAACAGCCTGGCCGCGATCGATGCCGGTGCTGCCCAGGTGGAATGTACGGTCAACGGAGTCGGCGAACGGGCTGGAAATGCTTCGCTGGAAGAGCTCGTGATGGCTATCGCAGTTCGCGGCGATAAGATGCCCTATTCAAATAATATCGATACGACACAGCTTTACCCCGCAAGCCAGCTGTTGTCGTCGATCGTCGGTTTTGGCGTTCAGCCGAACAAGGCGATCGTAGGCCGCAACGCATTTGCACACGAGGCCGGCATTCACCAGCACGGCGTCCTTAGTAATCCGCTGTGTTACGAGATCATGACACCGGAATCGGTCGGCGTTTCGCATAACAACATCGTGCTTGGGAAACACTCAGGCCGTCACGCGTTGATCTCGCGGTACGACGAGCTCGGATTCACCTTCAGCGACGATGAGATCGCCGGCATCTATACCAGATTTATCGCACTCGCAGACCGCAAAAAGAATGTGTACGATCAGGACTTGCTGGCATTGGCACCTATAAGAGTACCGATCAAAATAGCGGCTTAGGTTGAATATGAAAATAGCAGTACTTGCCGGCGACGGTGTCGGGGTCGAGGTCACTCGAGAGGCGATGCGGGTCCTGTACCACATTGGGCCGCTATTCGGACTCGAGATCGACGCAACTGAGCATCTGATCGGCGGCGCCGCGATCCGCGAAGCCGGTACACCATTCCCGGCAGAAACGCGCGAAGCTTGTCTCGCGAGCGATGCCGTTTTACTTGGTGCTGTGGGAGCTCCCGAATTCGATCACCTTCTGCCGGACCAGCGTCCGGAGATCGGATTGCTGCAGCTGCGTCAGGCCCTCGGCGGATTTGCCAATCTTCGTCCCGCGAGGGCGTTTCCGGCACTGATCGGTTCGTCGCCGCTTCGCGAAGAGGTCTTCGCCGGCACAGATTTGATGATCGTCCGTGAATTGCTCGGCGGACTTTATTTCGGCGAACCGCGCGGATTCAACAGCGACAACAGCGAGGGCTTTAATACGATGCGTTACTCGCGTTTTGAGGTCGAACGCGTAGCTCGCGTCGCATTTCAGATCGCGAGAACGCGGAAAATGAAGGTAACCTCGGTAGACAAAGCCAATGTTCTCGAAACCTCGCGACTGTGGCGGGAAACGGTAACCGAGGTGGCAAAGAGCTTCCCCGACGTCGCTCTCGAACATCTCTTCGTTGATGCGTGCGCAATGCATCTAGTCACCCAGCCGTCACGTTTCGACGTCATCCTGACCGAAAACCTTTTTGGCGACATTCTGTCGGACGAGGCCGCAGTGCTGACGGGTTCGCTCGGGATGCTCGCGTCTGCGACCGTTGGAGGCAGCGTTGATCTTTTTGAGCCGGTTCACGGATCGGCACCGGATATCGCCGGCAAAAATATCGCCAATCCGCTCGGCGCCATCGCATCAGTCGCGATGATGCTGCGATACACTTGTAGGAACGAAAAGGCCGCGGATGCGGTCGACGGTGCCATTGACAGATTTCTCGACCAGGGATCTAGAACTATCGATATCGCGGCCAATGGGCAAGGTTCGGTTTCTACTAGTGAAACCGGATCGTTAATAGCTGAGTATGCGTCGGAGCTTGCCAATGTCACTCACGCTTATCACGCAGTTTGATCAGATGAAAACGCTTTACGACAAACTTTGGGAATCGCACATCGTGCATGCGGATGACGGAAGGCCTGCTTTGATGTATGTCGATCTGCACCTAATTCACGAAGTGACTTCCCCGCAGGCGTTCGAAGGCTTGCGGCTCGCGGGCCGAACGATCCGCCGGCCTGAAAGGACATTCGCAACCGTGGACCATGCGATCCCGACGATCCATCGTGATCGGCCGTTCAACGATCCGATCGCCGCTCAACAGGTCGCGACTCTTCGTGCGAACTGCAAGGAATTCGGCGTAGAGCTTTACGACCTTGATCGAAAGGAACAAGGTATTGTCCACGTTTTCGGCCCGGAACAGGGGCTCACGCATCCCGGAATGACCATCGTCTGCGGCGATTCGCACACTTCCACGCATGGGGCATTTGGAGCTTTGGCATTCGGAATCGGGACAAGCGAGGTCGAGCATGTATTTGCGACACAAACGCTCCAGCAAACACGTGCAAAAAATATGCTGATCCGCATCGACGGCGAACTGCAGATCGGCGTCACAGCCAAAGATCTCATTCTAGCGATAATCAATATTATCGGCACCGGCGGAGCGACTGGGTATGTCATTGAATATGCAGGACCGGCGATCGAGGCTCTTTCGGTCGAGGGCCGCATGACCGTTTGCAACATGAGCATTGAAGCTGGAGCCAAAGCTGGCCTCATCGCACCCGACGATAAGACATTTGCATATCTCAAGGGCCGTCAATTCGCTCCGAAGGGCGAAGATTGGGAACGATCGGTCGAATACTGGCGGACTTTGCCGACTGATACGGGAGCGAGCTATGACAAAACCGTCATTATCGACGCAGCCGCGATCGAACCTTTTGTAACTTGGGGTACATCGCCGGAAATGTCCTCCTCGATCAGCGGAGCGGTGCCCGATGCCGATCTGGCGCGTAACAGCGTCGAACGTGATTCGTTCGAACGGGCGATAGAATACATGGGTCTCGAGCCATCCAAGAGGATCGACCAGATAAACATCGATCGGGCTTTCATCGGCTCGTGCACAAATTCCCGGATCGAAGATCTGCGCGAAGCCGCAAGAGTGGCCAACGGTTACCACGTCGATCCCAGGGTCAAAGCGATGATCGTGCCGGGATCGATGCAAATAAAAGCTCAGGCCGAAGCAGAGGGCCTTGCAAAGATATTTACCGATGCCGGATTTGAGTGGCGTGATGCCGGTTGCTCGATGTGCCTTGCGATGAATGAGGACACTCTGGCGAGCGGCGAGCGCTGTGCATCAACCAGTAACCGTAATTTCGAAGGACGTCAGGGCCGCGGCGGACGAACGCACCTTGTGAGCCCGTCGATGGCGGCAGCGGCGGCGATCACGGGACACTTTGTCGACGTCCGCAACTGGAATTTTATCGACTGATGGAAAAATTCACGACATTTACCGGTACCGCTGCTCCGCTTTTGCGGGCGAATATTGATACGGACCAGATCATCCCGAAACAATTCTTAAAGCGCATTGAGCGGACGGGTTACGGGCAGTTTCTCTTTTACGATTGGAGCCATCGGCCGGACGGATCAGTGATCGCTGATTTCGCATTGAACGATCCGCGATATTCAGATGCTTCCATACTGATCGCCGGAGCGAACTTCGGCTGCGGCTCGTCGCGTGAGCATGCTCCGTGGAGCTTACTGGATCGCGGATTTCGCGTAGTGGTCGCACCGAGCTTTGCCGGGATCTTTTACAGCAACTGCCTTAAGAACGGACTCTTGCCGATAGTTTTAGAAAGAGAGGACGTCGATTTTCTCGGTAAACAAGCGATCGCTGACGCTGAATATCCGCTGACGATAAACCTTTATCACAAGATGATCTCAGGCCCGAACGGCTTTTCTCGAAGCTTCAAAATAGACGACTTTCAGCGAAACTGCCTGCTCAACGGACTCGATGACATTGGACTGACGCTTGAATTCGAAGACAAGATCACGGCCTATGAGGCCCGGCATTTTCCTGCGGCCTCTTTTTCGCTGCGGTAGAGGTTCTCAAGAATTCCCGCCTGTTTGCAATTTACATACCTGCAAGTTACCATAATTGCTCGCTATATTGCGGCTTTCGACGCGGCTTCAATGCCGGTACGGAATGCCGGTTTCGGGTCTGTCCCGCTTCCCTGATCGGGTATAAATATGGGTTTTTCGACAACAGCTATCCACGCCGGAAATGAACCGGACACCGCCACGGGAGCAGTAAGCGTTCCGATCTATCAAACCTCAACCTACGCTCAGGAGAGTCTCGGCGTCCACAAAGGCTATGAATATGCCCGGACGCAGAACCCGACCCGTTCTGCACTCGAGCGAAATATCTCCGCTCTGGAGGGTGCAAAGTATGGTTTTGCTTTCGCCTCTGGTATGTCCGCGATCGACGCGACGCTCAAGCTGGTAAAGGCTGGCGACCACGTAATTCTGGGCGATAACACCTATGGCGGTACGTTCAGATTGTTCGATCGGATCCTGGTCGACTACGGCATTGAATTTGACCTTGCCGACACGACGGACGCTGCCGGACTTGAGTCCGCGTTCAAGCCGAATACTAAGATGGTCTTTGTTGAGACGCCAACGAATCCGGTCATGTCCGTGACCGATCTGACGGCGGTGTCCGAACTCGCCCATTCGCGCGGGGCCAAGGTGGTCTGTGACAACACATTCATGTCGCCCTACTTTCAGCGGCCGATCGAGTTCGGTGTGGACGTTGTCGTACATTCGACCACGAAATATTTAAATGGCCACTCGGACAGCGTTGGCGGTTTCGTCGCTTTGAATGACGAAAAAGATGCCGAAAGGATCGGATTTGTCCAGAACAGTATCGGTGCGATCCTCTCGCCGTTCGATTCATTCCTTGTATTACGCGGGACTAAGACTCTGGCCGTGCGGATGGAAGCACACGATAAGAACGGTCGGATCGTCGCCAACTTTCTTGCCGAGCACCCAAAAGTTGAAAAGGTTTTTTATCCCGGACTAACGTCACATCCGCAGCACGAACTCGCCAAGCGGCAGCAGTCCGGATTTGGCGGAATGGTCGCGTTCGAAACAGGTTCGCTCGCTAACGCAAAAAAGGTTCTGGAGAGCGTCAAATTGTGTATACTTGGCGAGAGTTTGGGCGGCGTGGAAAGTTTGATCTCACATCCGGCGTCTATGACGCATGCTTCGGTCCCGCAGGAAAAACGTGCGAGCCTTGGCATTACCGACGGCCTGGTCAGAATTTCCGTCGGTATCGAGGATGTTGAAGATATAATCGAGGATCTGGATCAGGCACTCGCATAACGGCCGAATTACTAGAATCTGGTGTCTTTGCCGTTTGTCAGCCATCAGCGCTTTCAGGCCGCAGTTTGTTTATTTATGTTTACTGTTGAGATCCATGCAACCTCGCACATTGGCCGCGTCCGCAAGGGTAACGAGGACAATTACCTTCTGCTCAGTGTTACCGGTGCCAAACGCTGGACTGGTTCGCAGGACGACAGCGAGTTTGTCATTGAGTCCCAAAAATTCGAGATCGATGCGAATGGAGTTGTCGTTGCTGTTTCTGACGGTATGGGCGGAGCACTTGCCGGCGAAGTTGCGAGCACATTGGCGGTCGAGACGGTCAGCGAACGAATACTCGAGCAAGAGACGCTGGAAATAGATGTTGAGTCAGAGGCAAAAGATCACCATTTGATCAGCCGACTTTATGACGCAACGCTTTATGCCAATTATCTAATTCACAATCAAGGCCGCACCGACCCGCAATATACGGGAATGGGAGCGACCTTTACCGGAATTGGCGTCACGCCGAATGCTGCCGACATCATCCAGGTCGGCGACAGCCGAGCATACCTCATTCGGAATCAGAAGATCTATCAGGTGACGAAAGACCAGTCTCTCGTACAGCAGCTGATCGACGCACAGCAGATCTCGGCCGAAGAGGCAGAGACCCATTCTTTGAAGAATGTCATCTTGCAGGCGCTCGGGGCTCAGAACGAGATCTATCCTGTATCGGCTCGAGTCCAACCGCACAAGAATGATGTTTTTCTGCTCTGCAGCGACGGACTATCAAATAAGGTGACCGCCGCCAGCATGCAGCGGATCGTCATTGAAAATATCGACAAGCTTGAAAACGGATGTGTGGAACTTGTCAGAGAGGCCAACGAGAATGGCGGCGAAGACAATATCACGGTGATCCTCGCCAAGTTTACCGGCGATTCCCTGCCCGAACCGATAGGCGAAGAGGTAAAGCTCGAACTGATCGACCTCGGCGGCATTCACGACACGGCGGATCAGGATGGGTCCGAGACACTTTAATTAGAATGACTGGTCTGGCGAAAACTTCGCCCGATAAATGTCGAGCACTATTCCTCGCGCCAGCCCGGGAGCTCATTGTTGATCCGCCGAACGTAGATCGACGAACCGCGGACTTCGACCACCTCAACCTTCTCACCGTCGCCTAGAGCAGTTTGCCCGTCCTCAGGATAAGCTGTCCAGATCGAGCCAAAAACCTTGACCGCAGCTTCGTTAAGAGCTCCTTTGCTCGCCACAGTGACGGTCCCGACCTGTCCGGGCAGCGAATCCATGCCCATCTTCTCCATGTGGCCGCCGCCTCGTGCAAAGTAGTTGGAAAATATCGTCCGCGAAGCCGCTGTAAGTGCGATCGAGACGACGGCAAAGGCCAGAAACTGCAAACCGAAACCAAATCCGGCATAGCCGACAAGTGCGGCCGCCACGGCTCCGAGACCGAACCAAAATAGCACGAATCCGAGCGTAAAGATCTCAGCGACCATCAAAACGACGCCAAGTATAACCCATAGTATCCATACCATTTGTTCCATATTGGCGGGGGAAAAATATCGAGTTGCCCGTTCTCAATATACACGATTAGCTTGCCGATCGACGGGTCTCATTCGCTATTCACAAGAGATTTTTGAAGTGCGGCAATTATCCGTGTTAATCTCTAACTCGTGCTGGGGTGGCGGAATTGGTAGACGCCCAGGACTTAAAATCCTGTGCCTTTAGGGGCGTACGGGTTCGATTCCCGTCCCCAGTACCAACATTATCTATTCATCGTTAATGCTTAAGGGGCCAGCCGTCCAGAACGGTTGGTCTTTATTTTTGTTCCACGTTAGTCTCCGTGACTGGATCTCGTTTCGAGATATTTTTTGAAACCTTGGCAAAACTGTGTGCGTTAGCTGACTAAATAGTACAAGTGCACGTAGCGACGCAGTACGTGTATATCAGGTAGCCGAAACGCTACACGCCGCAATAGACCACCGCGAAGTGTACTTGTCTTTGGCGATGCGGAAGGAGAAGACGATGAAGATCAGCCGACGAACGTTTCTAAAAGCAGCAGCAGCGATCGGTGCTCCGCTTGCATGGGCCGGAACGGCTCGGGGCTCGAGCGTCCAATGGCATGAGCGTCGTGATCTCTTTCCCCAAGGGGTCGCCTCGGGTGATCCGGATCAGCACAGTGTCATACTGTGGACGAGGCGACCGTTTGCCGACGGCAAACGCCAGCGCCTGACGGTCGAGGTAGCCGAGGATGAGGCATTCCGCCGAGTCATTGCTCACGCACCGGCATCGGTCTCGAGCGCCGCGGACTGGACCACGCGAGTTCTGGTCGGCGGACTCGGGGCCTCGCGCGTCTACTGGTATCGTTTCACCGACAGCGACGGAAACGGCAGCCGCGTCGGCCGCACGATCACTGCGCCAATGCCAAACGATACGGGCACAGTGAACTTCGCATTCGTGAGCTGTCAGGATGTCAACGAGGGCTCGCTCAACGCCTATCGCCGGATGATCTACGAAGATGAGCGTGCTTCCGCCGCCGAGCAGCTCGGCTTCGTGCTGCACCTTGGCGATTTTATTTATGAGGTCGTCGAATATCCCGACGAGGTGAAGACCCGTTACGACCGCACTATCTACGATATCGGCAAGATTCCCGATGGCGGCAAGTCCAGCAATTTCCATTACCCGCTGACGGTCGAGGGCTATCGCGTCGTCTACAAGGGCTACCTCGCTGATCCCGACCTTCAGGACGCCCGCGCCCGTTGGCCGTTCGTATGCATGTGGGACAATCACGAATTCTCGTGGCAGGGACGGCAAAGCGTTGTCCAGGCGGGCGGCCAGCCGCAGCCGGGCCAGACCGTCAAGGTCGCGGCCAATCAGGCATGGTTCGAATATATCCCGGCTCGCGTGACGCCTCCGAGCGGTTCGCTTGCCGAATTTGGCGAAGTGGCGGTCAAGAACGTGCAAATAGACAAGTGGGACGAGAACGGCCTGGGCCTCGAACCCAATAATCTTGCCGCGATCCGCAGCCTGATCGCCTATCGGGCGTTTCGCTATGGCAAGCACCTCGATCTCCTCATCACCGATCAGCACAGCTTCAGCGGCGACGATCCGAGTGACGCCGAAGTGGTCGGCAAGATCTACGACCCGTCGTTTAACGGCTACTTTTCAGAAGAGGCGATGATCGCACTCGACTTAGGCCGCTCCTACGATGGCGGCAAGCCTCCGTCCGAACTCCATTTCGGCGATACGCGGATCTCCAACCCGAGCAAGGACAAGCCGCCGCGGACCATCCTCGGCGTCGAGC
This sequence comes from Acidobacteriota bacterium, assembly GCA_040005135.1. Lineage (GTDB taxonomy): Bacteria > Acidobacteriota > Blastocatellia > Pyrinomonadales > Pyrinomonadaceae > OLB17. The sequence goes on along the minus strand of JBDTZO010000139.1, from coordinate 469 downwards.
AAAAGGCATGGTTCAAGGACAGCTTACGCAAATCAAAGGCGACGTGGAAGATCTGGGGCAATTCGCTCGGAGCGCTCGACCACCGCGTAGACCTGCAAAACCTGCCTGCCGGAATGGCCAAGAATCCGTGGCCGGCGGACACTTACGGAATGTCCGGCAGCAACGATTACGGCGCAGCCTACGCCGAGCGAGCGGAGATCTATGACCTCGTCCGCGAAGCAAAGATCACGGGCTTTGCGATCGTTTCGGGAGATCGCCACAGTTTTTGGGCGGGATATGCCGCCGCCGAGCTGCCGCCGCGAAAATTCGAGCCCGTCGGATTGAGCTTCGTCGGAGGGTCGTTAACGAGCCCCGGCACGATGGAGGCCTCTGAGCACAATCTGAAAAAGTCCAACCCGCTCCGAGCCCTATTCCTCGCCGATCGCCCTGGCGGCGAAAAGCCGGAATGGACCTACAACATGCTGCTCCG
>JBDTZO010000182.1:0-15571 GCA_040005135.1 Acidobacteriota bacterium | reverse complement strand
TGCAGTTCTACGGACTGCTCAGACTCCGTCTGGCAAAATAGGCAAAAGGCGCCAATACGGAGATTTAAGAAGGGCCGCTCGCGTTTCGGGAACGTAAGCGGCCTTTTTTTGCATTGATATGCTCGTAAACCTAGACGGTTGTCAGCTCGGCAGCTGCCGCCGCTGCCGTAGGAGAATTCATAGCGGCATGAAGACGCTGGACCTCGGCGTAAAGTTCCAGATATTGGCCGGGTGTCATCGCCTGTGCTCCGTCGCAAAGAGCCTGTTCCGGATGCGGATGGACCTCAATTATCAAACCGTCCGCCCCAACGGCAACTCCGGCGCGAGCGAGTGGCGTTACCATGTAATTATGGCCCGTTCCGTGCGAAGGGTCGACGATTATGGGCAGATGGGTAATGCGGTTGACGGCCGGAACGATCGAAAGGTCGAGCGTATTGCGGGCGTGGTTCGCAAATGTGCGGATACCGCGTTCACAGAGGATCACGTCGTAGTTTCCCTCGGCCATAATGTATTCGGCGGCAAGCAGAAATTCGTCGAGCGTGGCCGACATTCCGCGTTTCAGCAGAACGGGTTTGCGAGTCTTGCCGGCGTATTTAAGAAGCGAAAAATTTTGCATATTTCGGGCTCCGATCTGGATGCAATCGCCGTATTTCTCGACAGCATCGACCCCACGTTCATCCATCGCTTCGGTGACGATGTTTAGGCCGTACTGCTCTCGGACCTCGGCAAGCATTTTCACGCCATCTTCGCCCATGCCCTGAAATGCGTACGGCGAGGTCCGCGGCTTATATGCGCCGCCGCGAAAGAATCGAGCACCGCTCGCCGCGACCGTTTCGGCCGCCGCAAACAGCTGCTCGCGGCTTTCGATGGCGCACGGGCCTGCTATCATCGCTAAATCGCTGCCGCCGATCGTAGATGTCCCGACTTTGATAATGGACTTCTCCGGCCTTAGGTCTTTTGAGATCAGCTTGTAGGGCTGCGTCACGCGTATCGCCTGAGCGACGCCGGGCATATTTTCAAAATGTGCCGGATCGACCGAGCCGCGATTGCCGGTGATCCCAATGGCCGTCCGATTCTCACCGGGTAATGCGTGGCCGCGATAACCGAGACTATCGATCGTTTCGAGGACCCTTTCAATTTCCGCCGGCGTGGCACCGGACTTCATTACTATCAACATAGGTGATTTATCTTAGCTTTAGTACAAACTTTAAACTTTAGTTTTGAGTGCGTCGTTTTGCAAACTGCGGCAGTAATCGTGCAACGAACTCTCCGATGCCGTTGACCGCCTGCTCGGGCGTCTCTGCCCGTTCGATCACTGCGACGAGCGCCGAACCAACAACGGCCGCGTCCGCGTAACTGCAAACGTCAATGATCTGCTCCGCCGTAGAAATGCCGAAACCGACGGCGATCGGGAGTTCCGTGAATTGTCGAGCTCGTTCGACGAGCTCTCTGGCCGTGGAACTCGTGTCTTGTCGCGCTCCTGTCACGCCGGCACGAGAGACTGCGTAGACAAAGCCGCGTGCATTTGAGCATATCGCCGCGAGCCTGTCGTCGGAAGTAGTTGGGGCGATCAGGGAAATGAGGTCGATCTTCTTTAACGCGAAGCCGGCGGAAATGACTGCTGCCTCGCCCTCGATCACGTCGGTCAGCAAGACTCCGTCGACGCCGGCGTCGGCCGCGGCCTCCGCAAACTGAGTAACTCCAAATCGCAAGATCGGATTGAAATAACTGAAGAGTACGACTGGAACGTCACTCTGCTTTCGGAAGGCTTTCGCGAGCGAGAGAACACTTTTCAATGTCGCGCCGTTCGCCAAAGCTCGCTCGGACGAACGTTGAATGGTGGGCCCGTCGGCCATCGGATCGCTAAATGGCACGCCGAGTTCGATCACATCCGAGCCCATTTCCGCAAGCTTGAGTATGATCGACAGGGAAGTCTTAAAGTCCGGATCGCCAGCGGTCACAAACGGGATAAAGCCGCCGCCGCGGCGTTTAGCTTTGGTCAATTTATCGCTTATTCGGCTCATATTCGTAGCTTTGCGGCCTCTTCGCGGACCGTATTGATGTCCTTATCGCCGCGTCCCGAAAGGTTAACGATCATTATTTGACGGCGTTCCATTTCCGGAGCGATCTTTATAGCGTGTGCGATGCCGTGCGACGATTCGAGAGCGGGAATAATGCCTTCCGTTTCCGAAAGCGTCTTGAACGCGGAAAGAGCCTCGTCGTCGGTTGCCGAGACGTACTCGACGCGGCTAGTATCGTGCAGATATGCGTGCTCGGGCCCTACCGAGGCGTAATCAAGCCCGGCCGAGACCGAATGCGTCAATGATATCTGCCCGTCATCGTTTTGCAGCAAATAGCTTTTGGTTCCTTGCAGGACGCCGACATGTCCGGCCGTCATGAATCTTGCTGCGTGATCACCAAGCGCAGCGCCTCGTCCACCTGCCTCGACGCCGATCATTCGAACGTCATCATTTAGGAACGGGTGAAATAGTCCGATCGAATTTGATCCGCCTCCGACACATGCGACCAGAACGTCGGGCAGACGGCCTTCTTTTTCGATTATCTGCTCGCGAGCCTCGCGTCCAATAACGCTTTGAAAATCGCGTACCATCAGCGGATAAGGATGCGGCCCGAGCGCCGATCCGAGCAGATAATACGTTGTGTCGACATTTGTGACCCAATCGCGAAGTGCTTCGTTTATCGCGTCCTTAAGCGTGCATGATCCAGAGTCGACGCCCCGAACCTCGGCACCGAGCAGACGCATTCTGAATACGTTTACCTCTTGCCGACGCATGTCTTCGGTTCCCATATAGACAACGCACTCGAGCCCGAACAGAGCACACACCGTGGCCGTCGCGACGCCATGCTGGCCCGCTCCGGTTTCTGCGATTATCCGCTTTTTGCCCATACGCTGCGCGAGCAGGATCTGGCCGATGCAGTTGTTTATCTTGTGGGCGCCCGTGTGGTTAAGGTCCTCGCGTTTTAGATATATCTTCGCCCCGCCAAGCGTCTCCGTTAGTCGCTTAGCGTAATATAACGGGCTCGGTCGGCCAACGTAGTTTTGCATTAGATCGCTAAACTCAGCTTGAAAGTCCGGGTCATCGCGAACCGAAAAATATCCGCTCGTCAGTTCGTCCAATGGAGCGACCAGCGTCTCGGGCACGTACCGACCGCCGTATTCTCCCCAATAGCCGTGTTCGTTTGGCTCGTAATTCATATTGCTTCTTTCGCCGTCCTGATAAACGCGGCGACCTTTTCTGGATCTTTCTTGCCAGGCGATGATTCAAGACAGCTGCAAGCATCTACCGCGTAGGGGCGAACACGTCTTATTGCCTCGGCGACATTTTCGGGTGTTAAGCCGCCCGCAAGATATAAACGTTCAACCGCACCTTTAACTTCAGCAGCGATCGCCCAATCGAAGGTCTCGCCGGTGCCGCCCATTTCCGTCGCCGAATACTTGTCCAGCAGCACAGCCTCGCCGCTGCAACTTCTCACAATGTCGATGTTAAACTCCGGCGTGACTCGAAATGCCTTGATCACCGGCAAACCGGACAACGAATGCACTTCCTCGATAAACTTGTTGTCTTCATCGCCGTGAAGCTGGACCACGTTCAGTCCCGCCAAGCTGGCGATCTCGCAAACATTAGCGGCCGTCTCGTTTACAAAAACTCCGACCTTTAGGACGTCAGCATCGATGCTGCTAATTATCAGTTTTGCCTGCTCGGGCGTGATATAGCGAGCACTTTTTTTATAAAAGTTGAATCCTAGATCATCGGCACCGCACAAGGCGGCGAACGCGGCGTCTTCCAAATTTGTGATCCCACAGATCTTGACCTTTATTCCAACTTTAACGGTGCCTAAATCTTCGACTCCATGTTTCTCGTCACTCAAACGCGTCGCCAAATACCAGACAATGAAAACATTAACAACGACGAGAGCAACGCGGATCCAAGTGAATTTCTCGTACAACTCGTAAATCTCAAACGGGATAAAAATAACCGTCGCAAAGGTCGTCAGATACTCAGCCCAGCGTTTTTGAAGCCATAGTCCGATGCCTTCGGTTAGAAGCAGCGATGCGTAAAAAAGTGCTACGATGCTCAATTCGACAAGCTGCTTGTTACCAACGCCCACAAGTTTCTCGAGCGCGGCGTGGACGTACCGGTTCGTCAGATCGATCCCATGACGCATCACGAAATCCGCCGCCCATTCGTGGACATCGCGACCGAACAGCGAGAGCAGTTTAAGACTGATCGCGATCAGCACCAGCCCTCTCGCCGCCTTTTCAAGTGCGATAAGATGAATCGTCAACGTCCGCTCGCGAGGCGTCTGCTTTTTGTATCTTAAATGCGGCGTGATCAAATCCATTCTCCAAGACATTCGCGTGCATTGCCCGAACGCATCAACGTCTCCCCGATGAGCATTCCGTTAAATCCAAGAGACCGCAGCTCTTCGATCTGCTCCCGCTCAGTTATTCCGCTCTCGGATATAAATAGTTCTGCTCCAGAGCGTTCCACGATCAGGCGTCGGGAAACGTCCAGCGAGACCTCGAACGTGCGGAGATCGCGATTGTTTACTCCGATAATATCAGCACCGATCGAAACCGCTCTGAAGAGTTCATCCGCATTGTGGACCTCGACGATCACGTCCATTCCCAATTCATCGCGAGCGATCAGCAAGAATCGGTTAAGGCTTTCGTCGTCCAGAGCGGCAACTATCAACAGGACGACATCTGCACCGGCAGAAGCAGATTCATAGATCTGAAATTCGTCGACCACAAAGTCTTTTCGCAGGATCGGCAATTCGACTGCTTTCCGGACTGCCATCAGGTCCGCGAGCGAGCCTTTGAAAAAGTCTTCTTCCGTCAATACGGATATTGCGGCCGCACCGCCGTCGCTGTACTTGCGGGCAACATCTACGATGTCGATATTGCTGTTGATCACGCCCTTTGACGGAGATGCCCGTTTGATTTCGGCAATAATGTTATTTCGGTCCGTCCGAAGCAGGGCGGATCGGAGACGATGATCATCGCCGTCACTTCGGCGAGCCATAGCATTAGCTTTTATGGCTGCAGAGCTCGTCGAGCGCTTTTGCCGTTCAACCGTATTTCGCTTTACCGCGAGGATCTTATCGAGAAATGTTTCGCTCATTTCGTTGTTTCGGACGCCAAAATCTTCAACTTTGCGATCGCTGCTCCACTGCGAATGCTGCTCTCTGCAAGCTCAAACGACTGACGCAGATCTAAGCCGGATCCGGCAACATGTAGAGCCGCGGCAGCGTTGATCAGCACGAGTTTCTCGGCGTTCCCTCCGCTAATCTGATTGGAGAGTACTCCTCGAATCAGCTGTTCGCTTTCTCTCGCCGAGCAGTTGGCCGGAATGGTGTTGGAGACGGCTCTCAAGCCAAAATCTTCGACCCCAATTTCAAGCCGCTCGACCTGATGTCCCGTGACCTCGGCGATCTGAGTCATTCCGGCAAGCGATATCTCATCAAGGCCGTCCTCGCCTCGAACGACCCATGAACGCTCGGTGCCGAGCCTTGCAAGCACGTTCGCAGTTCTTTCGAACTGTTCTACGCCCGCCACGCCGATAATATGGTGCGGAGCCGACGCCGGATTGCACAGCGGCCCGAGATTGTTAAATATTGTCGGTTCGCCGAGCGATCGCCGGGCAGAGGCGAGAGTTGCGGAGAGGCTGTGAAACCGTGGGGCAAATAAAAAGCTCAACCCGTATTCGTTAAGATGCCGTTCAGATCGCTTCGGATCTATGTCGACCTCGATCCCGAGCAGAGCGAGCACGTCTGAACTGCCCGAATTACTCGTCGCCGCACGATTGCCGTGCTTTGCGACCGGCGTTCCGGCACCTGCGATCACAAACGCAGCCGCGGTCGAAACGTTGAACGTCTTTGCTCTGCTTCCGCCGGTGCCTACCATATCCACGTGATTTTTGTGTCCAGGATAGATTCGTCTCATACGCTTTCGCATGATCGACGCAAACTCAAAAAGCTCGTCTTCGGAGATACCTTTTTTATTCCAGGCTGCGAGCACATCGCTGATCGGCCGCTCGTCACGTTCAGTGATCATCGCGTCGAAGAGCGGCTCGGAATCGACCGACGCAACTTCGCGACCGGCCCGGAACTCGTGCAAATAATGCTGTAAGATCTCCTGCACCATAATCTTAAACCGCTCCCGATTCGGCTATCTCAACTGCGCGGAGCAGCACCTTAGCCTTATTGACGGTCTCGTCGAACTCCAGCGAGGGCACGGAATCGGCCACAATTCCCGCTCCGGCCTGGATCTTGGCTACACCGTTTTCAAGCACGAGCGTGCGGATAGCAATGCACGTGTCCATATTGCCCGAGTAATCAAAATAGCCGATCGCTCCCGAATAAACGCCGCGTTCCGTCGGTTCGAGCCCGCGGATGATCTCGATCGCACGCACTTTCGGAGCTCCGGAAACAGTTCCTGCGGGAAAACACGCGGCAAGTGCGTCAAAACGGTCCAAACCCGCTCTCAACTTCGCCGACAGCGAGCTCACGAGATGCTGGACGTGAGAATATTTCTCGACCGTCATCAACGACTCAACCTTTACGCTGCCGTATTCGGCCACGCGGCCAAGATCATTTCGGCCGAGGTCCACGAGCATTAAGTGTTCGGCGACCTCTTTCTGGTCGAGACGCATTTCGTCCGCAAGTGCGTCGTCCTCGGTCGCCGTCCTGCCGCGGCGTCGCGTACCGGCGATCGGGCGGTATTCGAGCCTTTGATTCTCACATCGCACCAGCATCTCTGGCGACGCTCCGACGATCGCTTTTTCGTCGAATTTCAGCAGGAACATATACGGCGATGGATTAAGTGAGCGTATCGCGCGATAGATCGACACGGGCGAGGCCTTGGTCTCCCGCGTAAAGCATTGCGATAGAACAACCTGATAGCATTCGCCGGCGTTGATGAGTTCCTTGATCTCTGTGACAGCTGATTCGAAATCCTCGCGCTTCCAATTCGAGGTCGTCCCGGCGCCGCCCTTCGTTTCGACATTTTGCGGAATGATCAGCTCACCGTTCTCAAGCGTTTCCTTGATCTTTCCGTTTCGGGTCTTCGCCTGTTCGAGTGCATCCAAAAGCTGCTTTTCGCCTGTCGACTCTCCAGTAAATACGAGCGAAATGATCTTTATGACCTGTTTCGCGTGGTCGAACGCTACGATCGAGCGAAAGAACATTAGCGCAGAATCCGCGCCGTCCGACGCCGGCCGAGTTTGCTTTAACGTTGGTTCGAACCACTCAGAACAGCTAAATCCTAGAAAGCCGATCGCACCGCCAATAAACGACGGCAGGTCTGGATCGACCGGTGCGTGCCGTTTCTCAAAGTGCGAGCGCAAATATTCGACGGTTCCGACTGGTTTGGTCTCGGCTCCGTTAGGCGTCGAGATGGTCACGTTTGCCTCGGAGCCGCTCAACACCATTTCCGGGTCGGCTCCGATAAACGAATACCTAGCGAGGCTTTTGCCGCCCTCGACGGATTCCAAGAGAAACGAGTTTGCCGTGCCCGCCGACAGCTTTAAGTACACGCTAAGCGGCGTCAGCAGGTCGGCGGGCATCGTCGCGACGACCGGCACGACGTTCGCGCCCTTGCATTGCTCAAGAAATTCGGAAATATCGCTCATAAAGATCAAAACGCCGCTCGTTTTCTTCGAGCGGCGTCCGATGGAAAGGTCTAGTGAACTTGGTCTAACGAAAGTTCTCGTTAATGTCCGTATCCACTACCCGCCGACGCCGTCAATCGCCACCAACCTAAGCTAGTTCGCCAATTAGACGTCATTTGGATGTTCGAACGGACAAGATTCATTGATTTAAGTTCTATCAACTTAGATTCGCGGTGTCAACTTACATTTTCTCCGGCACTTCAATTCCCATCGTTGCAAGTGCAGAGGTTAGCGAACGCCGGGCCATATCGGCGACGACGACCAGAACGGCTCGTTTTACCTCGTCCGGCTCGATCAGGATCTTGTGGTTGTGATAGAAGAGGTTAAACGCCTTGGCTAGTGTGAAAGTGTATTTTGCGAGGATCGCGGGCTCGTTCTGCTTGGCGGCCTGCTCGATCGCTTCCTCAAGTCTTGATGCAAGGATCGCCATCGACCAAATGTCACTGCCGGCATCTGTCGCAAACAGCTCGAGCGTCGCCGCATTTTCAGCTATCCGTTCCCGGCATTGGTCCACCGTTTCGCCTTTTTCGTCGAGCTTGCGAAAGATCGAATTCGCTCGTACCGCGGAATACTGGCAAAAACATCCTGTCTCGCCCTCGAACGAAAGTGCTTCCTTAAAGTCAAACACGATGACCGTGTTACGGGTAAATTTGAGCAAAAAGTAACGCAGAGCACCGACCGCGAGCTGATGGGCGATGCCATTCTTCACTTCTTCGCTCGAATCGGCGTGTCGCGATTCTACTTCGGCGAGGGCGTTCGCTTCGAGCCGATCGATTAGGTCGTCGGCCTTTACGCCAAGCCCCTTCCGGCCGCTCATTTCGATAAACGGCCGCTTGCGGTCTTCGTCAGACATAGCAAAACCGAGTTCCTCGGCGGCCGCGGGCGACAACGCGACCATTTCGTATGAAAGGTGGATGCTCGCTTTCTCACCGCGTTCCGGCGAGATCGCTGCGACGCCTTTTCGAACAATGTCCTGCGGATAAGACTGACGCGAATCGATCACGTTGTAAATGGTCTCGCCGCCGCCGAAAGCCGGGTGCACGCTGGCGTTTGAATCTGACGTGGTTATCCAGACCTCGTGGCCATCCTTGTATTTGTGAAACGGCCGATAATTGAAATCAAGGCCCAGAATGCCGAGTTTCCACATCTGATAGGCGATGTCTTTGCCGGTATAGGTCACTGTGCCGTTCGAACGGACTAGTATTTTGTCCGTCTCATTTTCGTCGTTGCCGGCGTGTTCCTCGAACGGCATCACCCAACAGCCCGCTTGCTTTCCCTCGGTTTCGTAATGGATCACGCCCAGAGATTTCATCTGTTCAAATGCTCGGTCCCAAAAATGAAGGTGCAAGATCTCCGATTCGCGCGGCAAGAGGTCATACTGGATCGATAGCCTCGCCATCGTGTCGAGTATGCACTCTACGTTGCGGGTCGCGACAAAATCCGCAAGTTCCGCGGTCGGGTTGCCGCCTTCTTCGATCAAATGCAGCACTTCCGCCCGCTTTAGCTTGAGTTCCTCGCTCATCTGATATTCAACGCCAACTTTTGTATAAAGGTCCCAACAATAGTAGTCGAAGGTTTTTCCCACTGCCTTGAGCTGAGCGTCGAGGTCCTTGATCGCCGCGAGGTCTTTATTTTCGAGATAGATAAATCCAACCACGACGTCGGCGACTTGCACTCCGGTGTTGTCGATATAATTTTGGATCTCGACGCGCTTGCCTGTAGCTTTTAGGATCCTTTGAAATGTGTCGCCAAGGACCGAATTTCGAACGTGGCCAATATGCGCGGATTTATTCGGGTTAACCGAAGTGTGCTCGACGCAAACCTTTATCGCGTCGGGCTGCGAAGATCTAAATTCATTCGGAAGCGGCTCCGCGGCAGCGTTAGCTGAGAGAAATGTCGGCCGGTCGAAAAAGACGTTAAGGTAACCCGCTCCCGCGACTTCGACGCGTCCAACCATTTGTGCCGCACTCAGTTTCGATCTCAAAACTTCGGCGATCTCACGCGGGTTCTTTTTTTCGCCGGTCGCCTGTTTGATCAGCTTCGCCAATTCGAACGCGACTGGAAAGGCGATGTCACCGAGCTCGGTCTTGGGAGGAGTTTCGGCCGCGACCTGCTTGAGTTCGACGCCGAACTCATTCTTTGCCGTTGTTCGAACGACCTCTCGCAATATCTCTTGAATTTCGATCAGGGTCATATTAATCGGTCTTTGGAGCTACAAATAAAAGAGTAAGTATAGCCGTTCGCCGCCTAAAAGGGCAAAAATGCGCTGCGGGCGGGCGAGCACTCTGACGACAACACATTTTTCTTTTTCGCGGCAAAAACGCTAGAATCAACTCTTTATGCGGACTCTCTATTTTGATTGTTTTGCGGGTGCGAGCGGGAACATGATCCTCGGAGCGCTCATAGCGGCCGGAGTTGAGCCCGAGCGGCTTGAGGCCGAACTCCGAAAGCTGGACATTGCGGATTTTGAGCTTGTGATCAGCCGGGTCGATCGCTCTGGCATATCGTCAGTTCATGTCGACGTGAGAGTGCCGCACGAGCATGTCCATCGACACCTCTCAGATATCGAGGCTATCATTGATCGTTCTGTGATCTCGGAGTCGGTCAGGCGTCGTGCAAAAGCAATTTTCAAACGACTTGCCTCTGCCGAAGCTAAGATCCACGGAATTGACGTTAACAAGGTCCACTTTCATGAAGTCGGGGCAATGGACGCGATCGTTGACGTCGTCGGAGCGTGCATCGGATTTGAAATGCTCGGTATCGAACGCTTCGCATGTTCGCGTATTCACGTCGGCAGTGGATTCGCTCAAATGGCTCACGGCAAATTCCCGGTGCCTCCGCCGGCCGTCGCCGAGCTATTAAGTGGCATTCCAATTTACTCGACTGAGATCGAAGGCGAACTGATCACGCCGACCGGTGCGGCGATAATTGCAACGCTTTGTGATAGTTACGGTGCGATACCTGAGATGCAGCTTGAGCATGCTGCGTATGGAGCGGGCACGCGGGAATATAGTGGTTTTCCAAATGTTCTGCGTCTGATGATAGGCACGACGGCGACCTCGGAGCCGACAACTGAAAGTGACGAAAAACTGATCCTGATCGAAACTAACATTGACGACCTGTCGCCGCAGATACTTGGTTTTGTGATGGAACGTGCGTTCGAGCTCGGGGCTCGCGATTGCTGGTTTACGCCGATCCAGATGAAAAAGAACCGTCCGGCGACAATGGTCTCTATCCTGTGTAAGGCAGCCGATCAAGAAGGCTTATCGCATTTGATGTACACAGAGACCACAACGATCGGCCTCCGCAAGACAAAGGTCGATCGCGAATGCCTTGGGCGACGGATAGTCAGTGTGTCGACCCGTTTTGGTCCGATCGACGTTAAGGTTGCGGTCCTCGGCGATACCGAGGTGAACGCGATGCCGGAGTACGACCAGGTTAAAAAGGCCGCGGTCCAACATGGCGTTCCGTATCGAGTGGTTCGCGATGCCGTTTTGGCTGAAATTAGGGCTAATAGCGATGCAAATACTGCAAAGGCCTGACGGTTTTGAAGATATGGCAAATGAGATGGATAAAAAGATCGACCTGAAAAAGATCGCCGATGGTGTTCGGCTCATGCTCGAGGGCATGGGTGAGGATCCCGATCGCGACGGGTTACAGGCAACGCCCGAGCGTGTCGCGGACTTCTATGCTGAGCTGACGGCTGGCATGTGGGAAGATCCAAGGATCCACATCCAGCCGCTGCCCGGCGATTCGCATGACGAAATGGTCATCGTTAAGGACATTTCGATCGCCTCGGTGTGCGAGCATCATCTCGCTCCGTTCGTAGGAAAGTGTCATATAGCCTATATTCCAAAGGGCGGACGCATTGTCGGGCTGTCAAAATTGGCTCGCATCGCCGAGATATTTTCGCATCGACTTCAGGTCCAAGAACGGCTGACACAGCAGATCGCTCAGACGCTATTCGACGAGCTAGATCCGATCGGAGTAATGGTCGTGATTGAGGCAGAGCATACGTGTGTGACGCTCCGCGGCGTCAAAAAGCCGGGTGCGATCACGATCACGTCCGCCGTTCTCGGCGGATTTCGTAAAGACTCGCGAACTCGTGCAGAGGCGATGTCGCTGATTAAGGGTTGATCAATATGTTGAAACGATCCATTACCGGTTTAATTCTCGTCGTCCTGCTTTCAGCCACGCTCTCAGCCCAGGACCGAACCGCGAGCTTTGACTCTGCCAAGATCCGTGAACGCGTTAAACGCCTTTCGTCTGACGATTTCGAAGGCCGCGGCCCCGGCACAGACGGCGGCAAACTTGCGGCGCAATATATTGCAGACCAGCTTAAAGCGGGCGGCGTAAAGCCGGCGAATAAAGATAGTTACTTTCAGAACGTTAAGCTCGTTGGCGTCAAGGCGGATAAATCCACAAAACTGATCGTGACCGGAAAGAACGGATCGGCGGACTTTGATTTTGGAGATGATTTCGTCGCAACCACCGGCGCCCAGACCGCTGCTGTTTCGGTCGATTCTGATCTCGTCTTTGTTGGCTACGGCATCGACGCACCGCTTTTTAATTGGAACGATTATAAGGGGCCAGCTAGTGATTACAAGGGCAAAGTGCTTTTGATGCTGGTCAATGATCCGCCTGCGACCAAGGCTGAGCCCGCACTTTTTGGCGGCAAAGGCCTGACCTATTTTGGCCGGTGGACCTATAAATTCGAGGAGGCAGCTCGTCGCGGAGCCGCCGGCGTGATACTGATCCACACAACGGAATCGGCCGGTTACGGTTGGAACGTCGTTCGAACGTCCAATGGCAACTGGCGTTATGAGATAGCTCGAACGCCGGGCGATAAAACTCCTTATCTCAAGATCAAATCCTGGGCGACCAACGAGACCGTCGTGAAAATGCTAGGTGCAGCGGGCCTCGATCTCGAAAAACTGCGTACTTCAGCCCGATCGCGTGATTTCCGACCGGTCAATACGGGATTAAAGGTAAAGCTGGACTTGAATAGCGAAGTTAAGACATTCGAATCTCCGAACGTAGTTGGCAAGCTCGAGGGCAGCGACAAAAAGCTAAAGGACCAATACGTGGTATTTTCGGCCCATTGGGACCATCTCGGCATCGGCGAGCCTAACGCGACAGGCGACAAGATCTACAATGGTGCCTACGATAATGCGTCAGGCGTTGCCTCGATACTCGCGATCGCGGACGTTATATCAAAAATGTCCAAGGCCGATCGGCCAAAACGCTCGTTCCTTTTCCTTTTCCCGACCGCCGAGGAGCAAGGACTGCTCGGGGCCGAGTATTACTCGCAAAATCCGCTCGTCCCGCTTAATAAGACCGTTGCCGACTTTAATATCGACGGCGTCAACTTTTTTGGAAAGGTCTCGGATTTTGTTCCGCTTGGGGCTGATCGCTCGTCGATAATGGCGCCCATTCTCGAGGCCGCTCTCGAACGAAAGCTCGTGATCAAAGGCGATACGCAGCCTGAGCAGGGATTCTTTTTCCGCTCGGACCATTTCCCGTTCGCCAAGGTGGGTGTGCCGTCCGTCAATTTTCAGCACGGCGATCAATTCATAACGCCACCGGGCAAAGAAGCGGCAGCCTTTTTTAAGGATTACAACGCAAAGTACTACCATCAGGTCACGGACGAATATCACGACTGGTGGGACATGGACGCCATGGTCCAGGAAGCCGAACTCGCTCTCGCAGTAGGTGTAAAACTCGCAAATTCGGCCGAGATCCCGCGTTATAAGGACACCGACGAGTTTTCGGCCGCTGATAAAAAGCGTTTTCGTCCGTAGTAAGCCGTTCCATATCCATCGATACCGATCGTGCGAATTTTTCCGATTTGAATTAATGTCACAGACTTTTTACATTACTACACCGATCTATTATGCCAACAGCTTGCCGCATCTCGGGCATCTGTATACGACGATCGTCGCCGACGCGGTTCGGCGGTATAAGCGTCAACGTGGCTTCGATACCTATTTTCTGACCGGAACCGACGAGCACGGCATCAATATTCAGCGGGCCGCCGAACGCGAGGGACGCACGCCGAAGGAGCAGGTCGACGTGATCGCCGGCGAACTCAAGCGGATGTTCCACGATTTCGGGCTCGATTCCGAGAACGGTGGATATGACGTTTTCATGCGGACGACCGAGCCGTTTCATTACGAGGGCGTTCAACATCTGTGGCGTGAGATCGCAAAGAACAAAACTCCGAAGGGTAACGATGCCATCTACAAAGGCTTTTACGAAGGCTGGTTCTGCGCTCCGTGTGCCGAGTTTAAGACCGAGGACCAATACGTACTTCCTGAGGGCAGCGAAATCCCGAATTGCCTGATCCACGAGCGGCCGCTCGACAAGGTGGCCGAGGAGAGCTACTTTTTCCGCCTCTCGGATTATAACGACTTTCTGATCGACCTGATCGAAACGGACACGAACCTCTTGCGGCCCGAGGCACGCCGTAATGAGGTGCTTTCATTCGTTCGCGGCGGCCTGCAGGACCTATCGATCAGCCGACAAAAAGGTTCGGTCTCGTGGGGAATTCCGGTTCCGGATGACGATGATCATGTGATGTACGTCTGGCTCGACGCACTATCGAACTACATTACCGCTCTCGGTTACGGCAATGCCGAAAAGGCGTCGGTTGGATTTGAAAAATATTGGCCAAATGCCGTTCATCTCGTCGGCAAGGACATATTGCGATTTCACACGGTTTATTGGTTCTCGTTCCTTCACGCTGCGGGCTTGCCGCTGCCGAAAACCGTTTTCGCACACGGAATGTGGTTAGATGCGGACGGGCGCAAGATGGGCAAAACCATCGGTAACGTCATCGAAGTTGATGTACTACACGAGCATTTTCAGGTCGATGCTCTGCGGTATTTTGTGCTTCGCGAGATGGTCTTCGGCCAAGACGGCAAGTTTGGCTACGAAAACCTGATCGATCGCGCCAATTCCGATCTTGCCAGCGGACTCGGAAATCTCGCCAGCCGCACATTTTCGATGATCACCAAATACCGCGAGGGATCGATACCCAGCGGTGTGATCTCGGAAGAAAAGTATCTGAATGCCAAGCGGGCGGGCATTGATCCCGACGGACAAGAGCTCGCATCGGTCGTCGAGCACGCCCGAGACGAGTTTATGCGGCGTTTCGATAATTTCGATTTCAGCCTTGCGCTTGAGACGGCTTGGACCGTCATTGCACGCGTCGACAAACTGATCTCCGACTCAAAGCCATGGGAACTCGTCAAGGACGATAACCAGGCCGAAACCCTCAACGCTGTTCTCTATCGGGCATGCGAGACGCTGCGTTGGCTCTGCGTTCTGCTATATCCTGTGATGCCCGAAGCGTCGAAGAATATTTACAGCCAGATCGGCCTCGGTGAAGACATTTCGCAGATCGATCCGGCAAATTTGAAATGGGGCGAATTGCCCGCCGGAACTAAGATCGGCGAGACCGTCGGGGTGTTCCCGAGAATCGATAAAACGAAAGTTATGAATGAGATAAGCGAGCAGTCAGCAGCAAGCAGTCAGCAGTCAGCAGAAGGGCCGGCCGCGGACGTAACGACAGCGGTTCCAATGGCGGACGGAACCTCGGAGGCCGAACCCGTGATCGACAATTTCATCACCATCGACGATTTCCTTAACGTCGAGCTTCGCGTCGGCGAGGTAAAGGTTTGCGAACGCATCCCGAAAGCGGACAAGCTGCTCCGATTCGAGATCGACCTCGGTGAGGGAAAGCCCCGGCAGATCCTCGCCGGACTTGCTGAATACTACGAACCTGAAACGCTCATCGGCCGTAAGGTCGTCGTCGTTGCCAATCTCAAACCTCGCATGATGCGCGGCCTCGAATCCCAAGGCATGATCTGCGCCGC
>JBDTZO010000024.1:0-15738 GCA_040005135.1 Acidobacteriota bacterium | reverse complement strand
ACCGCATGATCGGATGCCCGGCCGCCGGTGCAAAGCAGACGATCTCTCACGGGATCGATCGGAAAAGGCGTTGTCCAACGCGAACGAAGCCTTTTTCTTGTTAGCGGGTCGGCTTGGTGCCAGAGTTCCTGACATCGAGGAAAGCTTATGTTACGACTTCTGATAGTTATTTTATTCGTCTCGGCCTCTGTATCTGCTCAGGCTCCTGCACTGTCCGACACGTGGAAGCCGCTCAAATTCTTTGTTGGCGCGTGGGCGGGCACGGGTAAAAGCGAATTGGGCGACCAAAAGGTCGAGCGAGAGTATAAGTTCGCGGTCAACGACAAATTCCTGCAGGTGACGCACCGCTCGGTCTACCCGCCGTCCACCAAGATGCCGAAAGGCGGAGTTCACGAGGACTTGGGCTTTTATAGTTATGACCGCACTCGCAAGCAGTTCGTATTTCGCCAGTTCCATGGAGAGGGTTTCATAATTGAGTGGGTACTCTCAAGCATCTCGGCCGACGGCAAGACGATCGTCCTCGACAGCGAGGTCAACGAGAACATTCCAAAAGACATCCGCTCACGCGAAACCTACAAGATCCTAAATGAGAACGAGTTTACGGAGACCTACGAGATCGCCGAGCCCGGCAAGGACCTGGTCGTATATTGGACGCGAGATTTTAAACGTAAAAGATCCTGAAATACTGAGATCGAGCATATCTGCACGCTGCCGTATCGGTCTCCCGTACGTTTTCATCTGCGGTACGCTTCTAAGCGTTGGTTCGTTCAATACTCGTGTTTTTCAGGAGCAGGCTCGGCTTGATAAGCGTTTCCGTACTTGTGCCAAATTGCAATTAACCGATGGTCACGAGGCCAGCAGCCAATTTTTGGCGGTGAGGAAGTCGCTAAATGATCTCGTGTTCAGCCCGCGATTTGTCGCGACCAGCTCGCCGAATTCAAGGTTTTCCTGGGAAATATGCCGCTCACATAGTGCGAGCTTTACCCACCTGATCATACCGGCCGCAATTTCCGATGCGATCCGAAACTCGTCGGCGACCGATAGCTCAGCTCTGATGTCCTTTTCGACCAACAGGCGTTTCGTTCCATTTCGATCAAGCAGCTGCATGATCTCGTCCCAGTAGCTGCGAGCGATCTCGTAATCGTTATCGCTGGCTGTGACCAGGACGTAGAGATATTCCGACCGGACCTCATGCGTAAGATAATACTGCTTTTTGGAAAGCGAATTGTCGGACATCAAATCTCCAAAAGCTCGGGTATCCGCGTCTCCCATTCGGGATTCTGTTGGATACCGGACCTCGCGACAAATCTATGTCACGTGGCCAATGTCATGCTATTTGAGTCAGGATGGATCCGAAAAATTCGGGTAGGCTGAAAATAGAGTAAGCGAGACTCTATTCACTTTCATTATACTACTTTTCCTCGGCAGGTCGATGTTGCGGGGGAAAATCCTGTTTACGGTTACCGCAAAAAATACCGATCCCGGCACATACTATGGCCGCAACGCGAACTCGGCCAGCCGAAATGAACTCGGTCCAGCTCTTCCGTCTTTCTCGAATACTGTGACCACCCTTACTCTCTTAGAAATCGAGCGTCGGTGGCCGCCAAGATTCGAATTGCGGCGAAAGCAGTGTGCCTTCAGCCGGAGACTATTCGCTCGAGACAATGGCGGTAACGTATCATTTATGATCGCTTTATTATTGCATCTGTGCAATAATATGTAATACATGGGCTGTCCTTGCGGCTCGTTTTGATTATTCACATTATATGTCCACTCTGTCGCTGCGGTGACCGTCTCACCTGAGATGTGAGAAGATTTGCGGGTGAGACGATTTTTGAATGTAATTGTTGGAGCAGATATATTTAACCCGTCTCATCATGTAAGTTGCGGGTGAGACGGTCTGCCGGACCAGCCCGAATGATGAGGATCGGCAAAGCGACGGAACGCTCCGGGTCGCCGGTAACTGGTGAGAGGGTTAGCATTGACGCCGTCCGAGCTGTAGATTCGCGAATTCCGCGAAATTCGCTTCTTTGGCGGTCTCGGTGAAAAATTTTAGGAGGAGCTTCTGCGGATCTAGCCGTCAGGATCAGCCTCTTATAGTTCGGACTCATTCTTGTCGGTATGCTGATCGAGATCATTCAGCAACGGAAGATCGTTCAGGATAATTTCGAGATTCGCGACTTCCTGGCGTTATTTGTAGAATCGCGGTTTCGAAACACGGGAGAAATGTCATGACACGCACCTGGACCATTATTGGCGTGAGCGATGTGGCGGCGAGCCTTAAGTGGTATCAAAAGCTGGTGGGCCATCCCGAGACCCCGCCCGCGCATGATTACTTCGGGCAGATCGTCGATACCGACGGAACTGTGCTGCTCTGCGTGCACGAGTGGGGCTCACACGAGCATCCTTCACTGGCGAGCCCAGACAACGCGACGCCCGGCAACGGACTGCTACTGTTCTTCCGCGTCGACGATTACGACGCCGCGTTCGAGAGATCGCACGAACTGGCCGATCGTCTCGAGGAGGAGCCGAATATGAACCCCGGAACCCAGACGATGGAGTTTTCGCTTCGCGATCCCGACGGCTACTACGTCACGATCAGTGCGGCCGCTTAGCTCGAGCGTAATGGGACGGCCTCACTTGATCATCGCTTGTGTCGGCTCACCTCAGGGATAATACTCTGCGAAGAGACCGATAACACCCTTCTTTCGGGTCACGAAGTTTTGAATTTATGGATAGAGACGAATTGATAGACGTTTTACGAATGAGGGCAATCGGACCCTGGGAGCAGATCGGCCTTATGCTGGTTCAACAAAAGGCGATAGAATCGGCAAGGTCTCCTGAGTCGCTCGAGTGCGAACGACTGGCCGGCGAGATCGTACGGGTTGCGGACGAATTGAGTCTCGACAGTCGCGATATGGGTCGACGCTCCGCAGAATGGGCACTGATCTCATCATTGGCCGGCGCTGGCCGGGGCCGTCTGCTGTCATCAGCCGCAAGACGCACTACGCTGACTTTGGCGGCTTGCTTTCTAGCCGACGAAAATGGTGATTACTGTTTTATTAACAACTGCGTAAAGATCGATCATCCCACGGCCGGTACGGCCGAGTTCCTCGTGACCGCGGCGGTGGCGATCAAATTTCTCGCAAGCGAACTGGGACACGCGATGGAATGGGCGGCCGAGATACCTGTGGGCCCGCCGACATTTAAGCCTTCGGTCGTGCTCGATGCCGGACCAGAAAATGAACGCGTGTTCCAAGGGCTGCAGATTCAGTTTTACAAGCTAGACCCCTACGGCATGTTAGCAACGTATCAGCCAAAGGATTGGCAGCTTGAACTAAAGTCAAGTGTATGAATTGCTGAGATCATTTGACGCTGATTTCGTCATATCTTCAATTGTACTGTGGTATGGAACGCCGGTGACTTACAGATATTGTCGGTCTGTTCAAAATTAACAGCCATGAAAAAGAAATTATGAAATGATAACGAGAAACAATCGACCGATTGCTTTTATTGTAATTGCGAAAGTGCTGTAATTCATCGGGTTTTCGAAATTCCTCCAGCACAAAAGGATTCGGACGACCCATCAAATTAGGGTATGTGACAGCGAAAGAGATCAAGTAGCTAAAAAATAGGAGAATGAGATATGGCAAAGGTAACAGGCATCGGCGGTGTATTTATTAAGAGTACGGGCAAGGGCTCGGAGTTGGCGGCGTGGTACGAGAAGAATCTCGGCATTTGCCTTGAGAATTGGGGCGGTTCGATATTGAAATGGACCGACGACAAGGTCGTCGACGGCGGCCTAACGGTCTGGAGTACGGCCAACGCCGACTCCCAATGGTTTTCGCCGAGCGAGTCCTCCTTCATGATCAACTACCGCGTCGACAACCTCGACGAACTCCTCGCCCAGCTAAAACAAAACGACGTCGAGATCCTTAAGGGCCCGGACGCCGAGGAAAACGGAAAATTCGCTTGGATCATGGACCCTGACGGCAACAAGATCGAGCTGTGGGAACCGATGGTCATGATCGAGGAGAATAAGAAATAGATAATCTGGCTGCCTGAAATGTATGTCGTCGAGTTTTGGGCGAGTCAATGAACCGGTAAGAAGAAAGATATGTCAGACTCAAACCATTTTGAAAATATGTCACTTGCGCGGGCGACCTATAACGACGTCTTGCTGGCGGGGGCGATGTTTAAGGATGTCGATCTAAGCGGGTCGCATTTTTGCGATGTGAACCTTCAGAATGCCGACTTTGACGACGTCTCGTTTGCCGGTTCCAAGATTACGAATGCTGATCTCAGCAACGTCTCCGTCGACGATTCCAATATCGATGGAATGAAGGTTAACGGCGTCCTTGTCTCAGAACTTCTCGATGTATATCGCGGCAACCGCGGACAAACTTTGCCAAAGGTAGCGGAGTAGGGGTTGCGGCTTCAAAATGGTTTCGCATTCGATACGGTGTCGAAGGCTCGGCGGGAAGCGAGTTCGAATAAAATGGGATGTGGTCAGGTGTCGTCTGTTGTTGATCAAGCGATGATCCGTTGCCGATTCTAACCGAACACCACGCTAACCGAAGCTAGATCGAAATTTGCAATTTTCCCTTTTGCTTCGGCCGCCTCTCTGCTATTGTTCTATGATCCCATCGCGGGATCCTTTTCAATGATTATTAAGGAGAAATGTTCACTTAAATGAAAAAACATCTTAGTCGTATCACTCTAGGGGCAATAATTGCGGCCCTCTCGATATCATTCGTCTACGCTTCCTCGACGGTGGACTATCGCTTTAAGGTTCACAACAAGTCGGGCTTAAAGATCGTCAAATTGCTTGCGTCGCCCGATGGCAAGAAATATAGGAATTTCGACATCGGAAGCGGCATCAAGGCGGGGTCTACCATGGAGCTCGTTTGGGACCAATCGACTGACAGCGGAAATTGCGAATGGCACCTTAAGGCTGTCTTTTCCGATGGAAGCGAATCCGAACCGGCTGTATTCGATTTTTGTGAAGAAGATCTGGTGGTGGAATTCACCTAGATCGCATTCGCATCGATCATGCCCGGGCCATAACATGACGTTCGGCAATTTGCTCTAGAATATGGCCTTGTCAAATCCACGAGGCCATTTTTACAGCGTAATTTGCGATCGCCTGCCGACGCGTGTTGCCGAACGCATAGCAATCGCTTTCTTCGACGCTGACGAAGTCGGAACCGACAACGCAGTATTGTCCTCCGTCAAGGAAAATGAGTGTCCCTCCAGGCCCGCGTTCCGCTTGCAGATCTGGGTCATTCATGAGCATTTGAAATTCGGCTGTCATTATCCTAGAGCTGTTTGTAAATGATTCCGTTTTTCATAACGAACCGCACACGCCGCAATGCGGAAATGTCCTTAGTCGGATCACCATCGACAGCGATCAAATCGGCGAAAAGTCCGGATTTGACGCGGCCGATCTTGTCCTCTTGTCTTAAAACGCGGGCGTCTACGGATGTTGCCGATCGGAGTGCGTCGATGAGCGGCATCCCAAACCTGACCATCGCTTCGATCTCGCGAGCATTGTCGCCGTGAGGGTAGACCCCAACGTCACTCCCGCTTGCTATTGTCACACCCGCTTTCAAGGCTTCCTGAAAGACCAATTTCTTTTTCTCGGTGTTCGCCCCCGCGATGGCGAGCGTTGGGCAAAGTGCGGTGCCCTGCTCTTTCATAAGCTTAAAGATATCGGGGGTACCGCCATCGCCATGCTCGATCGTGTCGACACCCGCCAAGATCGCACGCCGCATGCCTTCGGTACTCGTCGCGTGGGCCGCGACAGGGACGCCGGCACTATGTGCGACCTCAACTGCTAATTTCAACTCTTCAAGTGTGAATGTCGGATGTGCTGCGCCGCCTGTTCCCCAACGGTAATCTGCATAGAGTTTTATCCAATCCGCACCTTTGCCGATCTGCTCGCGCACCGTTCGGGTCAGGCTGTCGACGCCGTCGGCTTCCTCCGCACCCTGAGGCACGGTCCATTCGGGCACATAACCCTTAGGGCCGTATGTGTAGGTGGCGACGATCGCACGGGTCGCGACGAACATTCGCGGGCCCGGGATTATTCCCTGATTTACTGCCTGTTTCAGACCCACGTCCGCATAGCCCGCACCTTCGGTACCGAGATCGCGGATCGTGGTAAATCCCGCCATCAGAGTGCTGCGTAAATGATTGGTCGCCCGTGCGACCCGCAAGCTCAAGGCCTCATGGGCAACCTGATCGTTCCACGAAGTCTCCGAATATGGGTGAAGAAGCACGTGCGAATGGGCCTCGATCAGCCCCGGCATTAGTGTGAGGTTTGCAAGATCGACGGTTTTCGCATCGGCCGGAGCGTTTACATCGCCTGCCGGCCCAAAGGTCTCGATCTTCTCCCCGCGCACCAACACGACCCAGCCACGATGCAGCACTGCCGATTCGCCGTCGAAAACGAACGCCGGCCTTAACAAATAAACCGTCTCGGGCGGTTTTAATTGCTGGATCTGAGCCTGAACAGTACCCTGCGTTAAAAAAGCGGAAAGCAAAATAGCCGTTAGATACAGCTTGTGCATTTAATCACCTCGAAAAGGATCCCGATCGATCGCCCCGACCTCGTCTTTGTGGCTTGAAGGCAAGTGTCGGATCGAGGGCCAACATGACGCCAAGCAACGTTGAACCGTGACAGGCAGGTTACTTCAAATTCTTCTTAAAAAAGTCGAGCGTCCGTTTCCATGCTAGTTTGGCGGCTTCGGCGTCGTAGCGTGGGGTAGTGTCGTTATGAAACCCGTGCTGCTTGCCCTCGTACAAATAGATCTCGTACTTTTTCTTGTCAGCTTTTAACGCCGCCTCGAATGCCGGAATGCCGGCGTTGACGCCTGTGTCCGCTCCGGCGTAATGGAGCTGCAGAGGGGCCGAGATCTTCGGCACGTCGTCGGCACCGGGCTGACGGCCGTAAAATGCCACTCCAGCTTTTAGGTCGCTGCCGAGCCGGACAGCAAGCTGATTTACCATTCCGCCGCCAAAACAGAATCCCACGGCGCCAAGCTTACCATTGCTATCGGATCGGGCCTTTAACCATTTCGCCGCTGCAACAAAATCCTCGGTCATTTTTTTGCCATCAACTTTGCGAAATGCCGCCGCGCCTTTTTCGTCGTCGCCTGGATAGCCACCGACCGAGGTCAACCCGTCGGGGGCGAAGGCCATGTAACCAACTTTAGCGAGTCGCCGGGTAACATCTTCGATATAGGGGTTGAGCCCTCGATTCTCGTGGATAACGAGCACCGTCGGGAACTTTTTGCCCTTTGCGGGACGTGCGAGGTAGCCTTTGATCGAACCGTTGCCATCGGGCGACGGCATGGTTTCGTAGCTAACCTTTAGGTCCTTGTCGTCAGCCTTGACCGTTTGTGCCCACGCATAGTTGGGCGTCAGGCTCTCAAATATCGCCGCTACGGTGACCCCGCCAACCGCAAACTTCGTCGCGTGACGAAGGAACGACCGCCGGTCGATATCGCCATGCTGATACTCGTGAAAAAGATCCAATAATTCCTGCGGATAATCCTCGGCCGTTTTACGTTCCATAAATTCTCCTTTTTGTTAGAACAGAATACCTGACGACGCAAGCGTCTTCAAAACGTGCGGCCGACTGCAATAAATAATTGTCATTTACGCGTTAGCAAGGCATTTCTATTCTTATTTATTTTAGCCGCGTGTGATAAGTTAAAATTATTCGGTTCAATAAATCCAAATGATAGCTGACCTGATCTATCTACCAGAGGTGAAATCATAAATGAAACAGAATTACCGAGCTCTGCTGATCGCTGCTTTTTTTGGCATAGCATTCTTTACATCTGATCTCGATGCCCAGGGCCCAAGCCATTCCGATGACGTGGCCCCTGTGGCTCAGAGCGACAGTATGATCTCCGGTCTACGCTGGCGTAATATCGGCCCGTTTCACGGCGGGCGCATCTCGGCGGTGACCGGAGCGATAGGTCAGCCGGGCGTTTACTACGTCGGAACTCCCGCGGGCGGCATTTGGAAGACAACAAGCGCTGGTGTTACGTGGTATCCAATCTTTGATCAGTTTCAGAACGTCGACAGCATAGGCGCAATTCAGGCGGCACCATCCAATCCGAATATTGTCTACGCCGGGACCGGCGACTCCGTTGGCAGTTCAAGCGGCGATGGTATGTACAAATCCGTCGACGCGGGCATAACGTGGACGCGTGTTGGACTCGAGGATACGACCAAGATCAATAAGATAGTGATCGATCCCAAAGACCCGG
This sequence comes from Acidobacteriota bacterium, assembly GCA_040005135.1. Taxonomy (GTDB): domain Bacteria; phylum Acidobacteriota; class Blastocatellia; order Pyrinomonadales; family Pyrinomonadaceae; genus OLB17. The sequence goes on along the minus strand of JBDTZO010000024.1, from coordinate 7,456 downwards.
ATCTCGTGCTCGCGTCAACGCAGGGAGACGCTAAGCACACAGGTCAAGGCATATATCGAACTACCGACGGTGGAAAAACCTGGATGAATGTTCTCAAGCCCGAGAACGCAAATGGAACCCGCGATCTCGAGTTCGCTTTTGACAAGCCGAATATTATGTTTGCGACGAGCCAGGGCCTTGGGGGCGGATTCGGAGGCGGAGCACCCGCACCGCAAGGACCGAACGGCACCGCCCTTTACAGATCGTTGGACGGCGGTAAGACTTGGAAAAAAGTCAATTCCTTGCCCGCTTACACCGGCCGTATCAGTGTCGCCATCGCAATGCAAACGGACGGAAAGCGTCTCTACGTCATTGGCAATCCACCTCAATCCGAAGGAGCCTCGGGTTTATATCGATCAGACGATCAGGGAGAGACTTGGCAGCACATGGCCGTGGGCGATACGCGCGTCGGAAACGGCCAGGGCGCTTATAGCTCCGGTGTTTGGGTCGATTCGCAGAATCCGGACATTCTTTACACCGTTAGCACGTTTGTTTCGCAGTCGGCTGACGGCGGCAAGACTTTTAATGTTTTCAAGGGAGCACCCGGCGGCGAAGATCCGCACGATATCTGGATCGATCCGACGAACGGACACCGCATGCTTTTCGGCTTTGATCAGGGACCCGCTGTCACACTCGACAACGGGCATACATGGAGTGGCTATTTTCAAATACCGATCGCACAGATTTATAAGGTCGCGACGGACACACGCTACCCTTATTGGGTTATGGGTTCTCAACAGGACACCGGTGCGATTATGACCCGCAGCCGAGGCGACCTCGGCCAGATCACGAATCTCGATTGGTACCCGCTGCAATCGTCCGAGTTCGGCACCGCCGTTCCGGACCCGCTCAAGCCTACCACTATCTACGGTGTTGGCTATGGCCTTGGACAAGGCAATGGCATGACCAAGATCGACATCGAGACAGGCCAGTGGGGCAATGTGGCACCTAATTTTGGAATTGACCGAAATCTATACGCCGAAGGGCGAGATTTCTGGAAACGATTCGATATGGCTTTTGAACCGAAAGCGATGTATGTTGCCTACAATTGCCTCTTAGTGACTCGTGATGGCGCTGAGACATGGAAAGCGTTTAGCCCGGATCTTACTACACCCAAGGGGCAGCCAATGGTTCCGTGCGGTGCCGCATCCGCACCGGTTCCCGTTCCGACGCGGAGGCCCGTCGCACCTTCTCGTGACGCCGTTTCGCCGAAGCCCACGCCAATACCCTCGGCCCCAAGCGGCCGTGGTTTTGGAGCAGCATCGATCACCGATTTCTCGATCTCAACCGTCAAGAAGGGCGTCGTCTGGTCGGGCAGCACCAATGGACAGATCTACAATACGTTCGACGGGGGCAAGACGTGGAACAACGTAACGAATTTCACCGATCTGCCGCCCAACTCGAATTTTGTCACGATCGAAGCCGGACACAGCGACATCAACACTGCATACGCTCTCGCGAACGTTGGCTTCGCACGCGGAGCGGCAGCACCGTCGGGGCCCGAGCAACATTATGTCTACCGCACGCATGATGGCGGCAAGACTTGGACCCGAATCGCCGGAAACCTCCCGGTGGATGAGCGTACGGGAAGCCAACTGCACGTTATCCGCGAGGATTCTAAGCAAAAGGGGCTGCTGTTTGCAGGCAGCGAGACGACTGTTTATGTTTCCTTTGACGACGGCGATCACTGGCAGTCACTTCGGCTCAACCTGCCGAGCACGTCGATACGGGATATGGTCTTCCACACCGATGACCACATGAATGACTTGGTCATATGTACCTATGGCCGGGGATTTTGGGTGCTCGACGACATGAGCCCGCTTCGCGAGGTCGCGGCCAAGGCACAGGCAATCTCGTCGGCTCCCGCTTACTTATTCAAGATCGGCGATGCGGTCCGCTCTCGCGAGAACGGAAATTGGGACCAGCCGATAAACCCCGAGGTGCCGCATTCCCAAAACCCGCCGTTCGGTGCTCTCATCTACTATCATCTCAGTAGAAAGCCTACTGGTGACATCAAAATGCAGATCTTCGACATGTCTGGCAAACTGGTTCGTACGATCACAAGTGTGCAGCCGACTCTCTACGATCGGCCTCCATATCCGGATTACTGGCTGATGTCCCCAGCGGAACGAGCCCTTTCGACTAACATTGGAACCAACCGGATCAATTGGAATCTTCGGTATGATGATCCGCCGGCATATAACCCGGACATCAATAATCAGATGAATGCTGCGCCGGGCCAGGTCACGCCGGCGCCTCACGGACCGCTCGTCTTGCCAGGCATCTATACCGTCAAACTGCTGGTCGATGGAACGACCTACACACAGAGCGTGGTCGTGCACAATGATCCGCGGATCGGAGAGAGTCCGGCTATAATGGCCGCATTGCGAACGCAGATCAAACTTGCGTTAGCCGCCTCAGATGGTATGACCGACAGTTATGCCGCCAACGAAGAGGTCACCGCTGTCCGGACACAGCTTGCCGCCTTCACACGTTCAAATCTTTCGCCTGATGTAGAGGCCGCCGCGAAAGCACTCGATACCAAGCTCGCGACGTTTGGCGGAGCAAGGCCTCTGGGCGGGCGCGGGTTCGGGGGCCCACCCCGTACGCCAGGCAGCATTTTATCGTTCCTGCTGATCAACGGTACATATAACACGGTACTCGGCCCCATTTCGCAAAACGGCATCGACATGGCGCCGTCAGGGGCGATGATCCATACCTGGGAAGCTGGCTGCAAAGAGTTTTTCGAAACCGCCACTGCCTGGAAAACGATGAAATCGACTGACATTGTGGACTTCAATGGAATGCTCACAAAAAACGGACTGCATCCGCTTAACGTCACGACTACTGCCTTATCGCCACCAAGCTCGTGCATTTTCGTTTCGCCGAATGCCACGTCCGTCCGGGCTAGGAGTAATTAGGAAGCAGCGATAGCAATATCGTGCCGTGAGCACCGAACTGTGATCAGCTAATTAAACGTGTACACGAAAGTTGCTTGTCTCTATTGCGGCGACGTATTCGACCGAAATTGTCACTTGGGTCCGAATCGGCTTCGTTGCCGCAAGTCATATGCTCGAAGTTGGTTTTCTGACCCCAGCTCCGCGGGCAATTCCTAATCGATACGGAAGTGTTTAACGAGACCATCAAATTTTATGAATCGATTACTCCTCATTGTTCTTATCGGCGTCTTTAGCACGGTTCTTTTAGCTCAGGCCGCTTCACCGTCATCGGATACAAATCCGGACAAGGCCCGAGCCGATCGATTACAAGCTCGGCTTACAGATTTTCCGGCCCTGGCCCGATATCGCGAAGCAAATGCAAAACTGGTACCCCCTGCAAAGGGCGAAAACCGCGTAGTTTTCTTTGGCGATTCGATCACAGATAGCTGGAAGCTTGACAGTTATTTTCCGGGTCTGCCGTACATCAATCGTGGAATCAGCGGACAATCAACATACCACATGCTGCTGCGTTTCCGTGCCGACGTAATCAACCTTCAGCCAAAAGTTGTTGTCGTGCTGGCGGGCACTAATGACATCTCGTCAACCACTGAGCAAGATAAAATGGCCACGATCGAGAGCAACATCACATCGATGGTCGACCTTGCCCACGCGAATGGCATTAATGTCGTGATCGCATCCGTCACGCCGGTAAGCGACTACAACAAGGACGCTTCGGGCAGGCCAATCATTCGAACGGCTCTCCGGCCGCCGGGACAGATCAATGAGTTGAATACCTTTATTAGGCAATTGTGTGTAAAACGCGGCCTCGTGTATCTTGACTATTTTAGCTCGATGGCCAACGACAAGGGCCTGCTAAAGGAGGATATCGGAAAAGACGGCTTGCATCCCAATGATAAAGGATATGCCGTAATGAGGCCGCTCGTGGAAACTGCGATCAATGCTGCATTACAAACGAAGCAAGCACCGCGCAAATTACACCTAAGGTAAAGCCCAGTATGTTCACGCCATTTGGTGCGAGGGTTCGAATGGTCCCTGAGCGTCAGAATTAAATTAACTTTTCGGCTTCTCGAGTGGAGAGCGTTTGGCGCTCCACTCATCGTCACCGTTGCCGCCAAATGATACGCCGCCCCCCATTGTGTCACCGGCGACCTTCCCGGCGAAGCTCAGATCCAGATCGTGGCCATTATAGCTGATTGTGTAAACAAAGCTAATTTCGCTGCCCTTTATCGTGCCTATAAGCGGTACGTCTCCGTTTGACCTCTTAACCGTACCGCTCAGCTTTTCTCCATCAACCTTAAAAATCAGCTGAAAAGGCCTCGGGCCGCCGGGCGTGTTCATCGACGCATCCCATTCGCCCGCGACCGTTGCCGACTGCGCCGACATGCTACCCGCCGCTGCAAATACCATTCCCATCGCAAAGATGGTTAAAATAATGACTCTTTTCATATATTCTCCAGATACTAGATATGATACGCGCAAAATCGAGATATTCGCTAGCATTGGACGCTGCTTTATGATGGGGGCCTTTCACGAGGAACACCGATTCTGTCTCCGACTCCACTCGAATTCCTCGGCCCTTTCCGCTCGGCTAGGTCACTGTGCGGCATTTCAACACACGGCGTGGACCCAATAACGACGGGCGTCTGGGTAGCTTGGGCTTCGGCGGCGTTTGCTCTCGACTAGCCATTGCGGAGTTCCTTAAAAAGGGCGGTGAAAGTGCGGTTTCAGGGTTAAGGTGTTAATTAATTTGCGTATAGTGCAAGTCTTTTCCACATGCAAAAGATCCGATATTTGGAAGAATGCAAACTAGAAAAATGAGGCCGATAGATCAATCTGCTCGCTCTTAGGCTAACTTTGGGTCAAGCGGCCCAGCAAACATGGGCATTTCAAAGTGCCGCAGAGGCTAAACGAGTGAAGGTTTTCACTTCGCAACCCCGGAAGTCGTATTATCGAAAGACAAACTGCTCGTAATTCTAAATACTACGTCGGTGGATGGACGCTTAAATTCAAGGAGTTTTAATATGATGAAAATTGCAATAATTATTGGTAGCACACGGCCGGGACGAATAGGCGAGGCGGTTGCAAAATGGGTCTACGAGATCGCGAAAGTGCGTACGGATGCCGAATTCGAGCTCGTCGATATCAAAGATTACGACTTGCCGCTGCTCGACGAGCCCCTGCCGCCTTCGATGGGCCAGTACAGCAAGGAGCACACCCAAAAATGGGCGGAAAAGATCGCCTCGTTCGATGGATTCGTGTTTGTAACGCCGGAATACAACCACGGAACGTCGGGAGCTCTTAAAAACGCACTCGATTTCATCTATGGGGAGTGGAACAATAAGTCCGCCGGTTTTGTAGGCTATGGCAGCATGATGGGCTCACGCGCCGTCGAAAACCTGCGCCTCGTTGCGGGTGAACTGCAGATCGCGGACGTCCGTGCTCAAGTCGGACTGTCGCTTTTCACGGACTTTGAGAATTTCAGTGTCTTCAAACCCGCCGCCCATCAAGAGGCGACCGTTGGGCCAATGCTCGACCAGGTCATCGCTTGGGGGACTGCTCTGAAGACGCTTCGAAAACCGTAGTCCCGAACCTGTAGTCATTGCAACTAACAAACTTACTTACGAATAGTTTTTGCAATATCTACATCGGTACCGGACTCAGCGGAGTTGATTTTGAACTTGGCGCCGGCCCTTAGCGATTGGATGCACAATGCATGTTTTGGACATGCAATATCATCGATCCTTGAAAACTTGTTAGGGAAATTATAAAACATTCCGTTCAGCGGCGACGACAGGCATGGGTTCGTGCCGCGCGTCGCGTGTGGCACGAACGCGTGGAGAATTGCGATCTCCACCTTCCTATATTGCAGCACTTCGCCGTCGGGCGTCGAACCCTCGTCGACTTCTAGAGTCAACGCCATTCCGTGGACCAGCTTCGTCTCAACGATTAGGCATTTCGGCAGAATGTCATTTCTCGATGGTGCGTCCGTTCGCACTACGTGCCGAAGCTCATCAGGCTGAAGCAGGCTTCCATCGATAAAAAGATCGATTGAGCGGTTCATTTAGAAGGTTACCTGAAGGCCAGCGTATCCGATAAATCGCAGGTCGTGGTGACTGCGTATGCTGCGCCCGCCGGAAAGGAGCAATGACAAATGCTTCGACATTGGAACACGGGCGCCGAAATTATAAACGACCTCGCTTTCGCCAAGAGAGCGACGAGGGCCTGATCCGTGTATTTCGCCGAGCACCTCGATTCCGTACTTAAATTCTCTACCGAGCACGACGCCGTATATCAACTCGTCGTCGCCACGTTTGAGTCTGTAGCCGACATCCCCGTTTAATCCGTATTTTCCGATCGTTGTCTGCCACTGAAGCGGTACGAGAACCGAAGGGCCGCGATCAACCAGGCCGCGGCGAACAGACGAAGTTGGATTGTTGAATTCGAGTTGCGGATAGATCGAGAGAGCGATCCTGTGGAGCTCGTTTTGATCGCGGAATCGCCACCGAACCCCGACGTTGGTATTGCCGAGTCCTCCGATCGACGGCTGGCCGAACTGATGGAGCAAGACCCACGGGATCTCGATCTTTAGTTGAAAATGCTCGCTGAGGCCGTAGTTGAAATCCACGAGCGGCGTGCCAAGGATCTCACCGTCGGCCCCGCGCTCGATCGTAAACGCCGTGTTTATCTCGAAATGACCGCTCGGGACGGTCTCGGTGTCATCCGTGATCATTGGCGGCCCTCCCTGGGCTGAAGCCGAACTAACGAGCAGAACCGCGGAAATGAATATCGGCCATGCTATTACGGCGACACACTTTATGAACGGTGAAGCTCGTAAAAGCATAAACATCTCACGGCGCAATTTCGAATGTTTGTAGTTTATTAGGAGCACCAGCAGCGGCCGCTTTCGCTTGCGCGTTGATGCTTCCCGTCGCCGGGTCATGATCCTTAGGATTAAATGAACAAGCGACCGGCAATGCGGACCACCGCCATTTACTTATGGCGATATGTAATTCGACCTTTGGTGAGATCGTACGGCGACAACTCGATGTCGACCTTATCGCCCATCAGAATGCGGATACGATTTCGGCGCATGCGACCCGAGATGGTCGCGAGCACCATGTGCTCAGTATCGTTCAACTGCACCTTAAAAAATGCGTTCGGCTGTTTGTCGACAACGACGCCGGCCATTTCTATTAGTTCTTCTTTCATCTGTTTCCTTTGGTCATATTATATCAGTAAATAATATGGCCTCCGAATCCATTTCGATCCGGAGGCACAAATTAAGCAATGTTTTTGTTAAAACGTCCGGCTATTTAGTAGCGTCCGCCGCCGCCGCCGTAACCGCCGCCACCACCACCGCCGTAACCGCCACCGCCACGGCTGCCGCCACGACCGCCACCGCCGCCGCCGCCACGATCTTCGCGGGGTTTAGCTTCGTTAACGGTAAGCGCTCGGCC
>JBDTZO010000243.1:0-15949 GCA_040005135.1 Acidobacteriota bacterium | reverse complement strand
CTTTGTTGTCAGCCAGGTAATAGCTGCTCATACCCGCGAGATAAAGGAACTCGTCCATCTTTGAGAAATCAGGATACGCGGCGAATGTTTCTTCGAACCGCAATATGATCTGCTTGTACGCCTTCTTTGCCGGAGCATACGCCTGCCACGCAACATCCAGGTTGTGCTTGGCGTCGGCCTCCATTAACGGATCGCGATCGATCGCTTTCGTTACATTGCGCTGAGCGGAAACAGATGCGACAGTCGCCATTATTAAGAGAATCGCAAAAACACAAACCGACACTTTAAGCTTCATAAGGTATAGAGATGTTAAATAACACTCGTGAGTTGGAAGGCGCCTCATTTTGAGTTCCAGCTTCAGGAGGCTACTGCGTGACGCGAGCAAATTGAAGTCTAAACTCTGACCTCCGAGACATAAACTTTATCTCGATCTTTGGCTTTACGGAACCGGAGGACCCGTACCCGCAGGCACCACCCACACCACGAGCCGATTTTGTTGTGAGTGGGAGTTAATAAAGACGACCCGACCCGGTTCGTTTGGGAAAAGCCTCTGCACAGCTTGATGCTTTTTTGGAAAGTCACTCTTGCGGCTTCCGTATATGATCACATAAACTTGCGCATTCTGATCCACTCGAAACGGTATCAGGGCCTTGCCTATCGAAGCGAGCTTGCGTTTACTCAACGTGCCGGAAATTTCGATCACCGTTTCAGGTCCGGGAGCTATATCTCCACACGACGTCTCCGAGGCTTGCGACGGGCAACTAAGCGGCAATCCTTTGACCTCAACAGTCGCCGTTATGCATTGTGCGGGTTGGAGAACGTCGATGCGGTCAGTACCTTGACCTTTCCTTATTGTTCCCGCTGAAACTATCCAATTGAAAGTCAATGCAAGGTCGCGGCGGAGGGGAGTGATACTAACCTGATAGCGTGCGAGGTCACCGGGGGCGACAATTCCACCCGGCCCCGAGACACTAAGAGTTGGGCACACCTCCTGGCCATCAACTGAGATGAACAGTATGCCAACCGATGCGATCGTAAGAAAGAGTTGAAGAAATTTTGATCTCATTCCCATCTGTTTCGTGGATCAGACAAAGCAAGACGTAATGCAAACGTTGATGTTGCTCCCTTTCAGGGAGCAAATCGCTTTGACGTTCTCAACCTAGGGTTCCATTCGCTCTGCTCACTGCAACCTAGGCTATACTGTTTGTCGCCGTCGGCGACTCACAACTATTGGGTTTTATCCTTACTAGTACCCTTGCAAGTGAGTCCATTTACACGCCAACCGTATTCCCACGAATAGCGGTACCGAACCATTTTAAATGTCCTGATCGGCGAACCGTCAACCATTGTCGGGATAAACTTGATTCTGTGCACGGCTGCGGACGCGAGTTCATCCAATCGCTGAATGTGCGAACCCTTGACCCACGCCACCTGACCGATATCTCCGTCGCTAAGAAACTCTACGCGAAAAATTACCGATGTGACGGCATCGAGAGTTCCGTAATCTGACGGCAAGCCGGGTTTCGGCTTGTGGGTTATGCAAACATCTCGCGTCTGACCAATACAAGCGGCCACCAAAAGAAGGCAAATCAATGCACCAAACAAAATGTTTCGAAACATGCCTGTTTAGGATGCCTTGTACTTACCAATAATTGCCTCAAGCTTCTTTGCGGTCTCCGCCGGCCATTGATCTGTAGCGGTGAAGATCGCGTTCTTTGTACCGCCGGCGTATTGGTTTGGGGTTTGTTTGGCGGCGACGCGCTTTACCGCTGCTTTTAGCATTAGCTGGGCGTTGCGGACGTTCTTATTGAGGTATTCGATGACCATTTCGACGCTGACATCATCGTGGCCTTCGTACCAGCAATCGTAGTCGGTGACGAGAGCGACCGTGGCGTAGGCGATCTCGGCCTCGCGGGCCAGCTTGGCTTCCTGGAGGTTGGTCATCCCGATGACGTCCATTCCCCACTGACGATAAACGTTTGATTCCGCCTTGGTCGAGAATGCCGGCCCTTCCATGCAGATGTACGTGCCGCCGCGATGAGTAGTGACGCCGATCTCGCGGCATGAGGCTTCGAGAATGTCTCCAAGCTCATTACAAACAGGATGTGCGAACGTGACGTGGGCGACGATCCCATTCCCGAAGAATGTCGATTCCTTTGCACGTGCGTAGGTGCGGTCAAAGAACTGGTCAGGGATGAGAAAATCCGTCGGGGCGTATTTCTCCTGCAGTGAGCCGACGGCCGAGACAGAGAGTATGTACTCCACGCCGAGCATCTTCATTGCATAAACGTTCGCGCGATAGGGAAGCTCACTCGGCGTTAATTTATGCCCACGAGCATGCCGCGGCAGAAATGCGACCGTCACGCCGTCCAGCTCGCCAACAATAAATGCATCAGACGGATTGCCGAACGGCGTCTCCACCGGCACTTCGCGCACATTCTCAAGTTCAGGCATCTGGTACAAACCACTGCCGCCGATAATTCCAATATTTACCTGTTCCATGATGGTTCGCTTGACTATTTCTTGCCGCAGTCCGCAGCCGCAACAAAGGCGGCCAAATCACCCTTGTCACGCTTTGATAGCAGATCGTCTATCGCGGGGGTTTTTCCTTTCGGGTTGTTATTGAGCAGAAATTCATAAACTGTTAAGGCACTTTCGACTCCGGCAAGTTGGGCCGCATTTTCATCAGTTAATTTATCGGGATGTTCGAGCTTATATGCCGTCATCGCGATCGTGTATTGCGACATTAGTTCATTGCCAAATTTTACCTTCTTATCCAAAAACGGACCCGCCAATCCGCAAATGATCACGGTTACGTCCTTGGTGTCCGCGGCCCACACAAACGCCCAACTGCGGATCGCCTTGGCATCCTTACCCAGCGGATCTTGTTCGAGAAAGCGCGAGGCCTTTATTAGCTTTTGATGGTCCGCCTCTTGCCCAAAAGCGGTTTGAAAACACACAGCTCCGAAAAGTAAGACAAAAAATAGTGTTGGTATATACCTTTTCATTTCGAGTTCCTTTGGTGTCCGATACAGGCTCACGATCAAGCGTCATCAAAAGACTGACACATTTAGATCCATCAAGAATCATAGATTAGCGGAAAGTGGGAGGTGAGAAAAATCGGCTACTGCTTTTTAACCGAGAATGTGAATTTACTTTTTGTTTTTTCGACGCAATCAGGATTTGGAGCTGAAGCCGGATCGTTAAAGAAATCAGCCACCATATTGCCGACGCACGGGACCGAGAATCCAGGGCCATGACCGGCCCACGGGATCTCGACGAAAAAGCCGTTCTTGAGGCGCTTTGCGACGTTTCGGCCCCATTGCGGATCGGTGTAACTGTCATACTGAGCACCGATGACGAGAGTTGGTATATCGCTGGTGACGGGCTGGTTGGCCACCGGTTTTGCGGGCTTAACTTTCCAAACACTGCAAATATCTGGCAATGCCATCACCTCGTAACCCGCGAGACCGGAATATTTGGCGGATTGATTCCGAATCGTTCGCGTATTCTCAAACGGCATTTCCTCGCTGCACCAGACCGAGTAACGCATTCCCCATGAATAGAACGATCCGCTCAGCTTGTCGCCGGCGTATCGCTTGAATTGATCGACATAATCGCCGGTGAACGCCTTGTGAACAACGTACGGTGCCTCGACCGTCGCCGAAGGCTCGTTCGAGAAAAGGTAGTCGACGACCCAGGTCGCAAAATCGTCGCCGTTCAGCGTGATGTCGAACATTGCCGCGGAGGCCGGGTCTTTGGTGCTGACGGAGACCGGACCGCGATTGAGTTTTGCAACGACGGCGTAAAACTCTTTTTCGAGATCAGGATAAGCGGCCGCGCAATCGGCATCGGCTCGGCAACTGGCGAACAACTCGTTAAGCGAACGGACGACACCGTCGACGCCGACCTCGTCATAATTGACCTCGGGCGAAAGGGTCGATTCGATCACTACGCTGCGAATGCCTTTCGGAAAATACCGCATCACGTCGAGCATCAGCCGCGAACTATACGAAACGCCGTAGAGGTTCAGCTTGTCCAATTTTAGGACCCGCCGCACGTCCTCAATATCGGCGGCATTCTCGGCACTGTTGTAGCTGCTCAGATCGATCCCGGCAGCGGACAGCCGGTCGTAACATTTTTTCGCGGAGGAGACTTCATTTGTTCGTGCGGCGCGGCGGTCAAGGTGTTTCTTGGCACTTGCGATGTTCGAATCGTCAACCTCTGGGCATTCGAGCGCGGGTTGTGCGTATTTGGTCCCGCGTTGCTCAAAGATGATAACGTCGCGGTCGCGGAGCCACGGCGACGAACGCCGGCCGCGAACCAACTTCAACGACGATGCGCCAGGCCCGCCGAGCGTCCTTAGCACCGGATCGGGTTTCGGCGTTGAGCTGCTGCTCTTTTGAATAATTATCGGAAGGCGGATCGTTTTGCCTTTAGGCTTAGCACGGTTCTCCGGAACGACGACGTAGCCGCAAACGACATTGTCACCCATCGGCGCAGGAAAAACACAGTCCGACGCTTCAAAACGCGGAACTGCTTCCTGTGCGGACGCTTTCCCCGTGAGACAGACCGTAGATCCTAATAAAAGAAACAGCGCAATTGCGAGATCTCGTTGAGCGTTCATTTAAGATTCCGTTGCTTCGTTCTTACATTGAAACACCGCCGAAAGTTCGAACCGGACAGGTTTTTCTGTTTAGGTGGACGTTTTGGCGAATAGCTTTCCGCTTATTTCGGTCAAATTCGAAATTGGCACTTCCGGGTCATGGTAAAAAAGGCAGAGCCAATCTTCAGCAACGGCTTTTGGCAGGATACCTTTCTTAAATTCCAATGTCTCGACCGGATAAAGATCAAAACCAGCTATCCAAGCGTATGGCAAATGATGACGGGTCGGTATTAGGTCTGCAAAGCCGTATAGCGTGCGGCCGCCGCGGTCGAGACGAATGGTCTGCATCGTCTCAGAGTGGCCGCGGACCTGTTCAATGCGGAGGCCTTCGACAACCTCGTAAATGTCCGGCATTAGCTCGAGCTGGCCACTCTCCTGCATCGGGAGCCAATTTTCGGGCAGATAGCTAGCACGATCGCGTTCGTGGGGACGTTCGGCGTGGTTGAACTCGGATCGTGAAACAAGATACCGCGCGTTTTGGAATTGAGGAACTGGAATACCATCCTGCAGCACAGTATTCCCGCCGGCGTGGTCGAAATGAAGGTGTGTGTTGACGACGATCGTGATGTCGTCGGGGCGGCATCCGGCAATTGTTTCGAGCGAACGGGCGAGGGGCATTTTGCGGTCGATGCCGTACATCGCGGTCTGTTTGTCAGTCCATTTCTCGCCGATGCCCGTTTCGACAAGGATCTTTTCTGAGCCTGTGTCGATGAACAGGCAATTCATATTCATCCGGACCCGATTTAGTTCGTCGGCCGTGCAGACTCGCTCCCAAACGACGCGAGGGACGACACCAAACATCGCCCCTCCGTCTAATTTGAATTCCGCGTCGGGAATGATCTCGACGCGGTAATCACCAAATTGCATTTACTTCTTTTTAACTTCCGGCTTGGCCGGCTCCGGTTTCGCCGGCTTCGCTCCGGGTTTGCCCTGATCGGCGTCTGTATCGGCTCCCGGCGGAGGCTGCATTTGCTGCATCTGCTGCATCTGTTTCTGCTTCATCTGCTGCATCTGCTCCTCAGTAACTTCGGGCACGGTGAAATCGGTCGGCACGGAAATGTTGTTCTTTGCGACGATGTCGTCGATGAGAGCCTTTTCCTTTTCGGCCTCAAGCTTTCCGCGGACGTAATCCTTGATAGGCATTTCACGCGCATTCGGCTTATCCGGGTCTTTGAAACCAGTTGAGATCAGGATATGGCGAACGTCGTAAGTCTCGCCATCCGAACCTTCTTTTTTCCCAAGCTTTCGTTCTAGCTTAATGATGTGATAACCGTAATCCGTCTCGATGAGATCAGGTGCGATCTGACCCTCTTGCAACGCCAGAGCGCCCTGCTCGAACGCTGGCATCATCTTGCCTTTCGCTACGTCTTTGTAAAGACCACCCTGTGGCTGACCCGTTTTCGGGTCCTTGTTGCCCGGATCAGTAGTGAATTCATTGGCAAGTGCAGCAAAGTCCTCGCCGGCCTTTGCACGGTTGAGAATCTCTGTCGCCTTTTTCTTCTTTTCCTCAGGGTTAAGTTCCGGATGAGCGGCGATGTATTGATCGACCTCCTCATCCGTGACTTTCATTTTGTCGGCGATCTTCTCCGAGTAGATACGAGCGAGAAATTGGGCTTCCTGCAATTTCACCTGGAGGGCGACGCGGTCGGCCAGCTCTTTCGGTATTTGGCCCGCCGCAAGCTTGGAATTGTATTCGTTATAGTAAATGCGGATCTTGGCAAAGATGTCGCGAGCCTGCTTCTTTTCGTCGTCTGAGATCTCGCGATCCTTCATCTCGGGATTGCCGGCTTTGAGCAATTCGACCTTGGCGTTGAGGAAATCCTGAAATTCCATTTCGTGCGTTCGGCCATCGGAGGGAGTTCCCAGGCCAAGCTTATCCATTAATGAAGTAAAGGCTCCCGGGGACGCTTGAGGCTGGCCATCCTGTCCCCAATATGCATTGACCTGATCCTCGGTAATAAAACCGAAAGGCGGCATCGGACCCTTGTCCTTGTTGATGTCGCGGTCATAGTTTACGGCCGTGATCTCAGCTTTTATGTTCTCGAGTTCCTGCCGGTTCGTGCCCTCTTTGGCAAGGCCGTCGGCCTGAGCTTGGCTGGCAAATGCGAGCAGTTCCTTGAGGTTATCAAGCTGCTGCTTTTTCATGTCCGGCTCATCGGTGAAACGCTTCAGGACCGCCGGATTGGTCTTTGCTACATCGGCGAGCAGCATTTCGACCTCTTCGCGACTTATCGAATTAAACGATTCGCTACTGTGCCCGCCTACCTTCTTCTTCCAAACGACGAGGCCGACGCCGATCGCCAGAATAACGACGACCAAAACAAGACCTTTTGTTAAATTACTCAATTCCCAAACTCCTCAACTTACAAAATATCTAATAAAATCCAAACGAGCATAATAACAAACTGTGCTCGTTTCAACTAATCAATTGTCTGCACTAATTCAAGCAAAACGCCACCCGACGCCGCGGGATGGACAAACGCGACCAGACACCCTTCGGCTCCACGACGCGGCATCTCGTCTATCAGACGCATTCCTTGTGCCTTTAGGTTCGCCAGAGACTCGTAAATATCGTCCACCTCGACCGCGATATGGTGAATGCCGCCGCCGCGTTTCTCAAGAAACTTCGATATCGGAGAATCATCGCTGGTCGGTTCGAGCAGCTCGATCCGACTCTCACCGATCGGCAGCATCGCAATACGCACGTTTTGATCCTCAACGATCTCGGTATGGACGTTTTCCAATCCGAGGGCATCGCTCCAAAACTTTAACGCCTCGTCGATACCTTTTGTTGCAATGCCAAGATGGTTGATCTTCATATTGAGCCGATTATCTTTTCGACGGCAGTATACGGATCGCTCTTCTTTTCTGCGATCATCGCGGCGTACTCGTCCAACCGCTCCTGGGTGCCGTCCGTTGTCAACAGATCCGAGAGTAGTCTTTCCTGCAATAATTCGAGAAGACGCCAACGCGCGATCGCGTGGCGACGAACTGTACTGCCTTCACCGAAACGTTGGAATTCGTAATATGCCTCGAGAGCGGTTGCTAGTTCCTCGATCCCTTTATTTTCCGTGGCGACGGTCCTAACGATCGGGGCATTCCACATATCGGGACGATGTGCCAGCGAGAGCAAGGACTCAACTTCTTTTTGAGTTCGCAGGACGCCTTCGCGATCCGCCTTGTTGATCACAAAAACGTCGCCGATCTCCATGATCCCGGCCTTGATCGCCTGGATATCGTCGCCCATGCCGGGGACGAGAACAACGACAGAGACGTCCGCGGCCTTGACGATCTCGACCTCGTCCTGGCCGACACCGACCGTCTCGACGATCACTTTGTCAAAGCCCGCGGCGTCCAGTATGCCGACGGCGTCGACGGTCGCACGCGAAAGCCCGCCGAGGTTTCCGCGGGTCGCCATCGAACGGATAAAGATATTTTTATCGAGTCCGATGGTTCCCATTCGGATTCGGTCGCCGAGGATCGCTCCGCCAGAAAAGGGGCTCGACGGATCGACGCAGATTATACCGATCTTTTCGCCGCGGTCCTTGTAATGCAGAGCAAGCTTGTCGACAAGCGACGATTTGCCGGCGCCGGGAGCTCCCGTTATTCCGATTACCATTGCCCGGCCGGTCTTAGGGTAGACGGCTTTCATTAGCTCAGCTGACCCGCTGCTGCCGCTTTCAACCTTGGTGATCGCTCGCGCTATCGATCTGACGTCGCCCGAAAAGAGCATTTGTAAAGATTCGCTGTCGGTCATTTATTCAAAGTGTGATGGCCTTGGAAGCTTGCGACTAGTCGCATTGCCTCAACACTCACGGTTTGAATTTTCGCATTGTTTACGCCAAAACTAAAAAAGGCGTGCCCGATAAAGGCCCGCCTTTGGATAGTTCAGATCACAGATCCTACATCTGCCCTTCGTCCGCGGACGGGCCGTAGATCGAAGGTACTGGAATGTCGTTCAACCGAAGGTAGACCGAGAGCTGACCGCGATGATGAATGATGTGGTTCATCACAAACGACCGCATGACCGCAACTTTGGGCATGGTCATATAAACCTGGTCGCCGTTTCGCATGGTCCAATCGGTCAAGAAGGTTTCGTCGGCTGTCTCACCAATTATGAGCTTTGCCTTTGCTATGTGGTCGTCGAAAAAAGCAAGCAATTCTTCGTTGGTCTTGGGCTCGAATGTCTTAAAGTCCGCGGTTGCGAAATCGAGGACATCACTCTTCAGGGTTTCTTTGGTCCATCCGAACATCTCCGCACAATGAACTGCCAACCTGCCCATCGTCATCGATTTTTCATGCGGCTTCCAATCAAACTTTTCGGCCGGAACCCTTTCGAGACATTGGCGGGTCACGCGGGCTTCGTTCTCTAACTCGTTCAAAAAAGCCGTCGCGATGCGGCCGGAACTTGGTGCGATACTTGTACTCATATTCTTTCTCCTGTCGTAAATTACTAAATGGGAAAATTATTATAGCACAACGTTGCATCAATGCAACGACAAAAATAAGATCAGCCTTCCGCGGGATCTACGATTCCCAAAAGCCCGTAACGCTGTTATCTGCTCCCCACTTAGTCCGGGCAGCCCGGCAAGTGGAACAAAATTCCACATTCGCCGGCCGTACGTCCGGTCCATCGATCACACAGCCGCCCATTATCCATGAAAAGGCATTTGGAAACAGGTCGCGCTCCGCGTCGAAATATCCCTTTGGAGGACCGGGCGGTAATCCGTATCGGATCTCGCACGTCGAGCTTTGCAACTCAGTTCCGTGAATCTCGCATTTTGGCATGATCAACCCTTTAGAACGTTTTTCGCGATAACGATGCGCTGGATCTCGCTCGTTCCTTCGCCGATGGTACAGAGCTTAGAGTCGCGCCAGTATTTTTCAGCCGGATAGTCTTTGGTATATCCGTACCCGCCATGGATCTGAACACATTCCTCAGATACGCGGACCGCGACCTCAGAAGCAAAAAGCTTTGCCATCGCCGATTTTTGAGTAACAGGCTTTTTAGCATCTTTTGTCGCCGCCGCCTGCAGCGTAAGTAAGCGGGCGCATTCTATCTGAGTCGCCATATCGGCAAGTTTGAACTGGATCGCCTGAAACTCGGCGATCGCGTGACCGAACTGCTGCCGTTCTTTAGCGTATTTGACAGCGGCCTCATACGCTCCCTGAGCAATGCCAACTGAAAGGGCGGCAATAGAGATCCGGCCGCCATCGAGTATCTGCATGGCCTGTTTGAAACCTTCGCCGGCGTTCCCAAGTCGATTTTCGTCGGGCACGTGACAGTCTTCGAATACGACGGAGGCCGTCTCGGACGCACGCATTCCGAGCTTATTTTCCTTCTTGTCCGAACGAAACCCCTCCATCGATTTGTCGAAAATAAATGCCGAGATGCCGCGGCTGCCTTTGTCGCGGTCGGTGACCGCAACTGCGACCAAGGTGTGACAAGCGATAGCATGCGTAATGAAATTTTTCGAACCGTTTACCTTCCAGCCGTCGCCGTCCGGAACTGCGTAGGTTCGTGTGCCGGATGCGTCGGAACCTGCCTGTGATTCAGTAAGTCCCCATGCACCGAAGCTTTCGCCGGTAACCAGCGGCACGAGATATTTCTGCTTTTGGGCTTCGCTGCCGAACGTAAATATGTGATTTGAGCAAAGCGAGTTGTGGGCCGCGACGGACAATCCGACTGAACCGCAGACGCGTCCGAGCTCCTCGATTATCGTCGCGTATTCGACGTATCCCATTCCGGAACCGCCATACTCTTCGGGAAAGAGGATGCCCATTAGTCCGAGTTCAGCAAGTTTTGGCCGCAGCTCCGTTGGGAAGTGCTGCGCCTCGTCCCACTCCATGACATGCGGTTTGATCTCGCTCTCGGCAAATTCGCGAATGCTGTATTTGATCTGAAGCTGCTCGTCTGATAATTCGAAGTTCATAAAAGTTCTTTATAACAAAGATTTATGATGCCATAACCACAGGTTTCTCGGCAAATTTCAGGCGTATACTGCAAGCTTGCAATAACCACACGTTGATCCCTACACTCAAAATATGGACTGGAAAGGAAATCTGCTGACGAACGATGATGAGATCCGCGAATTGCTTCGGAATACAAAGTCGATAGCCGTGCTCGGCATTAAGCCGGAATCGCATGCCGGCCAGCCTGCCTTTTATGTTTCAAAATACATGGCCGATGCCGGATATGACGTGATCCCGGTGCCGGTCTATTATCCCGATGTCACCGAGATCCTGGGCCGTCCCGTGTATCGAGGCCTTGGTCAGATACCAGTCGAAATAGATCTTTTGAACGTTTTTCGCCGTTCGCAAGATATTCGCATGCATGTGCCCGAAATACTGGCGAAGAAGCCGAAAGCGGTGTGGTTTCAACTCGGAATTCGAAACGACGAGGTGGCTGAAGAACTGGCCAGGGCGGGCATTAAGGTCGTTCAAGACCTTTGTCTGATGGTCGAGCACCGAGCCCTGTTATAGCGATCTCTTGGCTGACTTGCGTTTGCCGGTCGGGTTGTTGCGAAAGGCCTCGAGCTCCTCTTCGGTCAATGGCCGGCTTGCTCCGACGGGCAAATATCTCTCGTTGATCGGTCCGATCGCAATGCGTTTCAGTTTGACGACTGAGTGGCCGATGGCATCAAACATCTTGCGGATCTGCTGGTTGTGGCCCTCGAGCAGCGTAACTTCGTACCAGCCGTTCTTGTCCGTATGTTTTAATTCTTTGATCTCGGCAGGAGCGGTGCGGAAACCGTCTTCGAGCAGAACTCCGCGCCGCAATTTATTGATCGCCACGGCTGTCGGCATGCCTTTGACCTTAACGTCGTAAACCTTCGGAATAGTTTTGGACGACGCGACATAGTTGGTAAAATCGCCGTCGTTGGTCAGTATTATCAGCCCTTCGGTGTTGTAGTCTAATCGACCGACGGGGTGCAATTTACCTTTTCCCTTGACGAGGTCGACCACTAGCTTTCGTCCCTCAGGATCGGCGGCGCTTGATAGATAGCCTTTTGGTTTATTGACAAGTATATAAGCGTCCGAGCGGTTTTGGATCTTGGAATTTATGAGTTTGCCGCGGACCTTAATGTGGTCTTTTTCCGGATCTGCTTTCGTCCCGAGTTCCGTCACGATCTCACCATTTACGGTTACGTCGCCCGCCTTTATCAGCTCTTCAGCCGCCCGCCGCGAAGCGATCCCGGCAAGAGCAATCAATTTCTGTAGTCTTTCCTGCATACAAACCTATTTCAACACAGAGAGCACTGAGAACACAGAGAGAAAAGAAGAAAGCGGCATTTCTCAGTAACCTCCGTGCTATCTGCGGCAGTTATTATTGAATTAGGTCCTCGAAGTCCTCGATGCTGGGAAGTTCAGTGAGATCGCTCAATCCGAATTGGATCAGAAAGTCTTTCGACGTACCGTACTGCATCGGCCGGCCGACGGCTTCTTTGCGGCCCTTCGCGACGATCAGCCGCTTGTCGAGAAGCGTCTTTATCGCCGAGGCCGATTGGACGCCGCGGATCTCGAGGATCTCGGGCACGGTGACAGGCTGCTTGTAGGCAATGACAGCGAGTGTTTCCAGTGCAGCGAGCGAGAGCTTGGCCGCTGGCCGGGTCTTTAGAAATTTGCGGACCTCTTCGTGAAAATCCGTTCGTGTCGCGAGCTGCCAGCCGCCAGCGATCTCGCGTACCTGAAGTCCGCTTTCACGGGCCAAAAACTCACGCTGCAGCTGTTCGATCGCGGCCTCGACACTCTCCCGTTCCTCATCGAGAACCTCAGCCATGACCTTGGTAGTGACCGGTTCCTCGCCAACAAATATTAATGCTTCGACGAGCGCGACGAGCTCGCCCGGGCTTCGGGCCTCTTTTACGGGCGACTCAATTTCTTCCAAATTCATAACTAACTATTGCAGCATAAGGCTAGACTTTCTTCAGTATGACGTCGCCAAAGGTAACGGCCTGGGTCAATTTTACGCTTTCGGTTCTGACGATCTCGAGCACCGCCACGAATGCTGTCACAAGTTCGCGTTTCGAGTGCATTTCCTCAAAGAATTTAAGCATGCTGACCTCGCCGAACTCGAAAATTCGCTTTTTCAGAGCCCGCATCATATCGGCGAGCGAGATCTCTTCGCGTTCGATCTCCATTTTGATCTCGTCGACGTGACGGGCGACGATCTTTTGAAATACGGTGAGTAGGTCAAAGACGGTGGCATCGATCTCTGAGTTGTTTTCGTCCGATTCGATGGGGCCGCGGGTAAATATCGCCTGTTCGATGGTCGAACGCTCATACAACATGCCGGCCGCGGTCTTGAATTGTTCGTATTCCAGGAGCCGGTCGACGAGCTCTTTTCGCGGATCGTCAACCTCCTCTTCCTCGTCGGCAAAGGGGTCGCGCGGCAGCAGCATCCTGGATTTGATCTCGATCAGCGTCGCCGCCATCACGATAAAGTCCGCTGCGATCGAGATATCCAGGCGTTTCATCAGCCGGATATATTCGAGATATTTTTCGGTGATGCGGGCGATCGGAATGTCAAAAATATTGGCTTGTTCCTGCCTGATCAAAAATAGAAGCAGGTCGAGCGGGCCGGCGAAATCGCCGATCTTGATCTTGAGGTCCTCGGTCGCGCCGCCGACGATCTGGGCGGTCGATTCGAGAAAATCGAACGTAAATTGTTCAGGTTGTTCGTTCAAACGTATTTTGTTTCCCGCAAATAGACTATGTGATCGGTCTTTGGCGGTTCAAAGCCGGCGTCGCGTATTTTTACGATAATGCCGCCGCGGTGCGTAGCGGAATGGATTAGCACGTGGGTCAGCATCTCGCGAAAAGTGTTCTCGTACAGCCGCCCTTCGCTCGTGCGGTAGCTCGCGGTCAGGTCCAGTCCGCTCTCGTCAAAGCCGCGGATAAGTCGTTCGTATCGCTCGCCGGTCTCCTGAGCTATGATCCCGCATTCGGCGATCGAGAGGTCCGGCCAGAATTCGAAACCCGTCGAATCCTTGCCGTAAAGCCGCTCGAAATATTCCTGCTCGGTCGTCAGCAGGTGGGCAAGGATGTGGCGTGCGGGTTCGCAGTCGTTCTCTTTCAATGCGACTACGATCCGTCGATTCGCCCAGTCGTTGTAGCGAAAAAGCTCTCGAAGCTGCTCTACCGTCTGCATTTATTCGTCGACGGCGTGCCGCCTGAGGTCCGCAAGGCTGACCACCGTCAACGCCGCCTCGTGCGTCGCCTCGAGATAGACCTGCGGGGCCATATCGGCCTGCAGGGCTTCACGCCAGCGGAGCATGCAGAGGCACCATTTGTCGCCTTCGACCAGGCCCGGGAACGCATATTGCGGCATCGGCGTCGAGAGGTCATTGCCGGCGGCCTTTGAGAACCGCAGAAATTCGGCCGTCGCCTTGATACAGACGGTGTGGCGGCCGGTGTCATCGGCACCCGTGCGGCAATAGCCGTCGCGATAAAAACCGGTCATCGGATCGGTGCAACACGAATGTAGATCGCCGCCGAGCACATTGCGCGGTTTCGGTTTATGCCCGTTACCATTTCCATTGCCGTTGGTATAGCTCATCGCAACATTCTACCTGCTCATGCCGCCGAGCGCACGCCGGGCATGTCGGAAGGGGTTCGCTCGTTAGCAAGCTCACCTGCGCGGGCAAAGTGCGGATCTCGGATTCCAAATTCCAGATTCCAAATTCGCGATCTCCGACCCAGATGCAATAAGACCGTGTGATTCGCGGCTTCAACGCATACGCTCAGTTAGTGTGCGGATGGCGGCGACGCGATCTTTTCGATGGTGTTGCTGCCGGCGTTGTCGGTTATGAACGGGCGTTTGCCGTTGACGTAGCGGGCGTATTGAACGATGTTTTTGTCGCCGTTGAGCACGATCGCGATGGCGGCGTCGATGGTTATTCGGTTGCCGTCGCCGTTGACCATTATCTGGCGGCAGGGCCCTTTGATCGTGATGACGCTCGAGCCTCCGTTGACGGTCACGGGGTTGAACTTGGTACACGCGATCGATTTTTTTTGTTCGTAGCCGCTCACGTTGACTGGATCGCCCTGGAGGTTTAGATCGGCATTGACAACCTCCGACGGATCGATCGGTGCTTCGGTGGGTGCGGGCGAGAAAGTCGGGGTCGGCGTGCCGGAGAATTTCTCCATCTCACGTTTCGCAGTTTCGCTCCGCATGTCGCAGCCAGCGAGGGCCGTGGCCAGCAGCAGGCAAGATAGCGCGATCGATCCTTTCATAAATTACCTCACATTGAGCAGCTCTAACGCCTTTTCTATCGGTCGAGCGAGAACCGCTCGGTTCCCAACCTCGACGATCGGCCGCTGCAAAAGGTTTGGGTCGGCGACCATCGCCGCGATCACTTCGGCGTCCGGCGTCTCTTCGGTTATTCCGGCCGCGGCGACCCCGCGAGCGAATTTGAACGGCCGCAAGCCCGTTTTGGCGATAAGCTCGGTTAAACCGCCAGCGGTGAACGCCGCATTAAAATAATTTACCCTGTCATAGTCGATGCCGTTTTCACGAAACAGCGTAGCCAGATTACGGCAGGTCGTTCAGGTCGGCTTTTCGTAGACGGTGATCTTGTCAGTCATATTCGATCTCTGATGCCAAAGTTTTGCGCGTCAGCAATGTTGATACACATGCTGGCACCGAAGCACATGATCACGGTTCGATATCGCCCTTGCTTACGCTCGGGCTTGGGCAACCTCGCCTGATCGGGTTTCGGTCAGATGCTGTGATTCATCGTACGTGAATACGCGCGATTTTGTCACGAACCTTAATCCCATCGGGATCTCCAGCGAAAAGCTGGCACCACGGCCTTTTACGACGTCGATCGTGAGTTCGGTGTGCTGCCAAAACTCGAACTGGTCTTTCGCCATAAAGAAGTCGCATCCCGCGATCTCGCCAAGCCAAACATCCGACGAGCCGACGATAAACTCACCCTTCGGATAACACATCGGTGAACTGCCGTCGCAGCAGCCGCCCGATTGATGAAACATCAGCCCGCCGTTCTTTACACGGAGTTGGTCGACCACCGCGACGGCCTCGGGCGTTATATTAACTCTAGGAACATTTGGCATAAGATCTTGGCCCGCGAATAACGTGAATATCCGCTAATAAAATCTCTTTTAATTTGCGTTCATTCGCGTTATTCGCAGGCAAAACGACCTAAAAGAATCCCATTGCCTTCTTGTCATATGAGATGAGCATGTTCTTGGTCTGGCGATAGTGATCGAGCATCATCAAGTGATTTTCTCGTCCAAAGCCGCTCTTTTTGTATCCGCCGA
>JBDTZO010000104.1:0-16202 GCA_040005135.1 Acidobacteriota bacterium | reverse complement strand
CAATAGATCTGTCTAGAAAGCCCTCTTTCTGAAGATCAATTATCCCGATACCCGGGCAATATGGCCCGAGCACGAGTTACCGTTGTCAATTAGCTTCTTGGCAGGCGCGTTGAGCCTGCCGCAGATCAACTACGTGGCAAATTTTCGGTGTTCTATTAAAGCTGGCGATCAAAGTCGAGCCCGACCACCGAGATTGCCATTTTTAGGCAAGAGGTGGGGCACGGCCCGACGAGCGGGCGATCGGAGCGGAAGCGAAGGACGCGGAGTAGGATGATATCGTCCGCGGCGTTGAAACTTGAATCTGGTCAGTAGGACGCGCGACAAAAAAAGTGTCCTGCTGGGTACTGCTAGATAGGTTTTGGTGAAAAAGGCATAAGAGACATGCAAGCTCCGACGGGCTGCGAGATCCGGAAAGCCCGGACCCTGCATGTTCGGCGGCAATGCTCGTCTGTGAAGCGGTCGGCGGTGTTCCGTGACTATGCGAAGAGCCGAAAGTAACGCCGTAAACGATACCCGCAAGCAGCACGAACGCCAACCATCGCGCGAGCGGTGTGCGGGTTCGATATTTTGCTGAACGGATCCTCGATTGCATTTTCTCTTAGCTAAAAAACTCCTTTGTAGTATTTGAAAAGCATAGACTCGATAATTTTTCGTGTCAATTTGATGCGTTCTGATCTAGAAAAGTGGTTTGTCGAAGATCTTCGCACTTCGGCCACTCCACCTCATCGATCCATAAAGCGACAAGGCCCGACTTCGGTAGCGTGCAGCTAAATACACCTTCCAGAGAATTTTTGCCCGCGAATGACGCGAAATGCACGAATTTAGAAGATAGGTGACCCCTTCTTTACTCTCTAACTCCGCAACTCCGCAACTCCGCGGCTGCGCAACTCGCCTCTACGGCGGCGCGGTAATCGAGGACGAGTGTGCCGTCGGGGTCGAAGGTGGGGTTGGGGAAGTGGATACCGTGTTTGGGCTTGGCGAGGCCGAATCGCGTGCAAAAGTGCATCAGGCTGATCGATCTCTGGTTGCCCTTGGATATTTTGCGGACGCGAAGTGCGTTTAGCGTGGCTGGCCCGACCGTGGCGATGCCGATCAGTCCGGCTGCCTCGTCCATGTAAGCCGCGACGGCCGCGGGGCTGCGAAGAGCGTGAAATGCGACCTGGTTGATGAATAGCATACCGGACGCGCTCATTGAGATGCGGATCTGGTCCTTATCGTAGGTCGGCCTTGTTCGTGTTAGAGGTGTCCAGTTTCGGTCGTTCATAAATGTAGTTCTCCAATGTTAAAGACGTCTTTCGTTGAATTTAGTGTTTCGCACGTACGATCGTGCGGGCCTTTGCAATTTCGATCGTCTCAAACCTTGTGAGCCAGGTAAATAGCAACTTTTAAGCTATTTAAGCTTTTTATGATGTTTATGATATTTAAGTTATTTAAGGTGTTAAACGATGCTAAACCCAGCCAGCGAGAACAAGACACCTGATCCATGCAACGTGGGTCGCCTGAAAACGCGGAATGTGCGGAAAGGTTTTTGTGGTATATAGCCGTGAACTGACGCTTGCTGGACGTAACGTTTGAATACGCGATCTGAGAGATGCAACTTGCGCTCGGAATAGTTACTTCACGCGCACGAGCCCCTCCTCAAAAAGGACTGTACCAAAACAGTGGTTTCACTGTACCAAAACGCGGGAATGACTGTTACAAACCCCGAGCTAAGTGTGCGCTGGCCAGGAATTCACTGTATCAGGAATTTGGCGTGCCCGGACTCTATCACTGCCTCGGGTTTAACGCGGTAAACGGTAACGCGAAAGTTCGCCGGCCGACTATTGAGCCGTAAAATCCAGTCCTTCGACGGCGTCGGTCAAATTAATGATCCGCGGGCTGAAAACAAAACGCTTCGACTGGACGCTAACCGTGCAGCTCTGTCCTGCGGGTACATCCGCAAAACTGTAATAACCGAGAGAGCTCGTGATCGTCGAATGCGAAACGCCGTCCATACCCGTGACCGTAACGACCGCATTTACGAGGCCTTGGCCGCTCTGTGTGAGCACGCGGCCCGCGATGCGGACTCCGCCTGCCGTTGGAGCGAGCACGCCTGCCGTCCAATCCGAAAACGATGAGACACCCGTCGCTGAGATCGTATTTGCGCCGGCATTCAAGGTGAAAGGCACTGCCGTTGAATTGCCGCCATTCCATTTGAAGAGATGGTAATTTGCCTCAGTGCCGGCGACATCGGCGTCGAGGTAACTGAACGAAAGGTCGGTCGTAAGGCTCCCAGCCGATGAGAGCGTCCAGTACCGCCGAAGGGAATTTGCCGGATCCATGCCGGAACGGCTGCTTTGGACCGCTTTTACCGATATGCTCGACGGATTGGTCGCGAGAGCCGTGACACTGGCGTTGACGGGCGAATATCCATTCGCCGATCCGCTTGGGAAACTAAATCCTCCGATAGAGCAAAAATCCTTCCGGATCGTGCCTTGCAAATAAGCAGTGGTAGATGCCCCCGAGATCGTCGCTTGGCACCCGAGGCCCATCACGCTGGAACTGGTGTCGACGATATTCGCCAGATTCAGCGAACCGGAGATGTCCACGTTCGAATTCATCACGATGCTGCCGCCGCTCGCGACATCCAGATTGCATAAATTTGTCGGCGAGTTGACCGTCATTGTCACTCCTGACGGCACGATCGCGGTCGTTGCAGCGGACGGCGCACCGTTACTCCAATTTCCCGCGGTATTAAAATCGCCGCTTGCGGTCGCGGTGGTCGTTGGGAACTTGTACGAAACGATACGTGTTCGCCAGTTAAAATTGCCGTCGGCCGACAGATATTCGGCAATGTACCAAAAGGTCGTGTCATCCGCGGGGTCGATCTGCATCGTCGAATAATCGCCCCAGCGGGTCAGTGATCCCGTTTGCGATCCGGTCCCCGTTACCGCGATCTGCTCGGCTTGCAGCGTATTCAGGGCGTCGCATTGGGAACGTCCGGCGACAGCGATCGATGGTTTGAGCGCGGTTGCTGCGTTCGCGACCGAGTATCCGACGAGAATATTGCCGAACTTGTCCATGGCCGCCGAACTCATCCAGCGATCTCCCGTTGCTCCCGGATCATACGTCCCGGATTGGTAAATGAATGGGCGCTTGGACGTGTCAGGATTTGAAGGATCGCCGAGCGGATTTCGGACCTCGTACCAACGTACGGCGGACCCGCGAGATCCGGAGCCGTCCGGATCGACCGACTGTGTAGCCAGGAGGCTCTCGACTCCGCCCCGATTGCGATAAACGAGCCGATACATCATCCGGTCGCCGAGCGTGTCGAGCTGATTCGTCGTGCCGGGCTGTGCGATGCAGGTACTGCCGCCACCGTTACAGGAACGGTTGGTGGCTCCAATTCCGAGTTCGACAAAGCTGCCTGTGGCTCCTCCGAATCCATCCGTTAAAGTAACGGTATTCGAAGTGAAATTCGGCTTGAGGCGTAAATATCTGAGTGCCGGGGCGGTCGACTGCCTCATGAAAAGTCCGCCTCGGGTTAAGTCGGACGGCAAGGTCGTCCCGTCCATGTCTGCGGGCAATAGCGAGGCTCCACCGCCGTAAAACGTCGTCGGGGCACATAACGTCGTTGCCGAAGAGTCTCCGACAAGCATCTTCGCTCGATTGGAAACGCATAGAGCGGCTCCGGTATTCTGAGCGGCCGGCGATCCGCCGAAGATGTTGAAAGACGTGTAATATCCGTCATTCCAGATCCCAAGCTTGCCATAATCGTTGAATCCGTCAGGACTGGTGGAATTGAACGTCAATGAATAACGATAATAAGTTCCGCTCGGGTCGCCCGTCGTCGACACCGCGAAACACTGTAAATATGGAGCTGCCGGAGACCCGCCAGATGTATTAAACGCAAATTGGCTCAAGATCCAGCGGTCCGCCATTCGGTCGTATTGCAGGATCGGATCCCCGCGATTCGTGCTCGAACAAAGGTTCGCAACGCCGGAAAAAAGGGTATTACCGTTCACTGGTCCGGTGATTACCGAACCGCTCTTGCTAAACACCGCGTATTGCGAATTCACCCACGCGACGATATGGTTTGGCCCCACGGCCATTGTTGTGTCCGGGGGCGCTCCGGAAAGACTAAAGCCCGCTAATCCTGTTCCAGGCCCTTCGAAACTGGCTCCCGCCAGGGCGTTCGCCGTAGCCGGAATATCGCTTTGAAGAAATGCTCCGACGACCGGCCCGAGATCAGACAATGTTTGGCCGGGAAGCTCGATAAGCGGCTCGACCTCGCTTTCCTGTACCATTCCGTTTCCCTTTTCGACCCGAGGAAGATCGCGACGGGCGAGAACGCTCAAGGCCTCTGACTCACCCAGATATTCCATCGGTAAAACGACTGTCTTGCGATTTTGAGCCCGTTTGATAGCAAGCGGCGTCAGCGTCAAACGGTATCGGCGAAGCTCGTTTTCGCGTTTACGCTCTCGCCTACTCTCGTCCTGTGTCTTTTGGGGCGTAGGTTCCTCTGAGGGTGATTCAGAGCCTCGCTGGGCCGATATCATGCCCACAAAGCAAACCATAATTGAGAACAAAAGGATTACCCTCGAAAATTTAAGAGCGCCAATAGATGTCACCTGTAATTCTCCAGAACTGTTAATGGATCCGCCGAAGCGACCACACTCGAACTTGGTCCGAAACGACCATTCAACTAAAAAGAGTTTGTAGGTCCAAATGCCGATGTGAGCCGCAATTTGATAGTCGCTAGGATAACACCCGACGCCACGAAGCGAGAAGCGAATTGATCAATTAAAGAGGGTCGGTTCCGACGGAGCTTTCATTAGCCGTTCGAGACCGAGATGCTCGTACGCGAGCCGGGTCGCGACGCGGCCGCGAGGTGTGCGGTTGAGAAAGCCGATTTGCAGCAAATATGGTTCGATGATCTCCTCGACCGAGTCTTTTTCCTCGTGCAGGGAGGCACAGATCGTTCCCAATCCGACGGGGCCGCCGTCGAATTTTTCAATGATGGTCATGAGCAGCTTTCGGTCCATCTCGTCCAGGCCATAAGTGTCAACTTCCATTCGATTTAGGGCGTCGCTGGCGACAGCGAGAGTCACGTGCCCGTCGTAATCGACCTCGGCGAAATCTCGAACTCTTCTCAGCAGGCGATTTACGATTCTCGGCGTACCGCGGCCTCGGCGTGCGATCTCCGCTGAGCCTTCGTCGTCGATCCCAACATTCAGTATTCCGGCCGAACGGGTGACGATCGTCTGCAGGTCGTCAATATTGTAAAAATCGAGGTTTAGTACGATGTTGAATCGACCCCGAAGTGGTGCAGTCAACATGCCCGGCCGCGTCGTTGCTCCGATCAACGTAAATTTGGGCAGTTCGAGCTTGATCGAACGCGCCGCCGTGCCCTGGCCGATCATGATATCCAGGCTGTAATCCTCCATCGCAGGGTAAAGGATCTCTTCGATCGCCGGATTGAGGCGATGGATCTCGTCGATAAATAGAACATCACCTTCTTCGAGATTGGTCAGGATCGCCGCAAGATCACCGGCTTTTTCGATGATAGGTCCGGCGGTAGACTTAAGCGACGCTCCCATTTCAGTAGCGACGATATTGGACAGCGTAGTTTTTCCCAGTCCGGGCGGGCCGGTCAGAAGAATATGATCCAGTGCCTCGCGGCGCTTTAGCGCGGCCTTCATGAAGATCCGCAGATTGTCCTTGACCTTGGTCTGGCCGATGTATTCAGCCAAATTTGCGGGACGCAAGGTTACGTCAAGTTGCGACTCGTCGTCAGGAAATGCGTCCATGCGAATATTGACTGCGTCAGTGCTGGCCATTAAGTTATCTGGAAACTTTACAACAGAATCGCAATGGCATCGCGATTGTCTGATCGCGATAACAGAGACCCTAAAATAATAGCCCCTTGTGTTGCAAAGCCAAAATATCCATGGAAAAAGCGACGGTGCAGTGAAGTATCAGTCCGAGCCAAATACTTCCGTTCTTGTAACTTATCCAGCCGAGGAGCACGCCGGCACAGATCGCTGCGAATGCCTCAGGCATTGGCTTCTGAAAATGGATCATCGTATATGGAACGGTCATCGCGAGGATCGAGTACGCACCGAGCGATGGCTTCAAACTATGCACAAGAAATCCGCGAAAGAAGAACTCAAGGCCAAAGAACTGTAGGAAGTAAACTAGCTCCCATATCAGTAAAGTAGAACTCCAATACGGGTCGCCGTTGTAAACCTTGAGAAATGGATACTTCGTCGAAAAGCTGCCGGTCAGCGACATCAAAAAGACGATGGGCAGCATGACCGCGACGCAGAATGCTAAGAGCTTCCAAAATCCATTTTCGACCTTGAGCGCGAGGCCAATATCTGTGAGCTTCCTATTTTGGACGACCGAGACGAATATAGCAGGAATGACGAAATAAAAGGCCACTGAGACAAAGACCCACCAGATCAAACCATATAGGTTGTTGTCCGTGGGGTTCGTCGCCTTTTCACCGATCGCGGCGAATCTGGTGTTCGAGAGAAGAACAGCCAGATACTGAGGATCTTTCAAATACGAGATGCATGTTAGTCCGAAAGCTGTGTAAATGAGTGCAAAAACCGCACGGCGGTCAAGCTCACGGATATCACCGCGGATCTGGCGTGCGATCTCGAGCATTGATATTACCTATTTCGCGAGCAATTGAAGGCCTTTTCGGAGAAGCTTTTGTACCGTTATTTCCGTCCCCTCGTTTACCGCTTGCTTTAGGGCTTTTTCGGCAAGGTTTCGCTGATAGCCAAGATTAACGAGGGCCGACAAGGCATCGTCGAAGACCTGATCTGATGGCGTTGATCTCGCCGGATCGAAATTCGGCGATCCGCCGCCGCCCAGTTCGCCGACCTTGTCACGAAGCTCGATCACGAGACGCTCGGCAGTTTTTCTGCCAACGCCTGGAATTGTCGTCAGTCGAGCCAGATCGTCCGTACGTATCGCGAGGATGATCTCGTCGGCACTCATACCCGACAACATCGTAATTCCCGATTTGGCTCCCACCCCTTGCACTGATATAAGGCGAAGATATAGATCACGCTCGCGGTTCGTCTTGAAGCCGAAAAGCTGTATCACGTCCTCGCGAACGTGTGTGTATATCCGCATCTTCACTTCGGAGCCTATCTCACCAAGTTCGTAGAAAGTCGACAATGGGATCGAAACTTCGTAACCGACGCCGCCGACATCGACGATGACTGTATTGGCCTGCTTTTCGATCAATTTACCGGAAAGGAACGCGATCATTGTTTTGAATTGGAACGAGAATTGTAGAGCATAAACAAGGTTGGAGCAAAGACTCTCGCTCACCGGACAATCGTTAACTGAACTTGGTTGGAAAAGACTTTGCGCCAGCGGCCAAACGCGATAAGATAAAGGATGACAATATTGCTTTTCCACAGCCGGGGGTCGGAAAAAAAATAGCAAGTTGGTTACGAAGAGCTTTGCACGGGAGATTGGCGGACGAGACGTCGGCATTTGGAATCTTCTCGTTCACATTCCGAGTGAAAATGACGACGGAGTGAATCCGAAAGGAAAGTAACGGCGTAAATGGTCAAGGGTACTAATTCAAGAGGTTGTATGTATGTGTGGTAAGAATTTTTTTCGTAGAACGATCCCATTTTTTGCGACGTTCTTGATCGGTGTATTTATTGCTAGCTTTTTTGTGTCGATCGGGCGACCCAGTTTTGCGGGGCATCGCTCGAGGCATATGCAGGAAGATCGGCAGATCCGTGTCGAGAATGATCGGTTGCGTGAGGAAGTATCGCGACTGCACGAAAAGTTGGGCGGACGCTCTAAAAACTCCGATGTTGATCTTAGCGAAAGTGAAATCCGCGAACTCGTTCCGCCTCCGCCGCCAATACCAATGAAGACTTTGGCTCTGCACGCGGGTCGATAATTTACCGTCAATATAGACCACTGGTTAACAATCACTTCGGTGGTATGTTAACCTGTGGTTTTCTTTTTCATGGACGAATTACAAGCCAGAAAATTGATCGTTGAGATTGGCAAGCTTCTTTATGAGCGCAGCTACGTCGTGTCCTCGGACGGAAACGTAAGCATTCGCCTTGGAGAAAATACTGTATTGGCCACGCCGACCATGACATGCACGGGGAGGATGACTGAGGAGTGCCTTGCATTAACAGACCTGGACGGCAAACCGCTGACGGACAAAAAAGCATCATCTGAACTGGCCATGCATCTGCTGATCTATAAGATGAGGCCAGAGATCAGAGCCGTTTGTCATGCCCACCCCCCTCACGGGACTGCCTTCGCCGTTGCGGGCCTGGCGATCGATAAGCCGATTTTGTCTGAAGTGATCTTGACGTTGGGGTGTGTTCCCCTGACTACCTACGGAACGCCTTCGACCGACGAACTAACG
The DNA here is from genome assembly GCA_040005135.1 of Acidobacteriota bacterium. GTDB lineage: Bacteria > Acidobacteriota > Blastocatellia > Pyrinomonadales > Pyrinomonadaceae > OLB17. The sequence continues at coordinate 7,801 of JBDTZO010000104.1, read as the reverse complement.
GAGGCGATGAAGCCATTTGTCACCCATCACAATGCTCTTTTGATGGCGAATCACGGAGCAGTTGCCTATGGCGAGAATCTCTGGCAGGCGTTCGACCGTCTTGAAACGCTCGAGCACACCGCTAAGATCGCGATCCTTGCAAAAACTCTCGGTGGGGCAGTGGATCTGCCACCAGATGCTATCGAGAAATTGATCAATATCCGGGAAAAGGCAGGTTATCTCACGACCGCGGCACGCTGCCAATCGTGCGGCTACCTTCACGGTGGCGACTGTGATTGCAAGGAACCTGAGGGTACAGTAACTGCGATAAACGGAACTAAGGTGTCTCTATCGCGAGAAGAGTTGATCGATCTATTGGTGCTTGCCGGGGATTTGGAAAAGTGAACACCAGATAATATTGCAAAAGGCGTTGTACGAGGGAAGTGTCATTTCGCTTTCAGGTTAATTTAAAGCTAAGATTTGTAATCGATATCGTTTTTTAGCATATCTTATTGAAGCTTAAGGAGATCAATTTAATGCAAGAAGCATTAGGAATGGTTGAATGTAAAGGCCTCGTGGCAATGATCGAGGCGGCGGACGCGATGGTCAAAGCGGCAAACGTTCAGCTCGTTGGATACGAAAAGATCGGCGCAGGCTTTGTTACAGCGATCGTCCGAGGTGACGTTGCTGCCGTGAAAGCTGCCACTGATGCCGGTGCAGCGGCGGCGCGGCGCGTTGGTGAGTTAGTCAGCGTCCACGTCATTCCCCGGCCGCACTCCAGCGTCGACGAGACTTTGCCGGTAGTAAAGAAATAGGACCCGTCATTTTTTCGCAAAGCCTCGGAAATCACTTTACGAGCGGTCCACACAGCTTGAATAGCGACGCACTCAGATGATAATTGCACGTATTTTGGGCACCGTCGTGTCTACACAGAAGGACGAACGCCTCCACGGAAAAAAGCTTCTCATAGTGAAGCCGGTTAATCTCGACGGTTCGGACCAAAGCGGTTACGCCGTTGCGGTAGACACCGTGGGGGCGGGTTTTCACGAAAAGGTGATAGTTGTCAGCGGCTCGTCGGCAAGACTGGCGGAGGGGAATAAGGACTGTCCGGTCGACGCTGCCATCATCGGAGTGATCGACGAAATAGACTTTACGGTCTCTGAAAAGTAGATCTGCCCTGAAGGATAATTCATGCAGATAGCCCGGGTAATAGGAACCGTTGTCTCGTCCGTCAAGAATGCGGCGCTTGAGGGTAGAAAGTTCTTGATAGTGCAGACCCTGGATGCTCAATTAAAACCAAAGGGAAGTCCTACAATTGCTCTTGATGCGGTTGGGGCCGGCGAGGGAGAACTCGTTTTCTGGTGCCGCGGGAAAGAAGCTTCTTTCCCTTTTCAGCGCGACGAAACGCCCACCGATTGCACGATCGTTGCGATAATCGACTCCGAAGCGCACGTCTTTCGGGGATAACAGAATACATGCTTCTTGCTCGGATCATCGGAAATGTCGTCGCGACCCAGAAAAACCAGCGGTATGAAGGCACGAGCGCGATGCTTTGTCGGCAGATAACGCCTGACGGAAAGGATATGGAGTATACCTGTATTGCACTCGATTCAGTGAATTCAGGCATAGGAGATATCGTGCTCGTGGCTCAGGAAGGCTGGTGTGCCTCCACGGCTTCGACTGGTAAACCCGGAGCCGCGATCGACTCCGCTGTCATTGGGATCGTCGACTACATCGATCTTCTTGGAGGAGGGTCGAAACAATAATGAACAGGACGCAAGGGACTTTTTCCTTGTTTGTTGGATGGATATCGGTCAACTCACTACTATGGCGGCCAGGATTGCCGACGGCATCTCAAATGAAGCTGGGGTATAGTGTGGAAGTCCTTCGGCAAAGCATTTTGCGTCTGCATGAAAGGCTTGAACGGCTTGAAACGGACGCTGTGCAACTTCCGCCTAATATTAAATCGTACCATCCGAGCCACGAGATCTCCAGCATTGGCGGATCACTGGGTGAAGTAGGGTTCGGGGTATTGAATGTAAAGATTTGCATGTTCGAGCCTCACGCTCGTCCGTTCGATAGTTGCTCCATGTGCACATCGCGCGGTTTGTGAGCTAACAGATGAGAAGTGGAAAGGCACGAATTCCGTGATTGGAAACCGTGCCTTTCTTATGTACAAAGTAAATTAAGGCCGAGCAGGCGAAGTATTTGCCGGTGCCGCAGGAGCGTTAACTACGGGTTGCTGCGGGCGTCTCATCGAATTCGCGTCGCCGACGCTGGGAACGCTTTTTGCACTGGAGTCCGCTTGAAAGAAGGGTTCCTCCTTGAATCCGAGCAGGCCAGCGGTCAAAACAGCAGGGAACGAATTTCTCGTCGTGTTGTATGCGGTTACAGCTTCGTTAAAATCCAGCCTTGCCGTGTTGATACGGTTCTCGGTCCCGGATAATTCGTCCTGAACTTTCATGAATGCGTCAAGTGACCTCAGCTGAGGATAGTTTTCCTGGAGGCTGAGCAAGCGTCCGATCGTCCCGCCAAAACTATTGTTGGCGTCGATCACTGCTTGTTTCTGCTCAGGCGATTTGTCGCCATCTGCCCCGGCTGGGGCAGCCTGCTGTGCGTTAAGCAGCCGTGAGCGGGCGTCTGCGATCTGCCCGAAGACCTCCTGCTCCTGGACGCCCGCCATTTTGGCTGTCTCGACCAGATTCGGGATCAGGTCGGCACGCCGCTGCATTGAGCTTTCGACATTGGACCATTTTCCTTTCACGACCTGTTGTTTGGCCGTGAGGTCGTTATAACTGCAACCGGTGAGGCCGAACGCCGTCAGCAGCAGAACTGATAGTAAGAGTGTTCGTTTCATAGAGTTTCTCCTTTACGATTGGGCTATCGCTTGCTGACCCCGTCGACAGCATCGATCACCTTTTCGATCTGTTCCATATAATCCGTAAACAATTCGTTTGCGGAAGTCTCGTCAAGTTTTTGGGTAGAGTTATTCTTTCGAATGTTAAATATTTTCTCGAACGGAACTCCGTCGATGCCAAGTTTCTGAGCGGTGTGAGCAACGATCTCACGCTTTCTTGCGGGCGGTTCTACGCCGAACACGATCAAGACCGCTCGGAATAACGCAGCGAAGCTCGGCAGACTCTCAGCCATCAGACTTGTCAGTCCTTGAGCCGAAGCGGATGCCGGAATATATTGCCGTCGAAGCAAAATAAGCTTGCTTCTAAGCTCGTACTCGGTCTGAAGCCGCAGGAACGTGTCGGTAATATCAAGGTCCGCAAGCACGTCCGCGCCGAAGAGCACCTTTCGGGCCGCTCTCATCTGATGAAATTCGATGGGAAATACGTCCGCTGCGTTCTGCAATTCGGAAACCGTAAAGTAAACAGGGATTGGATGTCCCATCCGTCGCCATTCCCGAACGCATGCATGGGCATCCCGCAGATCCACAGGTTGTATCCGCTTCAGTGCGATCAAAACATTTAGGTCGGACTGGCGAGGGATGAAATCACCTGCGGCCGCGGATCCGTACAAAATGACAGACACCAAATTGTCGCCGTGTGAGTGACGGACGTCATCGATAAATGCTTTTAAGTCTTGGTTCATTGATTTACCAGCTACCTCCAGCTCCACCGCCCCCAAAATCACCCCCGCCGCCAAACCCGCCCCAATCGGAACCTCCGCCCGAGGATCCGCTCCAGCCGCCGGACGATGAACCGCCTCCGGAATTTCCGCTAAGCAGTCCACCGATTATCCATGGAAGGGCGCTTGAGACGCCGCTGCCGAGACCTCCGCCGGGGCCGCTGCCTCTTCGGGAAAAAATGATGAGCAGTAAGAGGACGATAACAATGATGCAACATAGTCCGCTGCCGCCTGTGATGCCACCGGTTGTCCCGCTTACTGGTCGTGGAGGCGTTGGCGAAACTGCCGCGACACCTTTGTTTCGGATAGTTGCTATGTACGCATCGATGGTGTCGGAGATGCCCTTGCCGTAGTTGCCTTGCCGAAATTCAGGTACCAGATACTGCCGCTGAAGGCTGCCGACCACACCGTCGGGCAGTTCATCCTCGAGATCTTTGCTGACTTGAGTGAAGTATTTGCGGTCATCAACGGCAATGAACAGCAGTGCACTTGGGTTGTCGTCGAGTTTTGAGCCGATCTTCCAGCCGCGGGCGACGGCGAGCGAGTAATCGAATATCTCACGCTCACCGGTCGTTTTTACGACGGCGACGGCGATCTCGACCGAAGGGTTTGTGGTCTCCTTAAAGCTCTTAAGTTTCGCTTCGAGCTGCTGTTTTGTTGCGGGGTCGATGACCCCGGCGAAGTCGTTGACAAAGCCCGTCGGAGGCGGCAGCGGCGAAGTGTCCTGCGACCACGGAGCGGTTTGGCCATAGCCCGATAACGCCGCGGCGAGCAGCACGACGATCGACAATAAATAAGCTAAACGAGCCGGAGCGATGTTCTTTCTCATTCGTTGTGCAGACTGTTCGCCAAGTATATCAAATTACGCTCTAGTGCCGAGTGCAGTTCCATAAATCGCTAACGGACGCTGCGTTCGACCTGGACGATGCGGCCGCGAAAGATCCTCAGAGCACGCTTGACGACGGGATGGGCGCTGCCGTAGGCGAGCAGCTCTTCCTCGGTCGGATCTTCGCCGAGCACGGGCAATTCCACGTCGGTTTCCTCGATCTCGGGCTCTGGAACAATGCCGCGCGTGTCGTACGCTCGAGCGGGAGCGGCGGCGGCCTGTCGCATTCCCGCGGCGGCAAAATGCTGTTGCCGATTGCTCTCGGCGAGGCTGCCGAGCAGGGAATCGACGATGGCCGAAGGCTCCTTGTACGGCCCGGAGTCGCCGTCGCGGGCGATCTTTAGCTCGTACGCGGCGTCGAGCCAGGTGTCGTCAAAATGCTCAAGATCTTCGCTCGGTATTGGCGGCAAACGCACGGGCATCGCACTGAGATCACGAATATGGCTTGGTTTTGGCTGCGGTGCAGCGACGATCCGCGGCGGCGAAGGTTCAAAGGCCTCGAACGGCGGTTCCTCAGGCGGTTCATCGAGAAACTCGGCCGGCGGTGCGAATTCCGGCTCTTGCTGCTCCCTAATCTCGGGCACGGGCGTTGCTGCGATCGGCGGTTCGGGCCGTGGCGGTTCAGTAATTAAAGTTTTTTTTTCTTCGGCGGCCCGGGCGGCGGCGGGCGGCTGCGGCGAAGACCCAACTTGCCGCGGCTGGCCGTTCTCGAGGGCGTCGAGGCGTTTAAGCAGCGTTTCGACGCCCTCGACGCGGCGGAGCTCGACGAGCTTGACGAGCCCGATCTCGAGAACGTAGCGTGAGTGCGAAGCCTCTTTCAAACGTGTCTCGGTATCGGCGAGCGAATTAAAGAACCTGAGCAGGTCGGCCTCGGTAAAGTGTGCCGAAAGCTCTTGCATTTCAGCGGCCGAGATGACCGACGAATCGAAAAGCTTTTCGTCATTTCCGGCCACTTTATAGACGAGCATGTCGCGGAAAAGCCCAAGCAGGTCGCGGCAAAAACTACGCAGGTCGTGGCCGCGGGCGACGAGGTCGTCGACGACCGAGAGCATTTCTTTCGGCAGCTTGCTGCCGAGAGCTTTGACGACTCGTGTCAGGATGTCGACGCCGGCAAACCCGAGGGCGGCGCCGACGTCCGTGGGCGTTATCTTTTCGCCTGAAAAGCTGATCACCTGATCAAAATTACTCTGAGCGTCACGCATCGAACCTTCGCCTGAGCGGGCGATCTCGCGGAGAGCGTCATCTGTAATGTCGATCTTTTCGGCGTCCGCGATCAGCCGCAGCCGGTCAAAGATCTTTTGCAAAGGGATCGTGCGAAACTGAAATTCCTGGCATCGCGACAATATCGTGTCCGGCACCTTGTGGAGCTCGGTGGTCGCCATTACAAACACGACGCGCGGCGGCGGCTCCTCAAGCGTTTTCAGAAGCGCGTTGAATGCCGGTTTCGAAAGCTGATGGACCTCGTCGATGATAAAGACCTTGTAACGGTCGCGTGCGGGATTAAAGCTGATGCTCTCAATTATCGTCTCGCGGACGTCGTCGATGCCGGTGTGCGAAGCGGCGTCGATCTCGAGCACATCGATCGAGCGGCTCTCCGATATCTCGAGACACGACGGGCACATCGGCTCAATTACACCCGCGCAGGGCGTCAGGTTTGGCCCATCGGTCTTGTGGCAATTGAGCGCTTTTGCGAGCAATCGTGCGGTCGTCGTCTTTCCGACGCCGCGGGCACCCGAGAATAGATAGGCGTGGTGCAGCCGGTCGTGCTCGATCGCGTTACGCAGCGTGTGCGTAATGATCTCCTGGCCGGTAACCTCCTCAAAGGTCTGTGGACGCCATTTTCGGGCAATAACCTGATAGCTCATCGTGGTTGTTAAATTGTAAATGGTAAACAGTATTTAGTAAATCCGGGGTTTTCCGAGGCGGCCTCTTACAGCGATCGAGGGAATGGAAGGCAATTGTTCATCCCTTTCATTTATTCGTCTCTGTAAATAGATCAGAACTGTAACAACTCGGCGGAATGCAGCTCGCAGCGCTCGTGCCCTCGTGGGCCAGCGCCAGTGAAATGCTGGTTTTGGTACAGTCATTTGCCCGATTTGGTACAGTTCGATTTTCAAGGATAACCGGCACATTTCGCGGGAATTTGGCCCTGTTACCTCGTCAAATTTCCGCCGTTTTCCGCTCCTGGCTCGTCGTTTCCGCCCCCACCGCCGCGGCCCGCCCAGGCCTCCGCCGAGGCTCCGATGAAATATCTTGCAAATGAGTATATGTATCAGCTATAATACAGCAAGGGGAAAGTTGAGATGAGCGGTGCTCAGAGTTGGCTTGGCAAATTTTAGTTCTCTTACGCAAAACGCTCCGGTTTCAATACAAGTAATTATTAATTTCCAATTACTCATTATCAATTAGCTTACGGGCAATGGCCACTAATAAGATGGCCGGTCAAAACGCCAGTATCGTCTGAGCCGAGTTCGGATGTTTCGCTAACCGCTAAATTCATATGGATATCGTTCGCCAATGGGAAGAGTTTGCCGTCGGGCCCGGTGATGCCGGGCGGCGAATGCATGTGAGTATGGACCGAAAGGGAACTTTGCTGCTCGGCCGGACGGTGTTCGAACTGATGGGCGAGCCTGAGGCCGTCGTTCTGCTGTTTGACCGGATCAACAGCACGATCGGTGTCCGTCCGGCCCAAACTCTCCAGGCAAACGCCTATCCGATCCTCGCCAAAACGGGCGTTACATGCCGCGTCATCCGTTCAAACCGTTTCTGCCGTCACTACTCGATCCGAGTCCCAAACACCGTTGCCTTCGACCACCCGCAGATCGACCCCGACGGAACCCTCGTCCTCGACCTTAAAACGACGCGGAATGTGAGCCGGTGAGGGCGGAAGTTACGGAGTTGTGGGCATAATTTCTGTGTCAGTTTTGCGGGGGTTGTGGGAAGATAGGAAAGATCGAAGTTACGAAATGCAAGATCTGATCGTAAAAAAATATGAGAATCGACAAAATAGCGGGCCTGACCCCTCCCTCCTGCGAGCGACCTCCGAGCCGGATACCCGCGCTACTGGCGGCACTTGTAATCTGGATTCTGCTGTTCGGATTATGGAGAGCTTTTGGGGTGGTCAGTATTTTTATTAATCTGCTCGACGGCGTTCTAGTCACCGCCTCTTATTATGTTTTTAGACGATGGCAGTTGGGCCGATCCTCAGAATCAAATTCAAACTGACCCACTACCGGCCGATCACGATATGGAACACATTAAGTGTCGGGAGAAGCGCATAAAAGCATCTCTGAAAAACGG
>JBDTZO010000048.1:0-16408 GCA_040005135.1 Acidobacteriota bacterium | reverse complement strand
CCATTCCGATTCTCGATACGAATCATTTTATTCCGGTCGAGCATACCCTCCTGGCTCGCTTTAGATACTTCGATCGCAACTAATTTGTCGATCGGGACCGAACGAAATTGGTACTTTCCAATGGTGGAAAATACGACAGAGATACCTCCAGCGAGCACGAAAGCTACCGCCACGATAGTTACCAAACTCGCCTGAAACGACGTATAGATCTGTTTCGACTGTGACGACGCGTGGAATAAAGTGTCAGGCGGAGTTCGATGCTCGTTAATGATAGCTTTCCACATTCGAAACGCACCGAAGCCTGCCCCGATGCCTGCGAAAAACATGAGGATCAGTAGAAGTAAATCTGGATCGTAAAATGGCCAATCGAAATTCATTTGATCAGGTTCTCAGGATCGCTTTGGGCCCAACCCGAACTCTTAAAATAGTACACTCTTCGTTCGTCTTTCATCCCCGCAATACGGCCCTCCTCGATTGATATGCCATAGCTGCCCCGACATAGCGGTTCGACCCAATCGTTGCCGTTTCCGAGGTAGGTTTTGATCTTCGATTCGTCGGCGCCCATTTGGAATGCCATGGGGACGGCTTCGTCGACGGGGAAGTCGTTGAACCATGCGTCGCCGGTGCACCAAGAGGCAAGAGCGGTCATGGTCAGCGGAGTGCGGACACTCTTGTCCGCGACTTTATCGAGCGTATGCCGAAGTTCCTTCATCATTGTTCGATAAAATTCGCGTTCTGATTTTACGGCGTCGAAATCGATTTGCACGGCACGCACCTCCGGCAGATCGAGCGTTGATTTGATCAGTGATATTGTTTTTGCACTCATATCCGCCGAGAGCGTCGGTCGTTTGGCGGTCTCTTTGTTAGTTTCGATCCGCGTTACGGCGATCATGTACGTGCCGGGCGCCGTTTCGACCGGAACACGGCGCTTGCGTACGGTGACCTGATCGCCTTCGAGATAGAGCGTTTGTGCGAGAAATGCGACGCCGAATTCGTGCGGGTCTAGAAATCTGAGGTCTTCGGGCCGTTCCCATGCCCAGATGATCTTGTTTGGCATCTCGGCCGACAGGCGCGGATTCACCTCGTTCTTGCTGCCGCACGTGATCGAGAGCATCGCAGCCAGGATAACCAGTGCGAGCGAGATCTGTTTCGGGTTTGGGACTATCCGCATTTGTCCCTGCGAGTATACCAAGAACCCGCGGCGAAAAGGCCCTAAGTCGTATTTAGCGAAGCGGTTTGATATACTTTTGACCATCTTCTGAATAGGTATTCATATATGATCGAGCGCGAACAAATCGAGATGGACGTTGTGTTTGTGGGTGCCGGGCCTGCGAATTTGGCTGCGGCCCTGCATCTGAAAAGCGAGATAGCGAGGCACGACGAATTGGTCGATAAAGGCCTCAAACTTGGCCGCCAGATCGGCGAGATCGAGATCGCGATCGTTGAAAAGGGCCCGTTCGTCGGTGCACATATCTTGTCGGGTGGAGTCATGGATCCGATCGCCATTCGCGAACTGATGCCCGATTTTCTTGCTGAGGGATTTCCGGTCGACACGGTTGTAACCGAGGATGCGTTCTGGTACCTGACCGAGAACCGCGGCATTAACGCCCCGATCGTTCCACCGCCGCTTAAAAACAAAGGTAAGTACATCGTTAGCCTCAGCAAAATTTGTGAATGGCTCGGCGATCGGTGTGAGGCTCAGGGCATCAATATTTTCCCGGAATTTCCGGCCGCCGAAGTGCTTTATGATGAGAACGATGCAGTGATCGGCATTCGAACCGGCGATAAAGGCATCGATAAGGACGGTAAGCACAAGCCGAACTTTGAGCCGGGCGTTGATCTTTTGGCAAAGGTCACCGTCCTAGGCGAAGGTTCGCGCGGCTCGCTAGCCAAACAGTTGACCGCCCGACTTGGGCTCAACCAAGGTAAGGACGAGCAGGTATTTTCGCTCGGTGTAAAGGAGCTGTGGGAGCTGCCGCCGGGCAATTTTCCCGAGGGAAAGGTCGTTCACACTTTAGGATTTCCATCGGACACGCGAACGTACGGGGGCGGATGGATCTACGGGATGCCGAATAACACGGTGAGTATCGGCTACGTCACGGGACTGGATTACGAGGACGCGACGATCGATCCGCACGCCGAATTTCAAAAATTCAAAACGCATCCAAAGGTCGCTGCCGTTCTGGCAGGCGGTAAAATGATCAAGTACGGGGCGAAGTCTATAAATACCGGCGGCTTTTTTACGATGCCTAAGCTCTACGCCGACGGCGTTTTGCTTGTCGGCGACTGTGCTTCGTTCCTGAACGGACAGCGGATCAAGGGCATCCATACCGCGATGAAGTCCGGAATGCTGGCGGCCGAGACGATCGTCACGGCACTCGATCATCAGGATTTTTCGTCAAAAATACTTAAGCACTTCGCTGAAAAGGTCGATCAGAGCTGGATATACGACGAGCTCCACCTTGTACGCAATTTTCACGCATCCTTTCAGAAAGGACGCTGGTCCGCATTGATAAATTCCGGACTTCAGTTTTTGAGTCGAGGATTGGCCTGGGGCTTTATGCCAAAGGAACATCACGTCGCCGGCTTTGAACGGATGCAGAAGCTCAGCGAAAATCCGGGCGACAGTTCGCGATACGCGGATGTAAAATTTGACAATGTTCTGACCTTCGACAAAGCCACCGACGTTTTTCACGCCGGCGTTTCACACGATGAAGACCAGCCATGCCACCTGCACGTGCTCGACACCGAAGTTTGCGCAACACGCTGTGTGGAAGAGTACGGCAACCCGTGCGTAAAGTTCTGTCCAGCGCAGGTGTATGAAATGGAAGAGAATGCCGCGGCGGGCCGTAAGGAACTAAAGATCAATTTTTCTAACTGTGTTCACTGCAAGACGTGCGACATTGCGGACCCGTACCAGATCATTAATTGGGTGACGCCCGAAGGCGGCGGCGGGCCGAATTACAAGGGAATGTAAGTCTTCGAAAATACTGAAAACAGAAAAGCCGCCTACAAAAGGCGGCTTTTCAATGCGGTTCGAATCCAGCGGTATTATTCGGCCGGGATGATCATGTCGTTCTGGTCCGTGAAGTGAAAATTCACGCGGCGTTCGGCGATCTCTTTGAGAGCGACGCGGGTCGGCTTATTCTTACGGATGTCGATGTCGGTCCGCGAATTGGCCCCTCGCTGGAGCTGCTTGCTTCGCTGAGCAGCCAGGATGATCATTCGGTATTTAGAGTCGATCACCGGCGGATCGATCTTTTCCGGAATATCCTCGGCAATTTCGTCGGTTTCGATAGTGGTTTGATCGGCCATATTTTTCATTTACGTTGAATACCGATGCTTGGAGGCATCGAAACTATCAAGTATAGCCTGAACCGCCTCTGTTTGTCGAATCTCAAGCTGCCGTTCGGCCGTGATGATCGACGTGATTTGTCTGGTCGCCGCGGAGAGATCCTCATTCACAACGACATACTTAAATTTTGGATACTCAAGAACTTCAATGAATGCGTTGCGGAGACGCGTGTTGAGCTCGGTTTCGCCTTCAGTTCCGCGTGACGTCAGCCGGGCTTTCAACACCTCGAACGAAGGCGGCAAGATGAAGATACTGATGCAGTCGATGCCTGGCTTTTCCATGATCTGCACAGCTCCCTGGACATCGACCTCGACGATGACGTCCTTTCCTGCGTTAAAGAGTCGCTGACTCTCGGCAAGGGATGTTCCGTACAGATTTCCGTGCACCTCGGCGTATTCCAGAAACTCGCCCGCTGATATCAGATGTTCGAACCGGTCACGTTCGACAAAGTGATATTCGCGTCCGTCCTCTTCGCCAAAACGCTGCGGCCGCGTCGTGAACGAGACCGAATAGGCAAGCTCGGGCATCAGGCCGCGGACCTCACGGATAAGAGTTCCTTTGCCGCCGCCGGAGGGCGAACTGATGATGATCAATCGTCCAACCATTTGTTACTCAACATTTTGCACCTGTTCGCGGATCTTTTCAATTTCGCTCTTGATCGCAAGCGCATTTTCTTTGACGATCATATTGTTGGTCTTCGATGTGATCGTATTAGCCTCGCGGTTGAGTTCCTGCGTGAGAAAATCGAGCCGCTTTCCGACGTCTTTATCTTCGACCATGATGGAACGAAAATGCTCGATATGTGTCTGGAGTCGCGAGATCTCCTCCGAGATATCGGCCCTGTCGGCGAGATATGCGACCTCTTGGGCAAGTCGTCCCTGATCTATGGTTATCTGCGAGTCCGTTTTGGAAAGAATGTCATCGATCCGCTTGGTAAGCCGTGCCAAAAACTCGTCTCCAACCCTCGAAGCTTCATTCTCGATCGCGGGCAGACGTCCCTCGATCGTTTTTAGTCGCGAGATCAGTTCCTCTGCTAAGTGGCTGCCTTCTTTAGCACGCATCTTTTCAAGATCGTCGAGGGCGGCAGCGACCACGGTCTCAACCGCAGCAAAAAATTCGGGGACCGCCGCACTCTTACTCGGCACGATGACGTTCGGAAGACGGGCGATGACGTTCAGATCAGGTTCTCCGGCGAGTTGGAATTCGTCTTTCATCGCACGCATTGCCGTTAGAAAGCCTGCGATCAGCGGTCGGTTCAATTCATAGGTGGTCTCGTCATTCCGCTCGTATTGTAAATTGACGTCGACGCGACCACGCGAAAGCCGGTGGCCGATCATCCGTTTAATGTCTGATTCGAGCGATTGAAGTTCGTTCGAAAGACGCAGGTTGACGTCTAGAAACCGGTTGTTTACCGTCTTGATCTCGACCGTGATCGAAAAATTATGTTCGGCCGCAGTCGCACGGCCAAAACCTGTCATTGATCTCATAGCTAAATATTCCTTTGTGCTTTACGAATTAGGGCTCTCGGAAAGGTATTCTTCCGGGGCGAACTGGATCTCGTAAAGCTTTTTGTATCGTCCACCATGTTCGAGCAATTCATCATGAGTACCCGATTCGACGATCTTTCCTTTTTCCATCACCACGATCTTGTCAGCCCGACGGATGGTCGAGAGGCGGTGAGCAATGACGATCGAGGTCTTATTTTGTGTGAGATTTCCCAGCGCTCGCTGAACGAGCCGCTCTCTTTCGGTGTCGAGGGCCGACGTAGCCTCGTCAAGTATCAATACAGGCGCGTTGACCAGCACAGCCCTGGCGATGGCGATACGCTGCCTCTGGCCGCCCGAAAGCATCGTTCCGCGTTCGCCGACGATCGTGTCATATCGGTCTTTCATCTGATCGATGAATTCGTCGGCAAAGGCCACGCGTGCGGCCTCTTCGATATCGGCATCGGTCGCGTCCGGATTTCCATAAGAGATGTTGTATCGAATTGTATCGTTAAACAACACTGTTTCCTGAGTCACGAGCGCGAGCTGCTTTTTCAGGCTCAAAATACTTGCATCTCGGAGATCGGTGCCGTCCCATGTGATCGAGCCTTCAGTCGGGTCATAGAGCCGCTGTACAAGTTTTATTAAACTCGATTTACCGCCGCCGCTTTCACCGACAAGAGCAACCATCGATCCGCGCGGTACTTTGAGATCCACGGACTGAAGAATACTTCGGCCGCTGCTGCGGTAATTGAACGAAACGTCCTTGAGTACGATCGCATCCTTTAAAGGTCCGAGGACTACGGCATCTGGTCTCTCGGGCAGCGTTTCGTCGTCGTCGATAATGTCCCAGACATCGTGCGCCGCGGCAAAGGCTCGCGCGATCTCGTTATGCTGTCGCGAGATCTTGCGCATTGGGTCATAGCTGCGGAGAAGGAAAAAAATGAATGTAAAGAACTCGGCCGCGTCCATTCTGGCGGCGTTAATCTCGCGCAGGCCGAAGTAGAAAAGGGCAACGATCGTAATAACGCCGATCAAGTCTATAGTCGGCGGTGAGATGGCCGAGATCCGTCCCGAGCGAAGGTTCGAGTTTGCAATGAGCTGTGCAAACTTCTTAAACCGGCCTTTTTCGCGTTCCTCGGCGTGATATGCCTTGACGATCGCGTGGTTTGCAATTGCTTCCTGTGCGGTGTCGGTCAGAAGCTTATTGCCCTCAACCGATATTTCAGCAAGTTTTCTGAGACGCTTGCTGAACTGTGTCGTCAGCATTCCGATCATCGGAGCTATAACCATCGCCCCGAGCGTCAGTCGCCAATTAAAATAGAACGCGGCGCCGAAAAAGAAGATAAGCATCAGCGACTCGCGCAAAACGTCGCGAAGGTTCGCTGAGACCGCAAGTTCAATTGCTGCGCAACTTACGACAAGACGTGAAACCAGAAAATTGGTGCGGTGTTTTTCAAAGAACGACGCCGATTGCCGAAGCAGGTGGTCGTATAATTCCTGTCGGAGGTTTAGGATCGCCGATTGACCGATCTTCGCCATCAGGAACGATGAAAAATACTCGGCAATGCCCTTGAGCACGGTAAATGCGACCATAAGTACCGCGATCGAGATCCATGCTCGGTACCAATCGTCTCGAGGTATAATGCTTGAAAGGTCGATCGGTAGCTTCGAGGGTTGCGGCGATGGAACGAACTGATTGAAAATAGGCACCAGCAAGGCACCCGTAGCGGTCTCAAAAACGGCCGTGAGGATCATCGCGATGAAGGCCGCGACAAAGGTCAGCCAGTAAGGGCGTACGTATCTGAGGAGTCGTTTGAGGTCGTTCATCGCGAGCGATAAAGAAATGAATATACTGTAGTTAACCAGCCTCTGTCCAAGAACTCAAAACTTGCAACGGTTCGGTAAGATATGGCATCTTTTTGAACAGTGCTCCATCCCTGTCGATAATTTATGAAAAACTCCAAGATATATCAGTTAATTGCCGTCGTTCTCGTTTCCGGTTTTGCAGCACTGTCGGTAGCCGCGCAGGTCGATGTTGCCAGGCGAACGACCGCCGCCACATACCCGCTGGACGAGCAGGTCACGGTTCAATTTCGTGGGACGACACGCTTTCCGCGGATGAAAGGTGAGGCAAAGGTAAAGCGTACCAAGCGTAACGGTACAGAGATCGACCTCAACGTGTCCAAAATGCCCCGACCCTTCGAACTCGGTGCGGGTTATGCAACATACGTACTGTGGGCCATTTCACCTGACGGTCAGGTCGATAATCTTGGCGAGATCAAACGCCGCGGGTTTTTCGAATTCGATTCCAAGATCAGCGTGACTACTCCGCTCCAGACATTCGCTTTGATCGTTACAGCCGAACCGCATTTCTTAGTTCGCCGTCCGAGTCAGGCGATAATGCTCGAAAACCTGACCCCGTACATGGCCAATGGCCGCCAGATCAGCACGACCTCAACTGCACAGTACTTTGGGAATTCCAGTGATTATTTTCGGGATCCGCGGACACCTGAGATCGCCGAACTTGATTATTCCAAAACGCCGTCAACGATCCTCCAAGCCAAGCAGGCTGTCGCGCTTGCGATGTTTGCCGGTGCCGAGCGCGATGCCCCGACTGAGCTAACCGAGGCGACCGTCCTTCTTCAAAATGCCGAGCTAAGCTGGAAAGCTGGCCGCAAGGAAGATCTCGTGGACATCGACGCGCGAAAAGCGATCGGCGCGGCGGTCAAAGCGGAGTCGACGGCATTTGCCAGAAAAGAGGCGCGCGAAAAACGGAATGAAAAGGCCAGGTCTGATGCCGAAACCAGAAAGGCGGAGGAAAAAGTTTCCTCTGCCCAGGATCAGATCGACAGTCTCAAAGAGGAACTCGGTCGGGAAACCCGGAACCGTGAATTGGCCGAACGTGACGCGATGAACTATTCATCGCAGCTTAAAGAATTGCGGGACGAGAATGGCCGACTTCGCGAAGAGCTGGGACGGATAAAGCTTGACGCCGAAAATATGAAGGCGAAGGTGGATGCTGCCGAGAAAGAGAGGGCAGCGGCTCAGACAGAGCGTGACCGCCAGGCGAAAATCGCCAATATTAAGGCATCCGAAGGCGAGCTCATCAACTCACTGAAGCGGTTTGGCGTCGTCTCGCGGGTAGATAACTCGATCGTGCTGATACTTCCGGAAAACCTGTGGTCAGGCTCACGTTCGAGTTCCTTGGCCATGCAGTCGGACGGTAAGCTGGCGTCGCTCGGAGAGATACTTGCGAATAATCCTGACTATATGGTCACGATCGAGTCGCACACCGACAACAGTGGAAAACCCGAGGTTCTACAGACCTTGACAGACGAACGGGCGAGCACGATCAGCCAGAAACTCAATGCGCTCGGCGTCGTCGATTCTCGTATTAGAGCTAAGGGGTTCGGGGCGACGATACCGGCGGTTGCGAATACGACGGCCGCAAACAAAGCCAAGAATCGCCGCGTAAACATCATTCTCGATCTCAATCCCAACCAACAGTAGTTTGGACGGAATCCAGGGATTCAGTTCAAAAATGTACAGCGATCTTTTCTGCTTCGGTATTTCGCTCGGGCTGATGGTCTAATTTTTTAACACCTGCAGCCGGTCTGGAGGAAGGCTGACCATGCACTCGTCGCCTGCCGCGAGTCCGACAACGCGGAACACGCGGGCCTCGAGCAGCAAACCACTGGCATCGAGTTCGACAAGCGTGGTTTCGCCGTGGAATCTGATTCCGGTTACAACCGCCTTCAGGAGATTGTCCTCAGGAAACGAGGCTCCAAATGATATCGACACCTGCTCCGGCCGGATCGCCAGCACGACGTTCTGGTTGATCGCTCCCAACCGGTTCTTTTCCGTAGCTTGGGCAAACAGTCGGTGGCCACCTGAAAGCGACATGAACTCCGGCAGATCGGCGGTTGTCGAACTCAGTCGCCTTGCGGCGATCAAGTTACTTCGTCCGATCACCGAAGATACTGTCGTGGGGTGCTCATAAATATTCTGCGGGGTGTCGATCTGAATGATCTCACCGTCGACAATTATCGCCATTCTATCGCAGTTCGTTGCGATGTCTTCGAACGTTGACGACGCCATCAGCACAATGTTTCCGTGCTCGGCAAAACGGCGAATATCTAATACGACGGCTTCACGCTCGCGGCTCTTGATCGCTATAAGTGGATCATCTAGCAGAAGCACTTTTTTGTCGGTCTGGAGGGCTTCACGCAGTTCGCTTAGTCGAGTTTCTCCGCTGGAGGCGACGGTATTTCGGCGTGCCAAAAGCGAAACGATCCCTGTTGGATCGCTAACGCCGGCCATCTGAACATCGCGACCTCTTTTGGTTTGCTTCGACCACTCCGCGCCATCGAGCGATATGGAACCGCCGGATATTTTCTCGTCGCCGGCAATGCACCTAAGTAACGTGGACTTTCCAGACCCGATGTCGCCGAAGATCCCGAAGATCTCGCCGTCTACGACATCAAAGCCGACGTCTCGAAGAGCCCATTTGTCGCCATACCGCTTTGATATCTTGCTTACTGTGAGCGTCATTGTGAATTGGAAAATGAAACTTTAGCAAGACGTTTTCGTGCAAAGAAAAAGTATGCTTTTGTCATCCTATTAAAGCAAGTATAGACTTTAGACGCGATGACGGACAAGAAACATTCGGTTGGTCGAAAGGTACTCCACGCTGGCGGGTGGCAGGTGGCTAAGCGAGTGGCCAAGACCATACCGTTCGGCGGGACGGCTGTTGCGATAGTGTTGGTTGGGAGCGATATTCGCGACAAGGGCGTCTTCCGCGGGATCGTGAATTCGGGCATCGACGCGATACCGTTCGTAGGACTTGCAAAAAATGCCATCGAGCTAGTCCGGGGCGATTTTATCCCGGACAAGGTCTCAAAACAAAAAGGGAAAAGGTAATGAAAATCATGTGGTCGTACCGTACCTCGTTATTGATCTGTCTCGTAATGCTAGTAATCGCGGGCGTTGTCGCTCGGACCGATGCTCAAACGCGCCACCGCCGAAATTCTTCGCCGACGGTGGTACCTGTAGCGACGCCGACGCCGGTATCAAATGACGCCCAGGTGATACGAACCGCAGACCAAAACGATCCGGTTACATATGTTACGCCCGGCGAAGCCATCCAGACGGAGCCTCAAACCGATCCAAATGCTCAGAAAGTTAAAGACTTGAACGCACGAGTTAGAAAGCTAGAGGCGGTCAAGTCGGACCCTTACGAAGAAAAGCAGAAGCGAATGCTCTTGAACCTCGACATCCTGACGAGGGCAGAGCAGCGATCTGAAAGCCTGCGTAAGCAGCTTTTTGACATGATAGAAAAGGAAAATTCCGTCAAGACACGCCTCGATCAGATCGAGTATGACAGCCGGCCCGAGATGATCAACCGGTCCGCGGCTTTCTCCGGTTCAATGCGTCCAGAAGAGTTACGGGATATGCGCAAGAAATCCCTCGACGCTGAAAAGACAAATCTTCAGTCGTTGTTAACGGAAATTCAGTCGACGAAGACAAGTCTTACCACGAACCTCGATCGTTCCGACGCGCTGGTCGAAAAGCTAAGAGCCAGGCTCGAAACGGATATCGACGACGCACTTGTCAATGATAAACCCGATCAATGATCGGTCCACTATCTTACAAATGCGTTCGGGATCGGGATGTCACCCAACGCGCCGAACTGGATCGCCGAAAAACCGCTCGATGAACGTAGTTCGTACCAGTTCCCGTCGGTTGGTCGAAAAACGGCGATATCCGCCTTGCCGTCTCCATCAAAATCTGCCGGTGATGCGAGATCTCCGCTCGTCCCGAAAGCAACCGCACTAAAGGCTCCGTTCGAGCTGTTCAGTCGGTACCACGTACCGTCGGATGGCCTGAAGACTGCGATGTCCGTCTTGCCATCCCCATCGTAATCCGCCGGAACTGGGTCGTCGCCCGACACGCCGAACGGAGTTGCCGAAAATGCCCCGCTTGAGCTATTCAAACGGTACCAAACTCCGCTCGAAGGACGAAAAACCGCAATATCTGCTTTCCCGTCGCCGTCAAAATCTCCCAACGTTGGATGGTCGCCCGGACTGCCGAAACGCGTCGAGACGACGGCTCCGTTGGAACTGCTGAGTCGAAACCAAACTCCGCTCGACGGCCGATAGACGGTCAGGTCAGCTCTGCTGTCACCATCGAAATCGGCGGGGACGGGAATATCACCATTTGTCCCGAATTGGATCGCGGTAAATGTGCTGTCGGAACTACGCAAGCCATACCAAACACCATCCGAGGGCCTGAAAACACTGACGTCCGTCTTGCCGTCACCATCGAGGTCAGCGGGAGCAATCAGGTCCGACGATACCCCGAAATGGGATGCAGCAAATCCTAGTTGTGAGCGGTTCAAATACCAGACTCCGTCTGCCGGCCGAAAGACGGCCTCATCGGCTTTTCCATCACCATCAAAATCGAGACCAGTTCGAGCTGTCGGCAGTATCTGAGTAATAGTCTGTGCCGTTGCTGCATTTCCAAGGAATGGTAGCCCGTAAATTGCCTCGATCGTACGAAGAACACTCAAGTGATTATAGGTCGTGCTGACAGTTCCAGCATTTAGCCAAGGGGCCGAAATAGCCGTATATATGTGTCCGCCCCCGTTCGTACTCGTCGATCCCTCGTCAAACGTTACGATGAGAAGCGTGTGAGCCGAGTCGGAACCTGCGTTTACTAGCGGAACAAAATTCTGCAGGAACGTGTTGCCCTGGGCGGTCGTGCCGTCGTGCATGTCGTTGACCATATTAGGCACGACGAAAGCGAAATTGACGGTCGGATCAAAGCTCGCAAGCGACTGGATATTCGCGCACTGAACGGGATCAAGCCGCACACTCTCAAAGCTGATCGCCGGATTATGCTTTCGCACGTATGTGCCGGCGACGCCGGGGCCGTCGATCCCACCCGCCACTGAGTCCGCATCGGAACAGCCGCCGGGATAGTCTTGCGCATAAACGCGCCATGACCGGCCTGCAGCGGCAAGCTGCTTCGCCAGATTGTCCGTAGTCGCCGGAAACGTGAAATGATTATCGTTTGTCACTCCCTGATTTGAACCCGAGAAAGCGTCAAGGTAGTTTGGCTGCGATGGATGTTCGACTCCGTAAAAATTAGAAAAATTAACATTTGACGTCGCAAAGCTGCTGAAGTAGGGCGCAGTGGCCGCAGTGATCGCCGTACTTTCACGGTTTTCGAACCAAACCCAGACAATATGGTTGACGCCCGGAATCGGGCTCGCCGCGGCGACCGTTGATTGACACGATATCGAAGGTACTGCCGCCAAAACTGAAAACAAAAACGAGAACAAGATAAATGGATATTTTTTCATTCGGTGCTTTTCGCGAACAGAGTCGTGGATTTGATAATAACTGCCTGACGGATGTGGAGCAAAGAAAGGTCTACCGGTGACAAAAATATGTTCGTTGAGAAAAAGAACGCAAGCCGCCGGGAAGTTGTGCGTTCATTTAGTAGTCACTCAGGCGAAGTCGCGTCGTGCCGCTAGATCCAAACTGGAGTAAATATATGAATCCCCGATCAATTGCCGCTGTTGTTTTTGTTATTTTTGCTGGATTTGCGCTATCGATGGCCGTCAGAGCTCAGGGCGTGATCATCCCTATCATCTGTGAAGTCAGGCCGTGCCGTCCGATCCCGCGGCCCATGCCGCAGCTCCCAAACGCTCTTCCGGTAAAATCTATCAAACTGGATACGAAAATAGTCGGTCAGGTAGCGACGACACACGTCGAACAGATCTTTCGCAACGATTCGCCGTACACTCTCGAGGGCACGTACTTTTTCCCTATCCCCGAAACAGCGTCTGTGGTGGAATTCGCGATCTGGGAAAACGGTAAGAAGCTTGTTGGCGAAGTTCGATCACGTGAAGAAGCACGGCGGATCTATGACGAGATCGTCCGGCGTCAGCGTGATCCCGGCCTGCTTGAATACGCGGGAAAAGATCTCTTTCAGGCGTCGATCTTCCCAATTCCTCCGAATTCGGATAAAAAGCTCGAGATCACATACACCGAGGTGCTAAAGGCTGAGTCGGGCACCGTTAATTACCATTATCTGCTGGGCACAGGCCGAAACGTCTGGTCCCGGCCGCCGCTGCCGATGGAAGATGTGGCTTACGGCCGCCGTAGTGACCAGCGACCAGCAAATCAGAAATTCGGGGCCGTGTCAGGGAAGATCACGATCGAAGGCCGCGAGGCGCCGCGGAATGTTTATTCACCGACACACCAGATAGAGGTAAATAGCAAAAACGGGAACTCTACCGTCGTTTCGTTCGAGACCAATAGCAATGACTCGGACTTTCAACTCTATTATGGACTATCGAAAGACGACTTCGGACTATCGCTAATTACATACCGCGAGCCCGGCAAAGACGGCTATTTTCTCCTAACACTTTCGCCTAAAGATGAGCTTTCGGAAAAAGAACTTGTTAACAAAGACATCGTATTTGTCCTCGACACATCGGGGTCGATGGCTGACGAAGGCAAGATGGACAAGGCTCGAAAGGCATTGCTTTTCGGCATCCAAACACTCAGGGACGGAGATCGGTTCAACATCATTAATTTCGCCGGCGAAGAGCACCTGATGGAACGACACCTTATCGCAGCAAACGCGGAAGGGAAGCGGCGAGGCGAGGAATTCGTCAAAAAGCTCGCACCGAATGGCGGCACAAACATAAACGATTCCTTAATAGCTTCGATGAAGCAGTTCGAGCGCGGCGATCGACCTAAAATGCTGGTCTTCATGACTGATGGCCTGCCGACAGTCGGCGAGACGCAGGTCGATAAGATCATTGCTAACCTAAAGAACGCAAAGGACCTAGACGTACGGATCTTCCCATTTGGTTTCGGTTACGATGTCAACACAAATCTCCTTGACCGGATCGGGTCGGAAAATTCAGGCATATCGGATTACATTCAGCCAAAAGAGGATCTCGAGGTAAAGGTTTCCAATTTCTTTTCGCGCGTCAGCTCGCCCGTGCTTTCTGACCTGGACCTGGATATGGGACCCGTACTTTCTGATCTCACATATCCGCGAAAGCTCACCGATCTTTTTAGGGGTATGCAGTTGACCATCATCGGTCGCTATAAGAATAGCAACGACCTTCAGAACATTACACTTCGGTTGACGGGCAAAGCCGGCAAGGAATCGCGAAGCTTCACCTATAAGGACCTAGATTTTCCGCTCCGTTCCGATGCAAACGACTTTCTCCCGCGACTCTGGGCAAGCCGGCGCGTCGGATGGCTGTTGGAGCAGATCCGTGCGAACGGCGAAAACCGCGAAGTCCGCGATGAGGTCGTCGAACTCGGAACTCGTTACGGCTTAGTCACCCCATACACCTCATATCTGGCAACTGACGGTTCCGTGTCCAATGTGCGGAAGGATTCGCCGAGGGCTAAAACGGTTGTAGCGGACGCGAGAAAAATGATGGAATCTCAAAGCGGTTCGGGAGCTGTACAGCTTAGCGTTCAGCAAAATTCAATGCAGGCGAACACACAAGCGGTAGCTAGCGAAAATGAAGATTCAATCCAGGTCGTTCTGCAGAACAACCGCCAAAACCAGTTCGTAGCGAACAAGAGCTTTACCAACGTTAACAACGTCTGGACGGATGCCGAGTTCGTCGCCGGTTCGAAATTGCCGGAGGTGACGATCAGATTCGCCAGCTATGATTATTTCCGGTTGATCGAGGCCGATCGCCAATTGGCACCGTATTTCTCTCTCGGTGAGAATGTAGTTGTCGTTTGGAAAGGAAAGGTTTATCGGATAACGTCGTGAACCTGCCGGGCCGGCTGGAATTGCAGGCTTAACGAGGAAAAGTGATTTTTAACCACTGAGCGGTTATGCTATTGGTTAGATCACTTTTTTTCGTAGTTGGAGGAATTACCTTGGCGCGTTTTGTATTTATTGGTTCGTTGATATTGGTTTTTGCATTTGGGGCGTTTGCGCAGAGCGGTTGGTCGGCACGTCGAACGGGTGACGCCCGCGTCGATCTCGTCACCGTGTTTTTCACGTCGGCTAACCGCGGATTTGTCGCCGGCGATGGCGGTTACCTCGCCTCGACCAACGATGCCGGCCGGACCTGGACGAAATATCCGCTCAATACTACCGAAGACATCAACGAGATCTATTTTCGTAACGACGAAAACGGATACCTGGTTGCGGGGAAGCTGCTTTTCATCACACGAGACGGCGGGCAGACCTGGCAACCCACCCAGATCTTTCGCGAAGCTGACTTTCCAAAAGGTGTACCCGAATTTCTGAGCATCAGGTTCGCAGATAAAAAACGTGGGATCATTATCGGATCGGTCCTCAATAAAGCAGGCGACGTGATCGATTCCCTGGTGTTCAGAACAGAGAACGGCGGCGATTCTTGGCAGCGGATCAATGTTCCAACGAAAAAGGAGCTTATTCACGCGGATTTTAGCGGAAAATCCCAAGTCTGGGCGGTCGGTGACGACGGAGTGATCCTGCATTCCGAAGACGGCGGATTGAATTGGCGGACGCAGAGCTCCGGTACGACGAAACCGCTCTACAATGTGGATTTCCGCAACGATAACGAAGGCTTTGCCGTGGGCAAGTCGGGGACCGTTCTCCGAACCGAGAACGGTGGAGCGACATGGTCCGCCGTCAATACGAACTTCCGTGACACGTTTCTCCGCGTAAATTTTTCAGACGACAAAAATGGCTGGATCGTTGGCTATTCCGGCGCACTGCTTCGATCCGTCGACCGCGGATTGACTTGGATCAGGCAGGAAAGCGGCACAACGGCCAATCTCTATGGCCTATACATGGAAAAGAAATTCGGATGGGCCGTCGGTGCGGGCGGCACGATGATCTACTACACGAGATGATTCCTAAAAATTACCGATAAGAATTTTAGGGTTAACAAAAAGTTTATCCTGTGTTATTGTACGACACAACAAATTCTAGTCACGAACCTGAAGTCGATAAGGTTTGCTTATATTGGTAACTTTCTTTAGGAGGGAAAATTATGTGTAGTAAACGTCTGTCTGGCGCCGTTACGTTCTTGCTATTAATCGTGACGCTGTGTATCTCGGCCTTTGCCCAGGGAACGACTTCGCGGATCACAGGTGTGGTCACCGATTCGTCGGGAGCACCGGTTTCGGGGGCGACCGTCTCTATAATCCGTGTGGGTACGGGCAATAGTTTCAAAACGGAGACAAGCGAATCTGGTTCGTTTGTGATCGATCTTATACAAGCGGGAACATATGATGTGACGGTAGAGAAGACTGGCTTCAAGCGATTTATCTCGACCGGGAATGTTGCTTTGGTTAATCAGCCTGCCACGGTCAACGTTGCATTACAGGTCGGCGATGTTGCCGCCGCGGTCACTGTCGAGGCGACCGCTGAACAAGTTCAGACGAGCACGTCAGGCAACATCGGCAGCAACATCGAGCAGAAAACTCTGGAAAGCTTGCCCATCGTTGGTACACGCGGCCGTAACCCGCTTGACCTACTTAATTTTCAACCTGGAGTCGTTTTTGGCGGAAATACTGGCGGTGCG
>JBDTZO010000178.1:0-16417 GCA_040005135.1 Acidobacteriota bacterium | reverse complement strand
AGGCGTTGCGTTAGGTCGTACTAAATCGGGTCCTTGCAAAACCACAGGCTGCGGCGTCTCTACTGTCGGAGTGGAATTCGACGGTGGATTGCCAAGGGGCACCGGCTGGAAGATCGATGCCGGTTTCGGGGCGGTGCCGTTCTGATTCACCGCCGTATAGTCAGGACGCGTTATGCGCGGCGTGATAAAGAATAGGATCTCGTTCGTATTTCGCTGAACACCCTTTCGTTTGAACAGATACCCCAGGATGGGAATTCGCGAAAGTCCCGGCGTGCTATCCGTGGATTCACGCTCATCGTCAAAAAGCACTCCGCCGACCACCGTCGTTCCGCCATCGGGAACCGTGACTTGGGTCTTCATGCTTTGCGAGTTGATCGCAGGGGCTGCTCCGCCAACGACCGACGCCGTGGAACTGTTTTCAGCGGTCACATCGAGGATGATAGTACCGACGTCAGTGATCTGGGGAGTGATCGCCAATCGAAGCGGGACGTCAACGTAGGTTGTAGTCGCAACTACTGCACCGCCCGCTGCAGCTCCCGGCTGGATTGTTGTAATGGGGATCTTGGTACCGCTCTTGATCTCTGCAGGACGGTTGTTAAGTGTCGTGACGCGTGGCGTCGCGATCACCTTCGCCTGGCCTTTCTGCTCGCCGGCCGAAATCAATGCACTTAACTGTGCGGTTCCAAAAACGCCTGTTGTCAGTCCGATCGCTGTGTTGGCGATCTTCGAGTAAAGATCATTGTTTACACTGGGATTGGGGATTCCGGGATTGGGCGTCTGTATCGAGGGCGTTCCCGGCAACGTGCCGCCGAGAATACCGCTTCCGCGTGCCCCGTTAAGTATGGCACCGAGCTGGACGCCGATGTCGCGGCTGAAATTTCGTGATGCGACCACGATCCGGGCTTCGATCTCTACTTGCGGCTCGGGTTGGTCAAGGTAAGCGACAAGCTGCCGGATAGCGTCGATATTCTGTTTTACGTCCGTGATGATAAGGGTATTGCTGCGACCATCCACTTCGACAGTTCCTCGACGGGAAAGCCGTTTTTGGATGATTCCCAAAATGCCCTGGTCAGATCCTCCGCCCGAGCTCATTCCTCCGCCACCGGAGCTTGAACTTCCGCCGCCGCTCTGCATTCCAGTCTGTAGTTGACCGCTGGCTCCGCTGGTGCCCGAAAGCGTGCCGGATGCACGTGCATAGTTAAGGCGAAGGAACTCTGTATATAGGGGCGAATTATCGATCACGCCGTTGCGAACTATCTTTTGAACTTCAAGCTCGTCGGCGAGTGATTTTGAATCCGCGATACGCAGTATATTACCGTTCACCTGAACACCCAGTCCCTGCGACTGCAGTACGGACTCAAGGGCGACATTCCACGGCACTTCGTTTACCTTCACGGTCACGGGAACGGCTGCCACCGACTTGTCGATGATGAAGTTGATCCCGTACTGATCGGTAATATAGCTGAGAATGTCCCGAATGTCGGCGTTGACCACATTCAGATTGATAGGCTCGCCGCGGAAGCCGGGCTCACCGTACATTTTGCCTTGCGATGAGGGTTCGACCCTTTGAGCTAAAGCCGCCATCGCGATCGTGGCCATGATCAATAAAACGCCTACGGTCCGTTTGACCGTCACGCCTATGGAATTAAGAGAATTCATGTTTCCTCCGTACTAGCAACCCTTCGATCTGGGCGAAGGTATCTTTCTAAAATCTGCAAGATAGCGGTCGCGGTGAATGGACCGCAGGAGCGGCCTAGCGACGTGGGATAGAGAAGCCTATTTGCCGTTTTTGGCAACCTTGACTGGGCGTTTGCCGTCCTTTTGTGACTTACCCTTTTCGGGGGCCGAGGGCTGTTTCATCATTTCATCAAGCGGCGAAACGACCTGGACCGGAGCGACGACCGGCGCCCCTGGCTGAGCAGCACTTGCCGTTTGAACGGTTTTATCTGAAGTAGGTTGGGCAGGTGCCGTGCCCTCGATCTGGGCCTTCATCGTAAATTGCTGCAAAGGCTTGTTTTCCACAGATGCCACGAACTTATTCGGGCCGGTCTTGGTCACCTTGCGAAACACCAGCTTATTCTCCTCAACTGCTACCAGCTGCCCGTCGAAGAATTTCTCTCCAGGATAGATCGTGTACGACAGCTTGATCGGTGTAGCTTCGACCATCGCAGCGTATCCTCGCGGCGTTTTGAAAATTCCTGTAACCGACATCTCACTAAGCGTTAGAACGCTGGTCACCTTCGGCAACGGTTGACCGTTGGCCGCGGCGGCCTCACGCTGGCGTTTGAAATATTCGATTCGAGCCTCGATCGCCGGCGGACCATAATTTGCCGGTACAACGATCTTACCGGGGCCGCCGTTCTTTCCTGTTGACGGTGCTCCAGTTGATGGAGTCCTCGTCTTCATATATCCGGGCTTTTGGAATGGGTCTCGTTGAGCACTCGCTTCCGAGAACTGTCCGGCCAGAAGCACCGCGGTCGCGGCCGCTGTTCCGATGCCGATAAGACGCAATGTTTTCAATAAATTCATCATGGCTTTGGTTTCGCTGAAGACTTTTGGTGGTTTGGTGGGCATGTTACTTGGCAGCCGGGGGCGGAGCGGGTACCGAGGTGGGGGCGACGGGCTGCGCAGGAGCAGTTCCCGGCGGAACCGGCTTGGTATTCAACGGCTTGCCGTTGAGATCGGTCGGTGCAGCATAATACGCTGTTAGCAGAAATTGTGCGTGGAGCGTCTTTTCGGCGGTCTGCTTGTCGAGCTGGTTCAGCTTAAAATCACTGATCGACACGATTCGCGGCAGTTTTGCCATGCTCTCGAAAAAGGCACGTAGATTTGTAAAGTTGCTGTCAACCTCGATCTCGACTGGCTTGGCCATGATCGAATCCTGCTGCGTGTCATCTCTCGGAGAGAATCGCATTACGATCATACGGCTGCCATTGGCTGTATCCTGTAGGCCCTGAAGAACATTAGTGATCTCTCGCTGTTCGGGAAGCAGCACTTTTAGTTCTTCGTATTCGGCAGCCTTGCTGGCATACAGCGAACGAAATTCATTGATTCGCTGGGTTGCGAGTCTGGCAGTCTCATTTTTCGCCTGAAGTTCGGCGATCTGATCGTTCAGCTGAGCGACCTCGGCACGCGTCTCGCTCGTGAAGAAGTACCAGACTCCGGAATATATCAACGCGGCGACGCCGATCATCAGCATTAGCTGGAATTGCCACTTGAGGTTTTTGATTTTATCTATCATCTTCTTATCCTTCTCTTTTCGACAAACTGTCGAAGGCGGTACTGAATCGATTAGCTAGTTTTTTGCTACTTGCCCAGCTTGGGCCGGCGTGCCAGGTGCCGTGGCTGATGCTGTCGTTGGAGCGGTTCCGGGGGCTCCGGGAGCTTTGGATGGGGTGTAAGCACACTTGATGGTGAAGTTTACGATCTCAAGCTTGGCTGTTTCTCCGCTCGCACTGACCTTTTGAGGGGCGCTTTGGTTGGTGATCTCGTTACGAGTGGTCTCAATATTGAGATTTGAGAACAGGCCGTTGGAAAACTCAAGGCTTCTACCGAATTGTGTGACCTGTGCCTCATCCGGTGAATTTCCCTTAAAGGTCAATTGATCTCCAGTCTGCTCGACGCTCTCGAGATATAATCCCGGGACCATCGCTACCCGTTCCCGCATGGCATCAAGAACCGCACTCGGCCCGGCCTGGGAAGACCTCAATTTCTTGATCGCATCGATCCTCGAATCGATATTCGAGATCTTTTGTTCGAGATCTTTCTGCTCGTTCATGACCGTCTCGAGCTCCGCAGCAAGTTGCTTTTGCTCTTCAAGTCGATGTCCGGCTTCGGTCTTGGCCATTTGCGAACTGATCACGTCCCAGCCGATCACAGCGACTAGCATAATACTCACGACCATCGCGAGCAGTGCCAATCTAGAGCCGGGGCTTCCGATCTTTCGGTCGACGACTACAACGGTGCCGCCCTGTCTTTCAGTTACTGAATTTAGTAGGTTGATCTTGATCATTTCAATTAAACTCCCCTCATCGCCAATCCGACCGCTACGGCCATTTCGGGGACGATCTCGTTAAGATATTCGGGGTCGAACTTTTTGGTATCGATCTTTATGTTCCGAAACGGGTCAAGGACCTCGACCGGAAGCTCGAGACGTTGGGACAGTTCCTGTGCGAGGCCGGCTAATTTCGAGCCGCCGCCTGAGATCAGGATCTTTTGTACGATCGTATCGTTGTCCTCGGTCGTTGCCCGGTAGAAATCGAATGTCTTCTGTATTTCCATCGCGACGATCTCGGTTACATTATTCATCAGCGGTTCGATCGATTTTTCTTCGATGCCTTCAGCTGCATCGTGAACCCCGCGTTTTACGGCTTCAGCCTGCTGAAAATTGAGCCCGAGGCTTCTCTGCAGCACGTCGGTAAATTGACTGCCGCCGACCGTGATGTCCCGCGTAAAGAGCGATCGAGTGCCCTTAACAATATTTACGTTCATCGTGGATGCACCGATGTTGAGGAGCGTTACAACGTCGGCATCCGTGGGTAAATAGTTGGCCTCGTAGCAATTCTGCAACGCAAACGTATCGACATCGATGATGACGGCCGTCTTACCAGCGAGTTGGATCGCCTGCTTGATATTGTCGATGCGCTCACGTTTGCAGGCGGCTATCAAAACCATAGTTGAATCCGCAGTTTCGGCCGTTACCTGATAGTCAAGGCTGACATCAGCGAGATCGTACGGTATATGCTCTTCGGCGTGCCAATCGATCGACTCTTCCAGTTCCTCTCGGCTCATGTGCGGCAATACGATATTCTTGATAATGACCGAATGACCGCTTACGCCCGTAACAACTTGGGTAGCCGTGACCTGATGATTGTTACAAACGCTCTGGATAACGTCCGATACGACATTCAACTCCATTATTTGGCCGTCGATGATCGTGTCACTCGGGAGGTTTTCGAATCCCAAACTGACGAGACTCAAGTTGTTAGCCTTGCCCTCAAGTTCAACCATTTTTATCGAACTCGAACCGATATCTAGACCGGCCACGGTTTTCTTTTTACCGAACAGCATTATTTTTTCTTGCTCCTTGTTAGCTTTACGCCAATCTCGTTCATCTGAGTTTTCTTAAAATATCCGGGAAGTGAGCTTTGGCATTCGGAAGATTTTTGCCACCTTCTGAATCAACGCGTAGTCGGGATAACCAATCGATAGGACTTTTTGTTTGCAGAGCCAAAGACCCGTTTCGTTCCGGATGGTATGGTCACGATACGTGACCGCGAGAACCGACGTTTTTAAGAAAACTTTGCAGCATCTGGTGGCGAAGGGTGCACAACCCATAGGGTTGCTACAATTAGAAATTTACAGGATGGAGCAACTGTTGTCAACAATTTTTTACGCTGTTGAACATTTATTCTGTCATTTGTTTGCAAACTGACCGGTGTTGTCGGTCAAAATGCACGAACCTCACTGTTTTGGAGGCGGCAAACAATTGAATGAGGTGTTAGGCGATCAGGTGGAAATTGGGTGGATCTGATGCCGAAGTTCATGTTTTGCTATGGATTCCAAGTGGACCTCGTCGGGACCGTCAGCGATTC
This sequence comes from Acidobacteriota bacterium, assembly GCA_040005135.1. GTDB lineage: Bacteria > Acidobacteriota > Blastocatellia > Pyrinomonadales > Pyrinomonadaceae > OLB17. Next base: position 10,823 of record JBDTZO010000178.1, on the reverse strand, counting down.
GCAGCGTTCGAGCGTAGATCCAGAACTGTGCAAGCGGAAGATCCGGTGATACGCCGTTACCGCCGTGAATCTGAATTGCTCTGTCAATTACCTGTAGGGCCATCTGGGGAACGAGCGCTTTTATCATAGAGATCTCTCGCCGTGCTTCCCGATTCCCGACCGTGTCCATCATCCACGCGGTTTTCATTACGAGTAAGCGCGCTTGATCGATCGCGATACGGGCTTCGGCGATCCACTGCCGTAGAACACCTTGCTCAGCGAGAGGTTTGCCAAATGCCCGGCGAGCCTCGGCCCGCACACACATCAGCTCGAGCGAGCGTTCGGCAATACCGATCAGACGCATGCAGTGGTGAACACGACCAGGCCCCAAGCGGCCCTGAGCGATCTCAAATCCGCGACCTTCACCGAGAAGAAGATTTTCTTTCGGAATCCTGACATTAGTAAACAAAAGCTCGGAATGCCCGTTCGGTGCGTCGTCATATCCGAAAACATCGACCTGCCGCACGATGTCGAGACCATCAGAGTCCATCGGAACAAGAACCATTGACTGCTGAAGATGTCGTGGGGCGGAAGGATCGGTCTTGCCCATAAAGATCGACAGTCGGCATCGTGCATCACCGCCGCCGGTGGACCACCATTTCCTGCCATTGAGTATGTAACTCTCGCCATCGCGTTCGATCGACGCTTCGATATTTGTCGCATCGGACGATGCCACGCCGGGCTCTGTCATCGAGAAGCATGACCGAATTTCACCATTTAGCAACGGTGTGAGCCAAGTCTCCTTTTGCTCGGGGGTTCCATAGAGATAAAGCACCTCCATGTTTCCGGTATCGGGTGCCGAGCAATTAAAGACCTCTGAGGCCCACACCACGCGCCCCATGATCTCAGCGAGGGGAGCATAATCGACATTGGTCAAACCTGACACGCCGGGGAGAAACAGATTCCAAAGTCCAGCATCTTTCGCTCTGATCTTTAGCTGCTCTATTATCTGGCTGGGTTTCCATCGGTCGCCCGAGTTTATCTCCTGACGAAAAGCCCGCTCGTTCGGATAAATATACTCCTCCATGAACCCGTTTAAGCGTTTTTGCAGTTCAAAGGTTTTTGCTGAATAATCGAATTCCATAAGGTCAAGATTAGCCACAGATTATCATAGAAATTGATTTATGAAGGAGACGGATCGGGCCCGGAGCGGCGAGGAACTTGACGAAGTCCGTCTTGCGGCGTTTCTTAGGAAACATCATTTGTTCAAGTCCGATCAGATCGAAATCGTACAGTTCGCGGCCGGGAGTTCCAATCTCACCTATCTCATTCGCGATAGCAGCGACGAATATGTCCTCAGGCGACCACCGATCGGCAATATCGTGAAGACGGCTCACGATATGAAACGCGAATACGAAGTCCTATCGAAGTTGTCCGCAGTATACGCCGCTGCCCCACGCCCACTTTTGTTTTGCGACAACGCCGCTGTTATCGGATCAGAATTCTACCTCATGGAACGTCGCTCAGGTCTTGTAATTCGCGGACGGGCCCCAAAGGCGTTGGTGGACTCTGCCGAGCTGCAGATCGCTGTTTGCCGAGGTTTTATCCAAAGCCTTGTCGACCTCCATAAACTTGATTATAAGTCGGCAGGACTTGGCGAATTAGGAAAGCCGGTTGGTTACTGCCGTCGGCAAGTCGAAGGCTGGATCAACCGTTATATTGCCGCAAAAACTGACGAGTGGCCTGAGGTCGAATCGGTCGCGGTTTGGCTACGATGCAATATTCCGGAGGAATCTGGTGCGGCTCTCATTCACAATGATTATAAATTCGACAACGTTATGCTCGATCCGCACGACCTGACAAAAACATGCGCGGTTCTTGACTGGGAAATGGTCACGATAGGCGATCCGCTAATGGACTTAGGAACAACTCTAGGATATTGGATGGCGAAGGGTGCTGGGGACGCCATGCTGAACATGCCGTTCAATCCACGCATCTTAATGGAAAACATTAGTCGCCAGGATCTCACCGATATGTACGCCGAGCAAAGCGGGAACGATATTTCGAATATTCTCTTTTATTATGTATTCGGCACATTCAAGATAGCAGTCATAGCTCAGCAGATATTCGCAAGGTTTAAGAAAGGCCTTACGACCGATTCGCGGTTCGCCGGATTCGACTCGTTCGTCGCGGCCCTTGGACGGTTCGGGGCTGAAGCCCTCGACAAGGGGTCAATATGATCTTCCGGAACAAACTGGCGTTAGCCAAAGGCTGCAAAATCAGATACATCTTGATCGCGATCGCATCGATTCCATTGATGCTCTCCGCTGCGCTTGCTCAGACCGTATATATTCGTGTGAATCAGGTCGGCTACCTTGCCGACGAATCGAAGATCGCAGTTGTATTTTCGAAGACAGAGCTAAACGGTGATCTTGAGGTCATCGACGATCAGGACGGATCGGTTAGATTGACCGCCGCTCCAAACAAAATGCCGGCCTCTCCGTGGGGTGGAGCGTTTCCCTACTACTATAAAGTCGATTTTTCTGCGGTCAGAGCAACAGGAAAATACTTTGTGAGGATCGCTGGCACCAACGAAAGATCGCAAATATTCACAGTTGGTCCGTATCCAGCGTATCAAGACGACCTTCTATTTTTCATGCGCCAGCAGCGATGCGGCTATAACCCATATCTTGATATGGTGTGCCACCAGCGTGACGGACGTTCATTTTACGCGCCTTTCGCCGACGGCACGTTCGTTGATGCCACGGGCGGATGGCACGACGCCGGCGACCAACTGAAATACCTCATCACCGCTAGTAACGCTACCGCTCGAATGATACTCGCGTATGAGCTTGAAAAATCCAAGTTTGCCGATGAAGTCGACGATCTCGGACGAGCCGTTCCGAATGGCATTCCTGACGTTCTCGACGAGGCAAAATGGGGCCTGGATTGGATATTTAAGCTCCATCCTGCTCCCGATCAGCTATACCATCAGGTCGCAGACGACCGAGATCATCGCGGATTCAAACTTCCCGATCAAGACAACGCCGATTACGGATGGGGGCCAAACAGCTATCGGCCGGTCTATTTCGCCGACGGCAAGCCGCAAGGCCTAGGCCAGTATAAGAGCAGATCGACAGGCATCGCTAACATCGCCGGAAGATCCGCGGCGGCGATGGCGATGGCTTCCAGGGTTTGGAAGACCGACCTCCGGGATACAGCGTTCTCTGCCAAATGCTTAAAGGCCGCAAAAGAGCTCTACGAAATGGGTAAACGGCAAGAAGGTTTTCAACAGGGTAATTCATTTGGTGCTCCCTATCGGTACAACGAGATCACTTGGGCTGACGATATGGAATGGGCCGCAGCGGAACTTTTCAAGGCCACGCAAAAAGCCGCGTATCTCACTGAGGCAATTCATTACGCCCGGCTTGCGGGTACGGCGTCGTGGATGGAATACGAGCAAATAGAGATGAGCCCGGATAAGCACGAGCATTACGAGCAATATCCGTTTACGAACGTTGGACACTTTGCGTTATACCCGCTGGTCGATCGCAGGATGAGATCCGAACTCGCGGGTTATTACCGAAGCGGTATAGAGCGAATTGTCGCTCGCGGCAAGGGAAATGCGTACGGCGTCGGAGTTCCATTTTTCTGGTGCTCCAATAACCTGGTCGTCGCCTTTATTACACAGGTGATGCTTTACGAACGAATGACCGGCGATACACATTTTCATACGGCGATGCTGGCTCATCGTGACTGGCTGTTTGGCAGAAATCCGTGGGGCACATCGATGTTCTCGGGCATACCTGTCGGAGGCACGTCCCCAAATGATGTGCATCTACCAACAGTACAAATATTGAAAAAGCCAGTTCGCGGTGGATTAGTCGACGGGCCTATCGCGGCCTCGACATATAAGGGCCTGATCGGACTGACGTTAACGCATCCCGATCCGTTTGCGGGATTCCAGCCAGACTCGATCGTTTATCACGACGATGTAGGCGATTACGCAACTAACGAACCCACGATGGACGGCACCGCCGACTCGATCTTGATGATGGCGGCACTCAGCGGTAATCCGCTCGCCAAGCCGAAGGCATCGACCGATCGCTTCACACACGATCAGGGAGCGATAACGCGAGGCGACAAAAACCGCCGGAAACTTGCTTTGGTCTTCACCGGCGACAAATTTGGCGAAGGTGCCGACACGATCATAAAAACTCTCGAAATGCGCGGCGTCAAAGCCTCGTTCTTCCTAACCGGCCGCTTCTATCGCGACCCGGAGTTTTCCGCCGCGATCGCAAGACTTAAAAAGGACGGTAACTATCTCGGCCCGCATTCGGATGCACATTTGCTCTATGCTGACTGGAACGACCGATCAAAACTGCTCGTGACGAATAATGAATTTGCCTCTGATCTCGACGCAAATTATGCAGCGATAAAGATGTTCGGGATAGAGAAAAACGATGCGGCGTATTTTCTGCCGCCATACGAATGGCATAACCAAACGATCGCCGAATGGACAAAAGAGTTTGGCTTAAAGCTGGTAAACTTTACGCCCGGCACGCATTCCAATGCTGACTATACGACGCCGGACGATAAAGGCTATGCGACGAGCGAATCGATACTCGCGAAGATCAAAGAATATGAGGCGAAAGACCCGGTGGGCTTGAACGGCTTTATCTTATTGACCCACGTCGGAGCGGGACCAAAGCGAACAGACAAATTCTATGACCACTTGGACGAATTGATCGTGTGGCTCAGATCGAAGAACTATGAAATGGTTAGGATCGATGATCTTCTCGGACCGCGATAGATAGATCATTTCCCTGCTGTCCGCTCACGCCAGCTCTGTGTCGGGCCTCCTTCGTCGACGCGGACCATTGAGATGGCTCCTGGCGAAGGGCAGATGAGGTAGCAGAGGTTACAGCCGACGCATTCTTTTTCAATGACAATCGGGTAGCGCTTGCCGTCAAACTCTTCGAATGCAAAGCTCTGATGAGCTCCGTCTTCGCATGCAACGTAGCAAAGATTACACTGGATGCAATGCTCTTTGTTGACGTGCGCCTTGACGTCGTAATTGAGGTCGAGGTTGCCCCAATCCGTAATACAGTTGACCGATCTGCCAATGATCTCGCTTACGCTCGCATAACCCTTTTCATCGAGATAATTGCTGAGCCCATCGATCATGTCCTCTACGATCCGGTAGCCGTAGTGCATCACCGCCGTGCAGACCTGGACATTGGCGGCTCCGAGCAGCATGAATTCAACCGCGTCGCGCCACGTATTGATGCCGCCGATACCAGAGATCGGAATGTTGAACTCCGCGTCACGGGCCAGTTCGGAAACCATGTTGAGAGCGATCGGTTTGACCGCGGTGCCGCAGTAACCGCCATGAGCGGCCATCCCATTTACGTTCGGATACGGGATCAGCGTATCGATATCGACGCCCATCACCGAATTGATCGTGTTGATCAAGGAAACCGCGTCGGCCCCGCCTTTTTGAGCCGCTCGGCCAGGTGGAACAATGTGCGTCACGTTGGGCGTCAACTTGACGATCACCGGAATGTTTGACACCTCTTTGACCCATTCGGTGACCATGCATGTGTATTCAGGCACCTGACCCATCGCCGCGCCCATGCCGCGTTCAGACATGCCGTGAGGACATCCGAAATTGAGTTCAAAACCGTCGCAGCCGGTATCCTGAGTGCGTTTGGTGATCTCCTGCCAGGCTTCCTTGTTTGACTCGACCATCAAGCTCGCGATGACTGCGTGATCCGGATACTTCTTTTTACACTCATACATCTCCTTGAGATTCACCTCAAGCGAACGGTCGGTTATTAGCTCGATGTTATTGAGCCCGATGAGCCGCACAGGTCCCTGATCGAGTCCAGCCAGCCTCGATGAAACATTCGTGATCGGTTCACCAAGTGTCTTCCAAACCGCGCCGCCCCAGCCAGCGTCGAATGCACGTTCGATCATAGGGCCCATATTCGTCGGCGGCGCCGACGCGAGCCAGAATGGATTAGGGGATTTGATCCCTGCGAAATTTGAAGTTAGATCTGCCATAACTCTATACACCCGAGTCTCTAGTTTTTCACCAGTTTCCAGTTTTTGTAAAACACACCGTTCATTCCTCTAAAAACCAAACGAATGACACTCACCACGAAGTCGAACACGAACGGCACGTAGGATGGCCGCAGGATATCGACAAAGAGGACATATCGCGGGCCGGCCGTCTCGTTGAACGACTGATGCAGCAAGGTGTCGTCGAAGATAAAGAGCCGCTTGTCCCGCCAGCGATTTTCTACCGGACCGACCTTGATATAAGAGTCCTCGCCGACGTTCGAATTCAGGCAATAAAGTACCCGCAGGCTCGGGCGAAAGGGCCCAAAATGCCGTGACGTGTTTTCACGCTCTCTGAAGCCCGATACGCCGATGGTACGGACGAATTTATATTTTTCGTGGAACTCATCCATCGCGATCGGAGAGTCGACATTTCGGCCATACCATTTGAAAAACATCATAACCCGCGGTGCCGCCGCCATATAGCGTTCGACGCGTTCGGATAGGCCGCTGTCGTCGGCGGTCTTTATCAGGCCGCGGATGTCTTCCTGATAAGCTTGCGGAAGGTCACCGATATCATAAACGCCCTTGTTCAAGTAGGGCAAAGCCAAGATGTCCAACAGGATATTGAGCGGCGAAGCGAGCCAGGTTACGACGCCGTTTCGAAGGAAATACTGTCGAAGAATGCCGGCGTCAAGGTTGCGGTTTCGCGAAACGTCCCAGATACCGCAGAGTAGCAACGCGATCGCGGCGATCGGGAAAAAGTAAGCGAGTGCGATGAAAACCCCTCCGATCGCTATATATTTGGCAGTTTTTTTCAGCGTTCGGTTCATCTTCTTTTACAGTCAACGCAAATGGTGCCCGTCCGGAAGACAATGATCATCGTTGGCGTCAGTTCGCCGACCTCTATTTGGCCGCCAGCTTTGAGTGAAGTATTTCGTAAGCCTCAGCCGAGATCGGGCTGAGGTCTTCGGCGATGACCACACGAAGCTGTTTATCCAGGCTAAACATCGATTTTTTAACTGCGATCCTTCCATTGATCATCGAGTCGTCACCTTGCAGCGTCCCCTTACGCTCGCCCAGCATGTTTACGGTGTAAGTCCATCCGGTCCAATTCCACGCGGGACCTGTCAGCTTGCCTGTGCCCTCGAAAGTACCTTCGTTGTCCTTTATCGCGAAGGCCGAATCCTTGATTGCAAAAACGGTCGTATACTCCTTCGCGGGTTGCTTTGGATCCAGAGTCATCACGATCTCGACGATCTGGTTATCCGCAGGCGAGATCGTTCGCTTTACGAGCGAGAGCGACGTGCCGTAAGGCTGTCCGGTCGGCGAGGCCATTTTTACTTCTCCAAGAAAATAGGTGGTGACCGACGCCGGTTTGGCCGTGATCTGGCCGAGTGCCGCATGGCATAGTCCAATAGACAAAAACAGCGATCCGATGACTTTGAATCTTATCTTCATACTCATAATTTCAACTCAACTGCTACGACGCGTGGCTCACCGTCGCCCACGTAAGTGACATATTGCGGCTCAATAGATCTCGGACAGACCGCCTTATCCCACATCAAGATCACTCTCCGATTCACGCGAATCGAAAAGTACTTTGCCGGCATTGCCCTTTCTCACAAACTCGCTCGTGCCTACTATATATCCAAAACATCAATGCTGGTGAACATGAACTTTTAACTCTGGAACCCGAGCTCCTGCAAACTCGACACTCTCGCCCGAAAGGCTTTTGTGAATTCCCTGCGCTGCTAATTTGCCCATTTGCGAAGCGTCAACTGCCTCCGCTCCTCCGTTCGCGCAATCACCGCCGGAGAATATCTTGGGGTCGGACGTCTGCATAAGTTCGTTGACGGTCACGCGTCCCTTTTCGTCGATCGTGACGCCGGCGATATCAGCAAAAAAGCTGCGCATCTTTTGTTGGCCAACAGCCTTGATGACCATGTCGCATTTGATCTCGGATAGCTCGAGCGTTCCGTCCGTACGTTCGACTCGGACCCCGGAAACTGAACCGTCTGACTTTTCCGCCAGGATACCGACCGGAGCGGCCCGCCATACGAATTCGACGCCGTCCTTTTTCGCTAGCTCGAGTTCGTAATCGTAGGCCGACGCGTCCTTTTCGGTTCGGCGATAAACCATGATGACTTTGTCGGCCCCGAGTCGTTTTGCTTGCGTGACGGCGTCGATCGCGGTGTTGCCAGCTCCGATGACAACCACCGTCTTACCGAGCGGGATCCTCGACCATTCGCGTGACTTGATCTGCTCGATAAACCAAAGTGCGTCGAATACGCCCGTCGATTCCTCGCCGGGAATGCCGAGCCGATTCGTGTCCCCAAGCCCGACCCCGAGAAACACTGCGTCAAAACGCGTTTTGATCTCACCAAATTCGATCGTTGTCCCAGCCGACGAATGGGCCGCGCTCACATTTCCGTCGGTTCCCACGCCTACGATCTCGGTATTCAGCTCGATCTGCACGCCCAACTGCCTGACCTGTTCGACTTCGGCGATCGAAACCTTTTGCGTCATTTTGTACTCGGCCATTCCATATGTGTCGAGGCCGCCGGGAAGCGAACGGCGTTCGAAGATCGTGACCGCGTAACCGAGCCTCGCCAAGTAGGTCGAGCAGGACAGCCCTGCCGGCCCCGAACCGATGACCGCGACCGATCTTCCGTTCGGCTCACCAGCGGCAAAAAGCTGTCTGCCTGTACCCAGAACGTGGTCGGTAGCAAAGCGCTGAAGTCGTCCGATCTCGATCGGTTTATTAAGAAGCGTTTTTTCCACGCAGGCGCCTTCGCACAACACCTCGACCGGACATACACGAGCACAGGTCGCCCCTACCGGATTCGCATCAAATATCACGCGGGCTGAACCCACCACATTGCCCGTGGCTATCTTTTTTATAAATGACGGTACGTCGATACCGGTTGGACACGCCTTAATACAAGGGGCGTCATAGCAAAACAGGCAGCGATTCGCCTCAACGCCCGCCTCGGCCCCTGTCATCGCCGGATGTATGTCGGAAAAATTCTTCTCGATCTGAGTTACGTCGAGCGGTGTGCAATAGGTATCTGCCATACTATCTCAACTGACCTTTACAAAATATTTTCCGTTGAATCGATAAGTTATAAATTTATCCGTCACTCTGCCCTGGGGCGTTTTGTCATCTTCGATGACAACCGGAAATCTGAAAGACTTGTTTTTCGAATCATAGAAAACCAGCTTTATGGGACGCTCGGGATGATCAACAACCGAGAAAAAGTCATACTCAAAGCTAATGGAGTTCTGTAGACCGGACTCTGTCCGAATCAGCCTAACCTTGTCATCTAGAATGCTACCCGCAATGCGGAAAAGCGAGATCTTTTGGACGGAGAGAGAGTTACTGCAAACCGACGTCGAGTTTGCAACGTATAAACGGCCCGCCGCTGTGCCAAGCTGAAAAATCTGACTATAAAAGGGCGGACAAACTTCACCTTCCCGGTACTTCGGGATTGATACGCGCACTCTTCCGTCACGTCCGAGATACTGAAAGATAGTCTCATTCCAAGCGGCACTGCCTCCACTTTCCGCATCCCATGAGTAGGCCCGAAATTTCCCATCATAGGAAGTGGCAATAGTCATAGAATCCTGCAATTGCGGAAACTGATAATCCAGGACATCTCTTCTTTTTCCCGCAGTAGCAAGCAGCTTTTTAATCGCTCGGTTCTCCGCCTCGACCATCCCGTCCAATTCCATTCCGTGATGTCCACCCGCCTGCGAGAGCTTATTGATATGCTCGAGAACAAGCTGCTCTATTTTTCGAGGAGTTTGGGCAGCAAACGTCGAATATCCCAATAGCACTAGAGAAATTAGAAATATTGCTTTCATACTGTCAAAAAGACGATGGAACCGACATGGGATAATTGAGACAGCAATTTAATCGTCAACGATCGGGCCGTACAAGTCAGGCCGTCGGTCGCGGAAGAACTGCCACGTGTTGCGGACCTCTCGGATCGTGTCCATATTGAGATCTGCGACTACGAGTTCGTCCTGGTCGCGGCTACCGACGGCGAGCATTTGACCGCGCGGGTCGCAGAAGTAGCTCTGGCCGTAAAATTCACCGATATTCCACGGGGCCTCGGTGCCGACGCGGTTGATCGCCCCGACAAAGTATCCGTTCGCGACGGCATGCGCGGGCTGCTCAAGTTTCCAGAGATATTCCGACAATCCGGCGACGGTCGCCGACGGGTTGAAGATGATCTCCGCGCCGTTGAGGCCGAGACAGCGCGCTCCCTCGGGGAAATGTCGGTCGTAACATATGTATACGCCGATCCGGGCAAAGGCGGTGTCGAAGCAAGGATAGCCAAGATTTCCCGGACGGAAGTAAAATTTTTCCCAGAAACCGGGAGCGACATGCGGAATATGTGTCTTGCGATATTTACCGAGGTACGTGCCGTCTGCATCGATCACTGCGGCAGTATTGTAGTAGACGCCGGCCTGCTCTTCCTCATAGATCGGCACGATGAGAACCATCCCGAACTGTTTTGCGACTTCCTGCATCCGCTTTACGGTCGGCCCGTCCGGGACCTTTTCGACAGCTTCGTACCAGCGCGTCTGCTGTTCCGCACAAAAATAAGGCGTCGTAAAGATCTCCTGAAAGCAAAGCATCTGAACGCCCTGTCGTGCCGCTTCCTCTACGAACTTCATTTGGTGTTCGATGTTCGCTTTCACGATCTGGTCGATCGGAGCGTTCACGTCACCGACATTGTGGGCCTGGATGAGGCCGGATTTTATTATTCTTG
>JBDTZO010000056.1:0-4903 GCA_040005135.1 Acidobacteriota bacterium | reverse complement strand
GCCTCACACAGGGCTCGCATACATTCCAAGTGCGAGCCATCGATGGAGCGGGAAATCCCGATGCTTCGCCGGCGAGCTTTACATGGCTCGTCGATGCCATCGCGCCAGACACCCAGATCCTTAGCCATCCCTCGGACCCGAGCAATAGTCCGGATGCCACGTTCACGTTTAGCGGCACGGATTCCTTCGTGAATTCGGTGGCGAGTTTTGAATGCAAGCTAGACGCTGCTTCGTTTGCCGCATGCACCTCACCGGTGAACTATTCTGGCCTGCCGGATGGAGCTCATACGTTTCAGGTCAGGGCGATCGACGCGGTCAATAATGTCGACGCGACACCCGCGAGTTTTACGTGGAACATCATCTATCCGGTCGTTGTTACTGCGAGCGCCGGAAATCCGGGGCCGGTAAAATATGTGTCCCTCAAAGCCGCGTTTGATGCGATAAACGCGGGTATTCATCAGCGCGATGTGATCGTGAATCTGGTCGGAAATACAGTCGAAACATCCACCGCAGTACTCAATGAAAGTGGCAGCGGGTCGGCGGGTTATACATCCGTCAGTATTAGATCTTCCGGCGGAGCTCCGCGTTTCATCTCGGGCGATATCGCGGGGCCGCTAATCGATCTGAACGGAGCCGATAGTGTGTCCTTTAACGGCGTGGCGACCGGCGGTAATAGCCTGACGATCTCAAATGCTTCGGCACAGGCGACCGCGAGCACGCTGCGGCTGATCAACGATGCCTGCCTAAATACGTTCTTAAATACAACAATTCTCGGTTCCAGTTCGGGACTGGGTGTTGTATATTTTGGACCCGGCACAACCTTGGGCAATGACAACAATACTTTTATTGGCGACAAAATAGGTTCCGCTAACGGTGTCGCTCCTATTAACGGTATCTATTCGATTGGACTAAGCACCGGCGTCGATAATAGTGGAAACTCGATCAGCGGGTCTGAGATCTACGACTACTTCAACGCCAATGCTTCGTCAAATGGCGTGGATTTGCTAGCTAACAACTCGGGATGGCTGATCGCGAATTGCAAGTTTTACCAGACGGCGACGCGGACATATTTGACCGCTGCTACACATACTGCGATAAACGTCGCTTCGGGAGCCGGATATTCGATAAGCGGTAACGTAATTGGTTATTCCAATTCAAATGGCACCGGCACCTATGTAATGGGCGGAACCGCAGCAACCCGTTTCGTCGGTATCAATCTCGCGGTCGGGACGTCGGACGATACATTTGTACAGGGAAATACGGTCGCGTCTATCAGTCTGGCTACGTCCAGCGGTGTTGGGACCGGGTCAGGCGTGTTATGCGGCCTTAATATTCTCACCGGCAATGTGAAGGTCGGAACGGGCACGGCAAATACCTTTGGATCGACTAACGGCGTCGATTCGCTTGTTGCGACGCCCTCGACGACACAGGGCGCGGTGGTCGGCATAAATTCCAACTCGACCGGCGTAGTTGTCATACAAAACAATACCTTCGGCGGATTCAGTTCATCAAATCCCTCTGCAGCGGTCGCCGGAGCCGTGTTTGGGATCAATTTATCGGCCTCTGCCATCTCGGCGACGGTCACTGGTAATACGATCGGCAACGCGACGCCCAACAATATGCGAGCTGGCGTGTTGGGGACGACGACAGGGGACTCGCTGGCCGTCGGAATTAACGCCGCTCCGGCCATTCAGCCGGTGGCCAATTATTCGAACAACACGATCCGGAATCTCAGTGCGTATGGAACGGGAATTGCCGGATATGTGCTCGGCATTCAGACAGGATCGACCACTAACATTTCAACGTCGGCCACGATCAATGGTAATACGATCTCTAATCTGACGACGACGAGTGCACTTTCGGGTGTCTCGAATGGAAGCGCCGCGGCCCAGGGCATTCAGTTGCTGCCCGGTGCCGATGTCACGATTACCGGAAACACGATCTTTAATATTTCAGATCTCAACCAAGCGTCGGTGGCCACCGTCGTAGCAGGTATAACACAGTCTTTGGCAGCTCGAACGACGATCTCAAATAACTTGATATATGGGTTAAGTAATGCCAGCACAGGGACTTCGCCGGTCACGCCGCCGGTGATCTCCGGTATCGTGATACGTTCGGGAACGACGTCCGTGAACGTTCAAAACAATATGATCTCGCTCGGAAATGGTCAATCGACAAATTCGGCGATCATCGGGATTTGGGGAAATCATGCGTCGACACCCAATCCGATCGACAAGATCTATTTCAATACAGTCAATATCGAAGGAACGGTAACCGCAGGGGCACAGCCTAGCATGGGCTTTTATCGAGGTGATTTTTCGTCCAACGCGAGGACACCGACCGTGGATATTCGGAACAACATATTTAATAACACTCGTTCCGGCGGCACTGGGAAGCATTATGCTATCGCCAACAATTATGGGGTCGCGAATTCGTCAGCCGTCGGATGGCCGGCCGGTGCGTCGAATTACAATGTCCTCAACGCAAATCCCGCGACCGTCGGGTTTTGGACGACCAACCAGACCTTCGCCGGGTGGAAGGTAGCCTCGGTGGGCGACGCGATCTCACTTTCGGGGGTAGTCGTAAGCTTCGTCAATAGCGCAAGCAATCTGCATATTGCCTCCGGCCTTACACCGTCGGCCTTAGAATCGGGCGGAACACCGATCGCCGGGCTTACGACCGACATAGACGGGGAGACGCGGCCAGGCCCGAACGGGTCCGTTAATGGCGGAGCGTTCGCTCCGGATTTCGGTGCTGACGAGTTTGATGGTGTCTACCTCGATGCTGCGCCGCCGATCATCAATTACACGCCGCTAGTAAACTTGACGTCAACCGCTGATCGAGTACTGACAGTAAATATCACGGACAGTACTGCGGTTGCTTCGGGGGCTAATCTGCCGCGGATCTATTATAAGAAATCGACCGATGCCGGCTACGTTTCGAATAACTGCCTACTTGCCAGCGGCACTGTTCAGAACGGATCATATAGCTGTGCGATCAACAACACTCTGATGGGCGGCGGATCGGTTAGCCTTGGTGATACTGTTCAGTATTTTGTGGTAGCCCAAGATACCACCGGAAACCTTGCTTCGTCGCCGAGTGCCGGATTTGCGGGGACAAGCGTCAATACGGTCACGACCCCGCCAACACCGAATTCGTACCTGATCTCGGCGCCGATCACAGGGAATATCGATGTCGGAATTGGCGGTCATTACAGCTCGCTGACGAATCCCGGCGGCGTGTTTGAGGCGATCAACGCGGGTGTGATAACTGGAAATGTCAATATCCGGATCGTGAGCGATCTCACAACGGAGAACGGAGCCGTCTCGCTAAATCAGACGACGGAGGAAGGTACGGGCGGGTATACGATCACGATCCAGCCCTTTGGAGCTCAGCGTACTATTTCGGGCAGTAGCGATAACTGGATAATCGGACTGCTGGACGCGGACAGGGTTACGATCGAAGGCTCGCTGACGGCAGGCACCGCAAATTCTACCGGCGGCGATCCGCAGCTGCGCGATCTAACGATAGTTAATACAAGTGTGACCGCGACTTCAGGGGGCGTTGTCGCTGTCAGATCGGTCGCAGACGGTGCACAGAATTTCATAATCCGGAATGTAAATATTTCAGGGATGGACGCGACGCAAACGCAAGTAGGACTGCATATCGGAGGCCCGACCATCGGCAGTAACGGTGGGCCCAATAACAATGCCAGGGTCGAAAACTGCAGCTTCCAAAAGTCGGTTATCGGAATATATGACGGTGGAATGAGTGCCGCTGCTCAGTCGTCCGGAAACGTTATCACGATGAACGATCTGTCGGCGACCTCGATTCTAAGGCTGCGTCGGGCCGGAATGCTGATCTTTAACCAGGACAATCTGCAGGTGACAAGAAACGCTGTTGGCGGCATCGTCGATGACGAGGGTGCGGACGCATACGGCATTGGCATCGGCATTCAAGCATACGACGGAAGCACCGTCGCAAGTGGGGGTGTTACTAATTCGCTGATCTCTCGAAACAAGATAAACGGAGTCGTAAGTCTCAATACCACAGGTTTTAGTGGTATCGGGATCGGCATCTCCGGCGGTTCCACCGGATCGAATGTAATCTCCAATAATATGATCTCGGGAGTAGCGGCAACGTCGAGTTTCCCAGACATTACGGCCGGTATCTATGTCGCGGGGGCGGCCGGATCGAACACGAAATTATACTTCAACAGTGTTTCGATGACTGGCGACCGGGGCTCAGAGCCGAACCAGATCGGCAGCTACGGCATCGCCATCACTGGAGCAGACCCGACCGTTGAGCTAAAGGACAATATTTTTTACACGACCCAGACGTCTGGCGGCGGATCCTCGGCCAATAGCTATGCGATCGGAACGGTCGGCACGACGTTTGCGAACCTCAATTCGAATTACAATGATTTTGTTTCAATCGGGCCCAATGCTGCTGGATTCCGTATCGGCGGGTTAGGATCATCGGCAACTGATATCGCTTCGCTCTCGGGTTGGAGATCTGCAACGTCGAGAGACCTCAATTCTCTCGCTGTCGATCCATCGTTCGTCGATCCGCTAACCGACCTTCACCTGCTTGGAAATAGTGCGCTTATCAAGGGCGGGATCGCGGCGGGCGGTGTTAACATCGACTTTGACGGGGACACGCGAAGCGGGCCGACGTATGATATCGGAGCAGATCAGGTTGATCAAACTGCGCCCGACACGCAGATCCTAACTGGGCCGCCAAGCCAAACTGCAAGCTCTTCGGCTACTTTCACCTTTAGCGGAAGCGACTCATTTGCGAATGCGGTTGCGAGCTATCAGTGCAAGCTCGACGCTGCTTTGTTCACGACTTGTACTTCGCCTGTAACATATAACGGCCTGGCACAGGGAAGTCATACTTTCCA
>JBDTZO010000156.1:0-4921 GCA_040005135.1 Acidobacteriota bacterium | reverse complement strand
GACTCGGAAACCCATGTGCGGATCGCCATCTCGGCGAGCTTGTGCTTGATCGCGCCGAAGCTCGAGATCGGTTTATTGAATTGGTGACGCTCGTTGGCGTAGCGGACCGATTCGTGAATTGCGAGCTTCGCTCCGCCCGTGACCGAAGCACCGAGTTTGAAGCGGCCCACATTGAGCACGTTAAATGCTATCTTGGCGCCATCGCCGACGTTCCCAATGAGATTGCCGACCGGGATCTTGCAGTCCGACAAAATTACCGCCGTGGTCGAGGACGATCTGATGCCGAGCTTGTGCTCTTCGGCGCCGGGACGGCAGCTTTCGGAACGAGGGACGAGGAAGCAAGAGAATTTTTCCTTCACTCCGTCCACCTTTGCGAAAACCAGATAAACATCGGCGAATCCACCGTTTGTGATCCACATCTTCTCGCCATTGAGCGTCCAGGTTTGGCCGTCGTCCGACAGCTTGGCGACGCACTTGGCGCCGAGGGCGTCCGAGCCGGAGCTCGATTCGGTCAGGCAGTATGCCGACACTGCGTCGCCGGAGATGATCTTCGGGATCCACTCGTTCTTGAGCTCCTCCGAGCCCCAATAGAGGATCGGAAGTAGTCCGATCGACGTTTGGGCTCCATATGTCGAGCCAAAACCGCTGCCGCGTCCGACCATCTCGGCGATGATCACGCCGGAGGTCTGGTCGAGTGCCATGCCGCCGTATTCCTCGGGAATATTCGCTCCGAGCAGCCCGAGCTCTCCGGCCTTTTTAAGCAGGTCGCGAGCGATATCCCATGCGTGGCCCTCGAGGGCCTCGAGATTCGGCACCACCTCGTTATCGATGTATTCGCGGCATGTGTCGCCGATCATTCGATGTTCGTCGGTGAAATCCTCGGGCGTAAACATCTCGGCCGAGGTCGAATCAGCGATCAAAAATTCGCCGCCCTTTACATATGCTTTTTCCATTTGTGCTTCCATTATTTCTCCTATTTTGATCGCTGTTTAGATCGGGTATGCGCCATAGAACAGGCCGATCGAATTACCTGGATAGTGATGATTAAATTGTTCGGGTGTCTGGGTTACCACTTTTCCATCCGTGTTGGAATAATGCCAAACCGTATCGCCGATAAAGAACCCAACGTGTTTTTTCCGGACGTTGTCGATAACTCGGGCTTTGAGGTGGACATTGCCGCGATCGGTGACGAATATCAATCCGGACCGAAGGTGACCGGGACGATCGGCCCAGTTTCCGACGGACGTGCACCGCGGAAAAAGCTCGACGACCCGAACGCAGGCACGGTCGTCGCTGCTGCCTTTTCCGGTTTCCGCAAAGCACGTGTAGCCGAACTGGAAATGGGACACGTGGCTGACGAAATGTGCACAGTGATTGAATCCGGGATCGATGTATCCGCAAGGGCAGATCTCGCCGATGCTCTTGCCGAGCATGAGTCCCAGATCATTGGATGTAGGTTGAATAAACATCAGTTTCGATTGTCACGAATTACACGAATGGCACGAAAAAGATCATTTGTGTAAATTGAGTAATTCGCGGCTGAACCTCCTTTTTTAATCCAATCTCTCAAATATACCGGCGGCGCCCATGCCGCCGCCGACACACATCGTGACCATGCCGTAGCGTTTGCCCGAACGCTTTAATTCCTGCAATATGGTCGCGGTCAGCTTTGCTCCGGTACAGCCCAACGGATGGCCGAGAGCGACGGCTCCGCCGTTCAGGTTGACCTTTGACGGGTCCATTTCGAGCACTTTCATAACAGAAAGGCCCTGGGCGGCGAATGCCTCGTTCAGCTCAATGACATCGATCTGGTCGAGCGTCAGGCCAGCTAATTTGAGTGCCTTAGGAATTGCATAGACCGGGCCGATGCCCATTTCCTCGGGCAGGCAGCCGGCGGTCGCGAAGGAAACGAAGCGGGCAAGCGGTTTAATGCCTAGTTCGCTGGCCTTGTCCATCGACATCACGACCGTCGCAGCGGCCCCATCAGACATCTGCGACGAGTTTCCGGCCGTGACCGTGCCATTCGCGTGAAATACAGCCCTCAGCTTTGCCAGTCCCTCGATCGACGTGTCGGCACGCGGGCCTTCGTCCGTGGCGAACACGGCCTCTTTTCGTCTGACGCGGCCCTTTTCGTCGAGCTCGTCGACGAAGATATTCATCGGCACTATCTCATCAGTGAATTTGCCCTCTGCAATAGCGGCTAGAGCTTTTCTATGCGAATTGTATGAGAATTCGTCGGCTTGCTCGCGTGTGATCTCGTATTTGCGTGCAAGGTTCTCAGCCGTGAGGCCCATGTTCAAATAGTAGTCCGGATACGTATCAACGATCGCCGGATTGGGCCGAAATACATTGCCGCCCATCGGGATCATCGACATCGTCTCAAGCCCGCCAGCGACGATCGCGTCGGCTCCGCCGGCCTTGATCCGCTCGGCAGCCAGAGCTATGGTTTGCAATCCGGATGAGCAATAACGATTGACCGTCATCGCCGATATCTCGACCGGCAGACCGGCCGCGATCATCGCCGTACGGGCGACATTCATCCCTTGCTCAGCCTCAGGGAACGCGCATCCCATTATGACGTCGTCGATCAACGACACGTCAACGCCCGAACGCGCGACCGCCTCTTTGATCGCCGCCGCCCCAAGGTCGTCGGGCCGCGTATTTCGCAGCGTCCCCTTCGGAGCCTTTCCCACAGCCGTACGCACGGCCGAAACTATTACTGCTTCTTTCATAAGACTCTTTGCCACGAATTACACGAATTTCACAAATAGGAACCTAACTTAGATTTGTGTCATTTGTGTAATTAGTGGCTAACTCCTTTTCCGTTCTCGATCCTAATTCTTTAAGCCAACCTCTACTTCCTCGATCGTCAAAACCGCTTTCAAAACTGCCGCGTCGATCTCGACCAGCAACCCACGCTTGCCGCCGTTGATATAGATCCTGTCGAGATCGAATATCGTTCGTTCAACATATATCGGCATTGACGTTTTTATGCCGAAAGGCGACGTGCCGCCGAACTGATAGCCTGTCCACTTTGATGCTCGCTCTGCCGCAGCCGGTTCTACCGTTTTGACGCGTATGTGGCGAGCAAGGTTCTTAGCTGAAACCTGCCGGTCGCCGTGCATCAGGACGATCAAAGGCTTTCGCTCATTCGTTTCAAATACCAAAGTTTTCACGACCGCGTGCTCGTCCACGGCGAGCTGTTTTGCCGATTCTGCCGTTCCGCCTTTTTCGACGTAATCATAAAGGTGCGGGACAAATTCGACCCTTTTCTCTCTCAAGTATCTGACCGCTGGCGTAACCGGATGATCCATTGCATTTTCGAGTTTGTGTCACAGAATGTCACAAAAGAACGTCTCGCGAGCGTTGTCTAAATGGTGCAGCCATTAGGCTAAAGCCGCATGATCTGCCTCAACTATCGTGTTCGGCTCTGTTCGATGTTTGTTCCAATAGCCGTTCGAACACGTAAATCATTGCAGGCGAACGGGTTACAGCGGCAATTTGACCGTGTTCGGCGAATTTCGCGCAAAAAAACATGTTCAAGCGGCAAGGACCGTTTTTCTCCGATAGCGTTTCAAATATCATAAAATTGGCGAGGCCGTCTCTGTTGCAAGTATAGCACAAAGTTGCATGGTTCGCTAACATCAAGCTGCTGACTGTCCGCCCAAGAGACACGCTTCCTACCGGTCGCGTTTCTGCCCGAGCTCCTTATACCGAAAGCATGTGACCAAATGATCGTTGACCAAGCCTGTCGCCTGCATGAACGCGTACATGATGGTCGAGCCGACAAAGTTGAATCCGCGCTTTTTCAGGTCCTTGCTCATCGCATCCGAGATGTCGGTTGTCGCGGGCACATCGCCAAAGCCCGTTGGGCTGTTGACCAGAGGCTTGCCGTCGACAAACTTCCAAATATATTGTTCGAAACTGCCAAACTGGTCCTGCACTCTCATGAAGGCCTGAGCGTTCGCGATGGTCGATGCGATCTTCAGACGGTTGCGAATGATACCCTCGTTCGCGAGCAGTTCGGCAACTTTAGCGTCATCGTATCCGGCCACTTTTTCGACCGCAAAATTATCGAGGGCATCGCGATACGCCTCACGTTTTTTAAGAACGGTATCCCAGCTCAAACCTGCCTGTGCACCCTCGAGGATCAGGAATTCAAATAAGGTTGGGTCGTCATGAACGGGAACGCCCCACTCGGTGTCGTGGTAGGGAATATTAAGGTCATTACCTGCCCATGTGCACCTTTTGATCAATTTGTCGCCTCTCGGCTGCTGCCGCCCTGAATGTATTGTTCAACAACATTACGCGGTTCAAGTCCGCTAAAATCTGCATGAGCTTCGACGACCGAAGCGAGCTTGAGAATGTCCTCGACCGAGTTGACGGTCGCGATGCCGATCGACTTCATACCGGCCCGGTGAGCCGCCTCGAAACCGCCGATCGCGTCTTCGAAAACGATGCAATTCGTCGGTTCGACGCCGAGCTTTTCGGCTGACACCAGGAACATCGCGGGGTCGGGCTTCCCGGTCTTGACCTCGGACCCGGTCGTTATCGCGTCGAAATACTGCCGCAGCTCGAGTCCGTCGAGTATGAACTCCATATTCGCGTCCTGGGCAGCCGTGGCGACGGCCATCTTTATGCCGAGTTTTTTCGCCTCGGTCAGAAACTCGATCACGCCCGCGACCGGCTTCCGGTCAGGCAGGTATGACTCGCGATAGAGCGACTCTTTTCTCAAGGCAAGCTCGGTAAGCCGCTCGCCCGATATTTCGCCGAATACCTCGGGAATGATCTCGCGATTCGTGCGGCCAGCCGTCTTGAACAGGAATCTGTCAAGGTCCATCTCCATGCCGTTCTCGGCAAGCAGCTTACCCCACGCCGCGGCGTGAGCGTGCATGTTGTCGACGAGCGTGCCGTCCATGTC
>JBDTZO010000040.1:0-16802 GCA_040005135.1 Acidobacteriota bacterium | reverse complement strand
GCCGTTCGCCTTGAGAAGTTGGATGATACGATCCGACGGAGTGCGGACCGGAGCGTGGACACTCCTGTCCACATCGCCGGGTCCTCCGGCGAAACTTGAGTCCGGCGTCGATTCTGTTGAATATTTGTCGGCTTCGTTTTCGTGCTCCGCACTCATGAGGACAGGTGTGTCCTCGCTCCGTAGGAGGCGGACGGCTTTTCGGCGTTTCGGTTTTACTCTTTCGGTGTTGATACCGGCGGGGAGGGCGGCTTTGAGCATTTCGCCCCAAAATGAGGCATAGTAATCGGCGGTCCACTGCGTCAGCTTTAGGATCTCGGGCGTGATCAGAGGCTCGGCGTCGGTCACCTCGATAATGTCCTTGATCTTTGCCTTGTCAAACTCGATGTCTGCGGGCAGTTCGGGGTGAAGTTTGACCGCGTAGCCGGTGATGGTCCGCTTGCCGAAAGGCACTTTCATCCGGGCGCCGAGCTTGATCTCGCCGCGCAGCTCGGCCGGGACACGATATGTGAACGAGCGGCGAAGCGGCACCGGCAAAACGGCTTCGACATACGCCGGCAGCGGCTGCAACTTAGCTTTTGAAGGGGCCATGTCCTGTGCATAAAATGATAACCTATCGGAACAATTTGGCGAAAACGGTGTCTAATCGATAGCCAGACGGTATATTTATCGCTGATCTGCGCGGTTCCTCGATAGTTTTTGCTGTAAAATCGATCTATGGACGAGATATTCAAGCCAAAGGAAAAGAAACGGGGCATCAACCCCGTGTTCATCGTCGGTGTGCTCGTTGGGTTAGCCGTGATCGCGATCGCATTTTACGCTTTGTCATTCCGTCCGCCGATGGAAGAACAGACCGCCAACCTGCTCGTCGGCGCGTCGCGGGCGGGTTCGCCCGAATTTGACGCAATTAACAAGGACATCCTGATCGCGACGGACAACGATAACACCGTCGAATCGCCGACCGGCCTCGGGACGATCTCGATGTATATCAAGGGCAACGTCCGAAACAAAGGGACGCGTAACGTCACGGCCCTCGAAGTAAATGTCGCCATCATCACGCAAAAGAACGAGGTCATCCGCGACAAAAACATCGTCGTCGTCCCCATCCAGCATCCTTCGCTGCCGGCCGGCGAATCGATCCCTATCACCCTGACGCTCGATGGTTTTACGCAAAAAGACGATCGTGCGAACATCCGCTGGAAGGTGACGGCGATCAAGGCTGAATAACCCGCGATATGTAGTTCAGGTTTTCGCGTGTCGCTGAGCACGACGCCTGTCCGATCTGTATTCACGAATATCAACTTGTTCCAATTACTCAATAAAAATGAAAGTTTTCAATTATCCCAAGCTGTTTCTGCTTCTCGCTTTTGCCGCGTTGTGTTGCAGCTCGAGTGCGTCGGGGCAGGTTACACCTGCCTCAACTCCCGTGCCTGGAACTGCAAAGGTCAAGGCTGCCGTTAATGATCCGGTCTCTCGTCAGACCGCTGACAAGGCCCAAGCCCTGATCAACGAAGGGCAGTTAGATGCCGCTCTTAAATTGCTGAACTCGGTGATATTGTCAGATCCGACATTTGCCCCGGCTTACGCCTCGCGTGCGGCCATCTACACAACGACGGATAAATTGGATCTCGCATTAACGGATGTAAACATTGCTCTCTCACTGGATCCTGAAAACTTCGAGGCGTATGCGACCCGAGGAGGCATAAAAGGAAGATCAAATGATCTCCCCGGATGCATCGCCGACGAAACGCAGGCGATCAAGCTGCGGCCGCACTACGCGAGGCCATATTATCTTCGCAGCCTCTGCAACGAATCGATGAAAAAATATCCCGAGATGTTGGACGACTCGGCCCAGGTAATCCAGATGGCGCCGACGTTTGCAGATGGATATGTCGAGCACGGGGCTGCCTCGTTCAGTCTGGGCAAATACGAACAGGCGATAGATGATCTCCAAAAAGCGGTCGATCTCGACCCTGCCAATCAAACGGCGCGAGACTATTTCGTCGGTGCGGTCAATGGAAACCGAAAGTTCACCGCGACCCTTTCGGAAGGACGCGATCGGCTTGCCCAGACCACTTTCGAGACATTTGCCGCCAGATTGACGTTGTTTCAAAAAGAGATGGCCACCGCCTCGACGACCAAATGTGACTCGCTCAACGAGCTGATCGGCTCTTTCCGTGTCGCCCAACTTGCGAGACAGCGCACGCGTTTTTCAGATCTGGTTGACGATACAAAAAGCGGCAACGCCGAACTCATCCGTCTCGACGAGCAGCACCTAAAGAACCACAAGGAATCTTACGATATAAACAGACAGATCGACGCCATCCTGAAAAAATACGTCACCGAGCTTAAATGTACTCTGCATTAGGCCTGTCAGCCGGAGTTCGCCACGGGACAAGCCGCTTCGTTCTATTCGTCGAGATCTCATCCCTTTTTCCGTGCAATTCCGAAGACGAGCCCGTCGCCCAGGAAAAACTCGCCGGCATTGAATGTACCTACCAGCTAGCCATGTTCGACCCTTATTTTACAGTCCAATCATCACGTAAAACGGCGACCGCCCGATCCATATCACCAACGCCTCAGGTAAAAACAAAGCCTGCCAAGACGAATTGACACAAGGACCGAGCCTTAAACGTCATTTCTGATCGGTTTCTCTAACGAAAAGCTCTTCGAGGGATTGTTTAACGGGCTGAACCGATGTTAGTCGGCCGCCCGCTTTGCGGGTGATCTCGAGCACGGCGGCGAGGTCGGTTTCGTCGACGATGCGAATGCTGGCCCCTGACGGCTTGGCGGCGATCGTCGCTTCGGCGATGAATTCGACTTGTTCGCGGATCGCATCGGCCGAGACGCCATGCACATTTATCTCAAGCGCACGGCCTTCGCCGCTGGCCGCGAGGAGCTCCTGCAGGTTGCCGCTGGCGGCGAGCCTGCCGTTGCGAAGGATCGCGACCTCATCGCAGAGAGCCTCGATGTCGGAGAGGATGTGCGTCGACATGAATACGGTCGTACCCTTGTCGCGAAGCCCGGCGATTAGCTCGCGTATCTCGCGTCGGCCGACGGGATCGAGGCCCGACATGGGTTCGTCGAGAAAGACGATCTCTGGATCGTTGATCAGCGATTGGGCCAAGCCGACGCGCTGGAGCATCCCTTTTGAAAATTTACGCAGCTGTCGTTTCCAGTCTTTTTCCTGAAGGCCGACGGCGGTCAGCAGGTCGCCGCATTTCGACTTACGCGTGGCGGCATCGTAGCCAAAAAGCTCGCCAAAATACTCCATCAACTCGCGTGCCGTCAGGTAATCATAAAAATACGGGTTCTCGGGGCAATAGCCGATGCGGGCGTGCATCGCGACGTCGGCGATGTCATGCCCGAGTATCCTAGCCGAGCCCGCGGTCGGGAACTGCAGCCGCATCAACGTCTTGATCGTCGTCGTCTTACCCGCACCGTTGCCGCCGAGGAAGCCGAAGATCTGTCCCGCAGCGACGTTGAGCGTCAGATCATCGAGAGCACGCACATGTTTTTTGCGCCAAAATCCGGTCTCGTAATCCTTTGACAAGTTTTTGATCTCTACAGCAAATTCCATATCTATCTCAACGGCAGGCCGGAGTGTTCGCGGTCGACCTTGCTGCGGCAAGTTTCTTTGTCGAGCAAGTAAGGGGCGCTCGTCGGGTCGACGAGGCGGTTGGCACTGTCGACCTGAAATTCATTGCCCGCAGGCAGCTTGACGTGCATCAGCGTCGGCATAATTTCGGCAAAGCTGTTCGGACATCGTCCCGACTGATCCTGAAATTCCGCCAACGCCTTGTCGATCGCCTCTTGCTCATCAAACGAATCGAGCTCGGCGATTCGACGCTGGGCCGTCAGCTTGATCTGCGGATCTTCGGACCTGAGCATTTCGGCGTATATATCGCGAGCCGTGCTTCGGCTGCCGCCCTCGTTTTTCATCGACGCGGCCATCAAACGCATGAACGGAGCCGCTCCCGGCACTTCGGAACCTCGCTCATAGACATCGGCAGCCTTGTTATACATCTTGAGCTTCCAATAGATATAACCGAGATATTGATAGAGCCGCCATTCGTTTGGATTATTGTCTATGCCCTTTTGCGTGATCGCGATCGCTTTTTGCGGATCGATCGCGGGCATCACGATCGCACCGTAACTGTATACGGCTATAAAATGCGGGTCGAGGTCCGTGGCATTGTCGAGCAGCGGGTAAAGCAGGCGCGGATTGAGATTTCGCAGATCGTCGATGTTGATGGTCTCGTCGGGTGCCCGCACGATCTTGCCGCCGATGTACTGCAGAGCACGCATCCAATACCAGTCGGCGATTAGGCCCTCTGAGCCGAGTGCGAACCCTTTGAGCCGCGAGCCGTTCATCGATAGGTCGCTGTCCTCGTAATCGGCGGGCATCGCGGGACGGACCCGCTCGATATATCCGCTCAGCGAGGCGACCACCGCTAAGCCGGCGACGATTATCACCAACGGCAGGACGACCGATCTGAGAAGGCTGAGAGGCATCTACTTAAAATTTCGGCGGCTGAATATCATCACGGTTATCGTCATTAGGACGATGTCGTAAACGAGGGCATATAGAACCGCTCCGCCAAGCATCGCGGCCGGCGGGACCTGTCCATTAGCCGTGTTGGCGATAAAGCTGAAATTCGAGAGATTGGGCAGCAAATAATAGATCGCCGTAAACAGCCAGATCGCACCCCTGGACCCGAGGCCGGTTGCCAGATCGAGCAGCGACGAGCTGAAATGCCCGATCAAAAAAACAAAGAACGTGAGCAAAGCTGACAGCGCGGGCGTGGAAAAAGACGAGAACATTATCGCCACACCGGTCAGGATCGTGAGCTCGAGGAAAATAAGCAGTATCGCTCCCCAAATGCGGCCGACAAGCGACCCACCGCCGACATACATCAACGCGAGCGAGACGCCGGCGCCCATGACGAGCACGTTGACCAGCAGCGTCAGGCAGAGGCCCAGATATTTGCCGATGATGAATTCGCCGCGGCCGATCGGCTTAGAAAATATCGAATAAACCGTCTTTTTCTCGATCTCTTTCCAGACAAGGCTGACACCGACGAAGATCGATATGAACGCCCCGAAAAGCAGAATTGCACTGAGCCCGAGATTCACGATCACCCGCGCCTCTTGCCCGGCCGTCAGTTCGCCAAGAAATATCGCACTCGCCGTGATGATGAGCACGAAAAGGATCAAATTATAAAGGATCCGATCGCGCACCGCCTCGCGGAACGCATTCCTGGCGATCGCAGCCAAACGCTGAATTAGTGTACTTTGGGTCGGAGTCATACGAGCAGGGCGAGCTTATTATAATCAAATCGATTGATTACCGCCAAACAAGTATAAATATTGTTTGATACCTGCTCGATGCGGGCCGGTGACTTGGTGACACGATAAATCTCTATCTATCGCTTCTACTGCGGTAGAACCAATTTTTCGCCAGGGAACCGCAGTTCGCGATCGTCCTTCATCGCATATATTGCGGAATTCGGCTTGAGGTCCATCACGACTGGCAAATTGAGCTGATAAGCTTTTTCCGACGCGATCCGTCCGCCAGACTCGGCAAAGTAGCGCCACGTCTGAGCTTGAGCCGGATCGATCTCGCTCGCCCGTTTGAAGTGAGCTTCCGACTCTTCCGGAAAGCCGCACTCGTTCTGAAGCGCGCCAACTCGCGTGTGAAGAAAAACACTCAACGGATAGACTCGAAGGCCTTCTTCGAGCGTTGCGATCGCTTCGCACTTTTGTCCGGCAAGAATTTGCGCCGTGGCGAGATATGAGTAATCGGCCGTCAATGCCCGACCGAGTTCAATTGTTTGACGAAGGTGGGGAATAGCATCGTTCGGTTGGTTGTTCAAAACTAGGCTCCTTCCAATAACCGCTTGTATCGTTGCGTTCTCGGGATCGGTCGCTTCAGCTTTCGCAAAAAGCACTTCCGAACTCGCTATATCCGGCTGGGTTCCGGCTTCAATTATTTCTTTAACGGCAATAACTCGAACGACCGAAAGCGTCGCTAGCATCGCACAGCCAATAAGTCCGAGGGCGAGAGATATCTTATACCATCGGGCCGGCTTGGATTCGGCAACTTGGGCGAGTTCGTCCGGTCGAATAGAATGGCCGACCGCCACGGCCAGAACGAGGAAAAACATAAACCCGTTCTGAAGAGTCCGGAACGAATACGATGTTACGCATGAGCTCAGCAAGAAAACTCCGATCCCGATGAATGCAGTCACTTGGTAGATAGTCGCGTCCCGTTGAAGCAAACATCTGATGCCCCAAAATGCGATCCCAACCAAAAAGATAGCGAAAACTGTCAAACCAACAATTCCGAGCTCAGCGCCGATCTGTGCAAACTCGTTGTGAGCGCGTTCGGGCATCCGGTCCTCTGTAAGTTGCAGGTCAGGATAACGGGGATCTTTTGCGGCTAGCAAGGCCTGGAAACGCGTGTATTCCTGTCCGAAGTTGTCTGCGCCGACGCCCGCGAGAGGTCGATGTGCAAACATCTCTTTTGATACGTGCAAAAAGAGAACACGCAGCCGATTGCTGTCACCCATCAACGGGTCTTGGACACGTTCGATCACTGGCACGGCTACGGCGAAGACAAAAAGAGCGACATTACTAAACAGCGTTACAAGTAATATCGTACCGACTAAAATAAGAGCCTTTTTTCTATACGTTCGCAGGCTGGAAAAGGCGAAGGCCGCAACCCCGGAACAGAGTATTCCGATTTGGAAAAGAATGATCCCAGAGCGGCTCTTGGTAGAAACCGAAAAAAAGGACATCAGCACGAGTGTTACTATTGCGAAAAACGCCTTTTTCCCCGAAAGGCGAAAATACCAAGCTGCAACCAGCGGCACCGCGGTATTTGCGAGTTCTGTGTATTTCGAATACCGGGCTCCTAGCTCAGGAGATTGGCCGATCGCTAATTGGGAATAATATTCGATTACGGGCGGGAGGCAGATCAACCAGAGAAAGATCGCGATCCCCAAAATGACAAAGTCTGACGTTCCTCGCGTGGGGTCGGTGAAATACCGAGCAAAGACGTAGAAGAGAATATAGCAGACCCAAACGCCGGAATGATGCAGGACGGACATTTCGGAGCCGGCCCATAAGATCGAGATCGATCCGCACAAGAGAAAGCCCCCGAGAGGCAATAATATCGTCTGGAATTCAGGGAGCGAGATCCGACCAACGAAAGTTTTAAATTCGCGACTGAATATTGCCCAAACCAAAAATGATGATAGGAAGAGGGACGCGGCAAGTTCGGGTCGCCACGGGTGGATGTATGTGTCCACTTGTGTCCACACGCGAATGATAGGTACTAGCAAAACGGTTATCAGGCCCAAAACGAAGATCCATATCGAAATAGAGGGCAATCCTTCGCGGGATTGGTCGCCTTGGGGATGATTTCCCGTGTCGCAGCTTTTATTCAACATACATAAAGAAGTTGACAAAAAAAAGAGGAGCCGGAAATGTCCGGCTCCTTAAGTACAGACGATCGGTCTAATACTAATTGCCGAGCACTGTATTCGCTGAAGCCTGGATCGCTGTAATGTTCGCGAACTGGGTTGCCAATGTGGCACCCTGCGTCGCGTTGAAAAATATCACGCCGTCCGTGCTGATACCAAACTTGCGTGTTCCCGTCTGTGTTACACCCGTAGCTGTCTGCGGAGCACTCGAGAACCAAAACTGTGCGGGAGTCGAAGTCGTGCCGGCAATTACACCGCCGGTGAAATTGTATCCACTCTTTGCTCCGCTTCCAAGTGTTGCATCGACCATGCCTGCTCCATTGAGCGAGGCCAGTCCCGTGAGACCATTTGCAGCTGCACCGGCATATTGGCCGGCACCCTGAGTTGCACCGTAGGTCATCTGGGCACCGTGGAGGGTACGCATTGCTGAAACTGCTGAACCTTCGTTAGCGGAACGACGGGCGGCGAGCAGGTTGGGGATAGCGATAGCGGCGATGATGCCGATGATCACAACGACGATAAGAAGTTCGATAAGCGAGAAACCTTTCTGATTTTTCATTTTGTAGTTCACAGTCTCCTGAAGTCTTAGAGATCTCTTTATGCCCTCGCGCCGCGACAGGTCGGAGAAAAAAGGCCGGATCGAACGACCCGGCCTTTGAAAAAGTTCTGATCAGACATCTTAAATGTCTCGGGGTTTTAAGTTAATACTAGTTGCCCAGTACAGTGTTGGACGAAGCCTGGATCGCTGTAATGTCGGCAAACTGTGTCGACAGCGTTGCACCCTGCGTCGCGTTGAAAAATATCACGCCGTCCGTGCTGATACCAAACTTGCGTGTTCCCGTCTGTGTTACACCCGTAGCTGTCTGCGGAGCACTCGAGAACCAAAACTGTGCGGGAGTCGAAGTCGTGCCGGCAATTACACCGCCGGTGAAATTGTATCCACTCTTTGCTCCGCTTCCAAGTGTTGCATCGACCATGCCTGCTCCATTGAGCGAGGCCAGTCCCGTGAGACCATTTGCAGCTGCACCGGCATATTGGCCGGCACCCTGAGTTGCACCGTAGGTCATCTGGGCACCGTGGAGGGTACGCATTGCTGAAACTGCTGAACCTTCGTTAGCGGAACGACGGGCGGCGAGCAGGTTGGGGATAGCGATAGCGGCGATGATGCCGATGATCACAACGACGATAAGAAGTTCGATAAGCGAGAAACCTTTCTGATTTTTCATTTTGTAGTTCACAGTCTCCTGAAGTTTTTTAGAAATCTTTTGTACCTTTCCCAGGCACTGCTGTTAATACAACTGCCGTGCCATTCGGAAATGTCATTGATGGCGGAGGCATAACATCAATGTTTGCAATAGATTAGGGTGTGAACTAAGAGAAGGGTGCGGGCTGGATCAGTGTGCCATTGGATGACAGATAACAGTTTTTGGCAACCGGCGGATGACAATTAGTGTCAATCTGGGAGCATTTGCAGCCGAAAAGCGGCTTTTTCAGCGATCAACGGCCGACAGCCGGCTATTCCGAGCTGCGCATCTGGGCCGACAGCGAGCGGATGCTGTGCTTGTCGAGCAAATGGCGGAGCGAACGCACCTGCATCTGCAAGAGTTCAGCGGCCTTTGTCTGATTGCCGCCGCTTTTGCGGAGGGCTTCGACCACGTAGGTCTTTTCGAGGTTGTCGAGGTGGCTTGTCAGATCGATGCCGTTGTCAGGCAGGTCAAATTCCGATCGAATACGCTCGGGATTGTAATTTGTGATGTTGTCGGGTAAAAGTTCGGGCTGGATCTCGTCATGCCGTTCGAGAGCAACAGCGCGTTCGATCGTGTGCTCGAGTTCGCGGACGTTGCCATGCCACGCGTAATTTTCAAGCAGCGTCATTGCCTTTGGCGAAATACCGACGGTGCGTCCGGTCTGATCGCAGAATTTCTTGATAAAGTGAGCGATGAGGTCCGGTATATCGTCACGACGGTCGCGAAGCGGCGGCAGGTGAATAGGAATGACCGATATTCTGTAAAAAAGGTCCTCGCGAAACGTCCCGTCGTCCGCCATTTGCCGGAGGTCGCGGTTAGTGGCCGCGATGACGCGGGCGTCGACTGGCAGTTCGTCATGAGCACCGACGGGGCGAACGCGGCGTTCCTGCAGCACGCGGAGCAGCTTGACCTGCATTGCGGTCGACATCTCGCCGATCTCGTCGAGAAAGATCGTGCCCTTATGTGCCGCCTCAAACAGGCCCTTGCGATTTGCGGTTGCTCCGGTAAACGATCCTTTTATATAGCCGAACAGCTCTGACTCAAGCAGAGTCTCGGTAAACGCGCCGCAATTTATCGAGATAAACGGTTTCTCGGCCCGCTGGCTCATGTCGTGGATCGCGCGTGCGACCAGTTCTTTACCGGTGCCGCTCTCGCCGGTGATCAGGACCGTCGACTGGACCTCAGCGACGGTCTCGATCATCTGAAAGATCGCGTTCATTTTGGCGGACGATCCGACAATGTTCTTAACGCTGCCGCGTTCGTGCTGTGCCCGCTTAAAGGCGCGGTTCTCGTCGATCAAAGCTTTCTTTTCGAGCGTCTTTCGGACGATCAGCTTTAACTCTTCAATATCGAACGGTTTTTGAATAAAATCATCAGCCCCGAGCTTGAACGCCTCACGGGCAGTTTCAACCGACGCATATGCGGTCATGAGAACGACCCCGAGGTCCGGCTGGGCTTCGCGGACGGCCCGGAGCAATTGGATGCCGTCCATGTCAGGCATCCGAACATCTGAAATAATGACGTCGGCGGGCTCGCTATGTATGAGAGCGAGAGCTTCGCGGCCGTTCATCGCCGTGCGGACAGTATGCCCGTCGCCCTCGAAGACAATTCTTAGCACTTGTCGGAAGCTTTGTTCATCATCGACGATCAGTACGTTTGCCATTAAATTTTGAATTTGATCTAAAGGTTATCGGGATGGCCCGGAGAGGATCGATTCGCCATAATCATTTTCACGCATTAGGTGCCCGGAGTTCAAGAAGAAACTTCCGAATCGCTCTGCTGGACCTTGAGATACCGATTGAGCTGGGACTCGACGCCCACGGCGGGATCGGCATTGTTGTTTTGGGCCATCGCGTGACGGTTTTCCTTTGGAAGTTCGATCGTGATCGTCGTGCCCTTGCCCTCGCGGCTCCGGACGTTGATGACTCCATTATGGTCGCGAACGATTTGGTACACGATCGAGAGGCCGAGGCCCGTCCCGCCGGAGGTGGACGTCGAGAACGGTTCGAACAGCTGCTCGACCTGAGCCGCGCTCATGCCTTTTCCGGTATCAGCGAATGTGATCCGCACTCTGTTATTTGGAATTGATTCGAGCGCGACCCGCAGCGTCCCGCCGTCGGGCATCGCCTGGATCGCGTTGCGGGCCAGGTTCCAAAAGATCTGCTTGAGCTGCGACGTGTCGGCGGCAATGATCATGGGCGCCGCCCCCGAATCGTCGACTAGGTGATGTCCAGCTGTAATGTCCGGACTGTGTTTTAGCAACTTGAAAGTCTCGCGGATGGCTTCGGAAACGTCGGTCTCCATAAAATCGCTGGCCGGCGGGCGGGCGTAGCTGAGAAAGTTTGTAATGATACTGTTCAGCCGGTCGGATTCCTTGAGAATGATGTCCATCAGCTCTGCATGGACCGAGCCCTTTGGCGTGCTCGACTCGAGCACCTGGATCGCTCCTCGCATCGCTCCGAGCGGATTACGGATCTCGTGAGCCAGGCCCGCGGCGACGCGGCCGACCGCTGCAAGACGATCCTTTCGCCGAACGCTTTCCTCCATCGAACGGATCTCGGTCAGATCCTGAAATGTGATGATCAGGCCGGTCGCCTCGTTAAATTGCGAAAACAATTGCGTGACGCCATAGCCGATCCTGACGGCGAAACCGTCCGGCGTCTGCAGATCGGCCTCGAAACGGGGCGGCTGCTCGCCCGCCATCACCGCGTTCAGCGATATCTCGATCGCGTTGCGAATGTCGCCGAAAAGTGAGTAGATCGAGCGGCCCCGGATCGAATCGGCGGAGTGGCCCGTGATCTCGGCGGCGGCGGCGTTGAATGTAAAAACAGTACCCTCGAGATCGGTCGTGATAAGCCCGGAGCGGATCGATTCGATAATTCGCTCGTGCAGCACGCGAAGGCTGGCAAGCGTTTTCGTCGCCTCTTCGAGCTGGGTTCCTGATGAACGCCGGTCGGAGAGCCTCGAAGCTAGAATTCCAACTACGAGGAAAGCCACGACGTGAAAGCTCACGATCTGCACGGCTTTGCGAAATTCCTGCACTGGGCCCGACATTTCTATGATCGAGCCCGAAGTGAGAGCTACCAGACCGACAAACATCAGGACGCAGGTCGCCGCCATCAATAACGTCGAGAGCGGCCTCAGGAAAAAGCTCGAGACGCTTATCAAAACGATATAGAGCGTGATGTAAGGCGATGAGAGGTCGCCCGTTCGCCAAACGAGCCATGTGATCAAAAGCGCGTCGAGTAAAAACTGGACGCGGATCTGCCAGGCGACATTAGAGCTTAGCCGCAATAAGAAAAAATAAACGATCGTTAATCCGACAGAGATCAGGAAAACGAGGAACAGGCCTTGAGGGAAACTGTCGAAAGATAGCTGCAGGTGACCGCTCTGCCAGACCCAACTCGAGACCAGCAGCAGAAAGATCACTAACAGCCGGCCGATGATGAGCGTGAGAACACGCTGCGACATTTTCGAATTTACCGTCGAAACGTTTTCGGCTAAACTGGACATACTCTATTGCAATGATATATGGATCCGAATACGCCTTTGGAAAATTCGCCAGTCTTTGACCGCCGCCCTTGGGGGAGCTTTACGGTGCTCGATGGTGCGGATAACTATAAAGTAAAGAGGATTGAGGTCTTACCAGGAAAACGGCTGAGTTATCAGAGCCATAAACGCCGGGCCGAGCATTGGTACGTCGTGTCCGGCATTGCTAAAGTAACACTAAATGGCAGGGAAATTCTAGTCCGGCCGGGCGAGGCGATCGATATCGGCGTCGGCGACGCTCATCGCGTCGAGAATCCTGATGACAACGAAACTCTTGTTTTCGTCGAGGTACAGACCGGCGATTATTTTGGCGAGGACGACATAATCAGGTACGAAGACGATTTCGGAAGATAGCTAGCTGCCGTTTACGATCATCTCGGCGGCCGCCAGCAGATTTTCTGCGATTATGTCAGGCTTGCGCTCGAGGCTGCCCAGGTCGCCCGCTCCGTATCCGGTCAGGACCATCGCGGTCGCGATACCGGCGTTATATCCGGTCTCAACGTCGATCCTTTTGTCGCCGATCATCCACGAACCATCCAGATCTATTCCGAGGTCGAGGCACGCGGCTTCGATCATACCCAAACTCGGCTTTCGGCAGCGACAGCCGGCATCAGGTAAATGCGGGCAGAAATAGAATCCGTCAATTCGCTCTCCGAGTTCGGACTTGATCTGGTCGTGAATGAGGTGCATCGACGGTTCGTCGAAGTAACCGCGTCCGATCCCGGATTGATTCGTAACGACGACTATCATGTATCCGGCGGCCCGCAACAGATCGAGTGCCGTTGCTGTAAACGGGAAAATACTCAGTTCGCCGATGTCCGACAAATGATCTACCTCGCGGATCAGCGTGCCGTCTCGGTCGACGAAGATCGCCGGTCTTTTACTATTTTCCATGCTCATTGCGATCGTAGTTTGTGGCTCGCCCGTGCCAATACGTCTTCGACAGAAACGTGCGTCATGCAGCGATGGTCGATCGGACAATCGCGCAGCATACACGGCGAACATTCGACCGGCTTCCTGATTATCTCAGCATTGTCTGAAAATGGTCGAGTCGTAACTTCATTTGTCGGGCCGAATATAACGATCGTCGGCGTTCCGATCGCCGGAGCGAGGTGTGCGAGGCCCATATCGTTCGAGATCAGCAGGTCGACATCGGCTAGCAGGGCAGCCGCCTCGGAGACGGATGTGAGGCCGCAAAGGTCGACGATTTGAGCCGTCGCAAGGCCAACGACCTCTTCTGAAACCGGTTTGTCGCCCTCAGAACCCACCAACACGATATCTGCCTCAAGATCGGCGGCCAAACGATCCGCGAGCATTGCATAACGTTCTGCAGGCCAGCGTTTTGCACGCGAATTGGTGCTTCCGACACCGAGAGCAACGATCGGTCTCCCGCTGTTGATCCCGTGATCTCGAAGCAACGCGGCCGCCCGCTCACGCCTTGGTCCGGACACTTTAAGTGCCGGCATTGGTTCGCCAGAGGCTGGTCCCGTGATCATGCCGTACCACGTTTTCACCGACTCGATCAGATCCAGGTAATAAAAGACCTCGTGCCGCTCGTCCTTCCACTGAGGCACCGGAACGGCGTGCGTCAGCAGCGGGCTGCGGCTCTGCGTTGCGTAACCGAACCGAATGGGCACGGAACCCAACCGCTGGACCGCGGCTGCTTCGACAGAGTTCGTGAGCAAGATCCCAAGGCCGAATCTATGGCGTCTGACGATGCGTGACTGGGAAAGTATGCTGCCGAGTTTTGAGTTCTCGGGTCCAATGATCAGGATCTCATCGACGAAATCGGCATCTTCGAACACCTGGGCCGCCGCGGCTCTCGTGTGGAGCGTGATGTGGGCATCGGGAAACGCTCGGCGGAGTTCCGTCAATGCGGGTACGGTCATCACCGCGTCGCCGATCCAGTTTGTCCCGCGGACGAGGATCTTCATTTATTAAAAAGGGTTGCGAGTCCCGCGGCGATATCGGTTTCGGGCTCCCAATCGAGTTCCTGGCGAACCCGCGTAAGGTCGGAAACGTAGTTTAGAGGGATCGGAGCGGGCAGAGGCTTGGAATCATCAACGACGGCCTGCAGCCCCGAAACCTCTTCTATGGTTTTTACGAGATCCCGTAGTGTTGTTGAGTTTTTTCGGCCGCCGCCGAGATTATACAGTCCATGTCTGATGACCGAATCGGCGAAGGCACTGCACGCTCGTGAAAGGTCATCGACGTGCAGCAGATCTCGGCGAGGGCCACCGCCGCCGGGAAGACGGATCGGTTCGCCGGTGTTTACCGCGTCAGCATAAGCTCCGACAAATCCCGGCGTATTTCCTTCGGAATCAGGGCCGTAAACTGTCGACAGCCGAAAGATGCATGCGCGAAACCGCCGCTCGTGCGCATAATATTCGACATAGCGTTCGGCGATCAGCTTGGACCATTCGAGAGGCGACTGGCCTGAGTAGAGCGTCGGGCAAGATTCGTCAACCTCGGCAAAATTATCAGCGAACCGGCCGTAGACGTCCTTGGTCGATGCAAAGACGAAGGCAGCGTCCTCGCGCATCGCTCGAAGAAGATTGACCGTGCCGTCGACATTGGAACGGAAAACGCGGTTTGCGGACTCGTGCCGCTTATCGAGATCGGCCGCCAAGTGAACAACGAGATCGTAATCGCGGACCATCTCGGCGTCGGCCTCGTCGAGCATGTCGTGCCCACTCCGCCGCGAAAAGTCGTCCGCGCCCAAAAATGCCGTCACTTGCTTTCCGAGATAGCCGCTGCCGCCGGTGACCAGGATCTTCATAACGCAAATGATAAACCCCGAACCCACGGACAAGCAAAAGGCCTTTAATTACCTAGATCCTCTTTGATTATTGAATAGCATTCGCAGGCGGCTGCCTCGAGCCGGGGACGGTCGAGGAGAGCGATCCTGCCGCGGCTATAATTGATCACGCCGTCATCCTGCATTCGACGTGCCGCGGTGTTGACCGCCTCGCGGCGAACGCCGAGCATGTGTGAGAGAAATTCCTGTGTAAGCCGGAACTTGTCCGACTGCATGCAATCTGCACTGGTCAAAAGCCAGCGTGCCAACCTTTTATTTATGTTGTGAAAGCGGTAACAGATCGCCGACTGCGAAACCTGGCCGAGTAATTTCTGGGCGTATTCGCGGAGCGATTCCGATAGCTGCGGCGACCGCTGACATTCTTTCAAGAGGTCCGCGGTCGTCATGGACAATGCCGATCCTTCGCCTTGTACGAGCGCCCGATTTCGAGAACGTGTCGAACCGAGGAAAACGGAAAGGCCGACGAGGCCTTCGCTGCTGACGACACCGACCTCGAGCACGGATTCACCATCGAGAGTCGCTAAGAGCGAGACTAGGCCAATTTTCGGAAAGTAGACAGTGTTGATGTCATCGCCTGCCTCGTAGATAATTTCTCCGAATCGCAATTCGAATGGTGTGAGACGTTTAGTCAGCCGACGAAGGTCGTCCGCCGAAAGGGATGAAAGAATATGGTTAGATAGATGTGAATATTTTAAATCTGTGGTTTCTGTAATGGAGATCTCCTATTGGGCCGTGAAAACATAAACGGCACAAAAAGAAGTTCGCCTAACTTTTCTCGATGACGGTCAGATTATCAATTAACTGCCTCAACAATAGCACGCGGCATTAAGGGCTGTCCGTTGGATACCGCACAAAGCTGGTTAATGCTTGTTTACGCGGATATATTCGCCCAAAAGACGGTCATACTCGTTCGAAACCACTTGATAACACTCACAACAGGTCGCCTCGAGGCCCTTGCGATCGAGGATGTTTACGGTGCCCCGAGAGTACTTTATAAGTCCCATATCCTGAAGATGGCCCGCTGCCTGTGTCACTCCCTCGCGGCGGACGCCAAGCATATTTGCGATGAGCTCGTGCGTCATGACGAGCTTGTCGGCGGGAAGCTGGTCGTGATTGATCAGCAGCCAGCGGCACAGCTGCTGTTCGATCGAATGCAATCGGTTGCATACGGCCGTTTGCGATATCTGTGTCATTAGCGCCTGTGTGTAGCGAAGCAGGATATCCTGAAACAATCCGCCCATTTTGAATTCCGTGCGAAGATCCTTGCCGGACATTCGGACGCATTGGCCGGCGCTCTGAGCGATCGCCCTACTGGATGTTGTGCCGCCGCCCATGAACAACGCGATCCCGACGAGCCCGTTGTTTCCCGCGATCCCGATCTCTGCCGTTCCGCCATTTTGCATTACATATAATAAAGAAACGATCGCCGTCGTGGGAAAGTAGATGTGTGTCATCAGGTCGCCCGATTCATACAGCACATCGTCGAGAGCCAGTGAAACAAGCTCCATTCGTTCGCTGATACGTTCCACAACGTCCGATGGCAAAGCGGCCAAAAGGTGATTCTTAATAATGTCATCCCGATTTGCGGGACCAAGTCTTTTCATTCTATTTCTCTTTCCGGTCTCATCCAGGTGGGAACGGCTACGCCTCGCCATTGAGTAGTATATACCCCCAATTTTCGTCTATATGCGTGTTATAGCACAT
>JBDTZO010000207.1:0-16882 GCA_040005135.1 Acidobacteriota bacterium | reverse complement strand
GAAGGCGGCCGCACAGTCGGAGCCGGAACCGTTTCGGAGATCGTGGAATAGTATTTGGCCGACGAGCGAGAGATTATGATTAACGAAAAGATTCGCATCAAGTT
Organism: Acidobacteriota bacterium; assembly: GCA_040005135.1. Lineage (GTDB taxonomy): Bacteria > Acidobacteriota > Blastocatellia > Pyrinomonadales > Pyrinomonadaceae > OLB17. The sequence goes on along the minus strand of JBDTZO010000207.1, from coordinate 16,778 downwards.
AAAGGCCTACGATCACCGTGTGCTGGACCAGTCCACCGCTGAGATCGTTGAAACGGCTAAGAGGACAGGAGCACGGATCGCAGGTCCCATACCGCTACCGACCATCAAAAACAAATGGACGGTCCTCAGGTCGCCCCACGTCGACAAAAAGTCGCGGGAGCAGTTTGAGATCAGAACGCACAAGCGTTTGATGGATATTCTCGACCCTACCGCCGAAACGGTGGATGCGTTGATGAAATTGGATCTGCCGGCTGGGGTTGATGTCGAGATCAAGGCGTTCGGAAAGAACTAGTCGGAAGAGTTTGCATAGTTGCGGGAAGTTTTGGGGTTAGAATTCTTTCTAAACTTCCCGGATCTTCCGGAAACTCGGGTACTTAAAGTTATGATCAGCGGAATTATTGGTAGAAAACTTGGAATGACGCAGCTCTTTGCTGAGGACGGAACCGTCATACCGGTCACCGTTATTAAAGCCGGGCCGTGCATTGTCGTCCAAATGAAAAGGGCAGCCGGAGCAGACGGTTACAACGCAGTTCAGCTCGGACTTGTGGAAGAAAAGCCAGTTCGTCTGAAGAACGTGACGAAACCGCTTCGCGGACATTTCGAAAAGACCGGCGGGGGAACCCCTCCGACCCGTGTGCTTAGGGAACTTCGACTGACCGACGCTCCGGAAGCCGAGATCGGCGACCAGATCAAGGTTGACGTCTTTGCAGACGGCGACAAGATCGACGTGGTTGGAAAGTCCAAGGGACGTGGCTTTGCCGGAACGGTGAAACGCCACAACTTTTCACGCGGCCCCGAGTCGCACGGTTCGATGAATGTGCGTGCACCTGGATCGATCGGCCAGTCGGCCTATCCTTCGCGTGTTATTAAAGGTACGCGTTCATCCGGCCACATGGGCGATGCACGCATTACAGTTAAGGGTTTGACGGTCGCCAAGGTCGATATTGATAACAATCTGTTGATGGTCCGCGGAGCAGTGCCGGGCCCGAACGGCGGATTGGTCGTTGTAAAGAAGGCTTAGGAAGTCTGGCGAGTCCGGAGATTCTGGAAAGTCTAGGAGTGAGAATATTATGCCTACCGTAAAGGTTCGCAATTTGAAGAATAAAGAAGTGGGCGAAATAATGCTCTCTGACGCCGTATTCGGTGTCGAGCTTAACGAATCGCTGATACACTCGGCAGTCGTCAACTATCAGGCGAACGGACGGCAGGGCACGTCGGCTACGAAGACCCGCGGAAACGTTTCGGGTTCGGGCCGCAAGCTCTGGAAGCAGAAAGGAACGGGACGAGCCCGTATCGCATCGCTTCGATCGCCGTTATGGAAAGGCGGCGGTAACGTTCACGGACCTCAGCCCCGCGACTGGTCTTATCAGATGCCCAAGAAAATGCGTCGCGGAGCTCTGCGATCGGCACTTTCGGAAAGGCTTCGCGAAGGCAATGTGATCGTGGTCGATGGTTTTGAATTTGATAGCCCCAAGACTAGCGTGTTCCTTGGAGCGATCGAGACGCTCGGGATGGTCGAGGATAACAAGAGGGCCAAGATGCTCATTATCGACTCGCTCGATAACGAAAATTTGATCCTGTCGTCACGAAACGTTCAGAAGACGAAAGTTACTAACAGCTTTGGCCTGAACATCTACGACATTATTTATCATGAAAAGCTTTTGATCTCGAAGGCTGCTGTTGAAGAACTCAACGCACTTCTCGATCCGAAACGTGAGAGCGGCAAGTTTGCTGACGACAATGCAGAGGCCCCGGCACCTGCGGTCGAGGCAGCGGAGCCGAAAGCCAAAAAAGCCGCAAAGCCCAAGGCCGAAAAGGTCGAGGCTGCTCCGGCCGAGGCCAAACCGGTAGAGGCCGATGCTACTCCGGTAGTAGAGGAAGCTCCGGCTACAGAGACCGCCGAGACGGGAGACGAAAATGAGTAAAGTTGGAGTTTGGGACATATTAAAGTCGCCGGTAGTGACGGAAAAGAGCGTCATCCTTAAAGAGGACTCAACCGAAGAGAACGCTACACGGAAACAGGGTCAGGTCTTGACCTTCCGTGTTGACAAGAAAGCGACCAAGCCAGAGATCAAGGGCGCGATCGAAGAGATCTTCAACGTCAAGGTTGCCGCGGTCCGCACCGTGCAGTATGACGGAAAGGTCAAGAAACGCGGCCGTATCGAAGGCCGCCGCCCGGGCTTTAAGAAGGCATACGTTACCCTCAAAAAGGGCGAGCCGATGGTCGATTACGCAGAAGCGATATAACAGTCGGCAGTGGACAGTGATCAGTGGACAGAAAGACCACTGACATCTGACCACAGACCACTGACCACTGAAAAATATGGGAATCAAGAGATTAAAACCAACATCCCCGGCAAGGCGTTATCAAACGTACTTGACCCGCGATGAATTGACTCCGAACGCAGTACCCGAAAAATCACTGCTCGAGCCAAAGACAAGAATTTCAGGACGCAACAGCGACGGACGCATCACGATCCGGCGCCGCGGCGGAGGCCACAAACGCCATTACCGGATCATCGATTTCAAACGTGATAAGTCAGGTATTCCGGGAAAGGTTTCGCAGATCGAATATGATCCGAACAGATCGGCACATATCGCTCTCATCACGTACCTTGACGGCGAGAAACGGTATATTATTTCGCCGCTCGGTTTGACCGTCGGAACAATGATCCTCAGCGGCGAAGAGGCAGATATCCTGCCGGGAAACGCGTTGCCGATCAAGAACATTCCGCTCGGCACTTCGGTCCATAACATTGAGCTGCGTCCGGGTAAAGGCGGTCAGATGGTTCGTTCGGCTGGTGGATTTGCTCAGATCGTCGCGAAAGAAGGTGATTACGCACAGCTCCGCATGCCCTCTGGCGAGGTTCGCAAAGTTCCGGTCGTCTGCATGGCAACCGTTGGTCAGGTCGGAAACACGGAGCACGAGAATGTTTCGCTTGGTAAAGCGGGACGTTCAAGATGGATGGGCCGGCGTCCCAAGGTTCGCGGCGTGGCCATGAACCCTGTCGATCACCCGCATGGTGGTGGTGAGGGCAAGACGTCAGGTGGACGTAATCCGGTTACTCCGTGGGGACAGCCGACACGCGGCTACAAGACCAGGCGTAATAAACGCACGACCAACATGATCGTGAAGGACCGCAGAAGGAAGTAGAGGAAAAAGGAGAATGGATAAAGGATAGAGTACAAACAGAGGTCAGGTTCGTAATTCCGACTTTCGCCTTTATCCTTTAGCCTTCAAGAAGATATGCCACGTTCATTAAAAAAAGGACCGTTCATCGATCTCAGCGTTCAGCGAACGCTCCGCCGCATACTCGAGGGCGGACCGAAACCGCCGGCGATCAAAACCTGGTCGCGACGCTCGACGATCTCGCCGGATATGGTCGGCTTGACCTTCGGCGTGCACAACGGCAAACGGCACATCCCGGTTTTCATCACTGAGAACATGGTTGGACATAAATTGGGTGAGTTTTCGCCGACGCGGGTCTTTAAGGGACATCCGGGAACGAAAGCGGAGAAGATGGCGAAAAGGAAATAAGCGGGCAGGAGCTCAGCGATCGGCAGTCGGATATCTGAATTAACTGCCAAACGCATTCCGCTCAATGCCCACCATTAAGAATATGGAAGCGATAGCAAAAATTAAACATCTGAAAGGCTCGCCCCGAAAAGCACGACTCGTGATCGATCTGATCCGCGGGCAGAATGTGTCGCGGGCGCTGTCGATCCTGAAATTCACGGACAAGCGTGCGGCTCTGCCGATCTCCAAGTGCCTTAATTCGGCGATCGCCAATGCAACGTTCCTTGCCGAACAGCAGAATATCGCGATCGATCCGGACGATCTCTGGGTAAATCTGTGTTTCATCGATATGGGTGCCCACAAGCACCGCAGCCGTATGCGTCCCGCCCCGCAGGGCCGGGCATATCGTGAACAACGACACTATTGCCACATCACGATCCAGGTTACGAGCGCTGACAAACCCAAATCTGAGAAACAGCTGAAGATCGAAGCTTCGCTAGCGTCGAGGCCCGTCGGTAAAAAGTTGGCTGCTAAGGCTGAGGCAAAGGCCGCCAGCAAAGATACGGTCAAAAAAGCGTTGGCTGAAAAGGCCGAGACTAAGAAGGCGAAGGCCGAAGAGGTCGAGGCTGCAACCGCAAACGCTCAGGACGATCTAATTACGTCGCCGGTCCAGCCGACCGCACAGGATATCGTGGGAGCTTCCGACTCGGCCGCAGCCGAACCTGCAATTGTGGATCAGACGGCTAGCGATACCTCTGAGATCGCCGACGCCAAGAACATATCCACGCAGACCACCGAGGCTCTTAACGAGACAAAGCCCGCGGACGAAAAGATGCTCGACAACAACGAGGAGCTCGAAAGGCAATAATATGGGACAGAAAGTTCATCCATACGGCTTCAGAGTCGGATACAACAAAGATTGGCACTCGCATTGGTTTGCGAAGCATGAATTCGCCGAATACCTTGCCGAGGACCTCAAGCTAAAGCGCGATCTAAAACGCCGCTTTGGCGGCGGCGGTGTCTCGCACATCGATATCGAACGTGCCGCAGCCCGTTTGAAGATCATTATTTACACGTCGCGTCCGGGGATCATCATCGGCCGTAAGGGTTCGGAGATCGAAAAGCTGCGTGAGGATCTGTCGAGAAAGACCGGCCGCGAAGTGCTCATCTCGATCCAAGAGATCCGTCACCCGGAACTGAACGCTCAGCTTCAGGCTGAAAAGATCGCTCAGCAGCTCGAGAAACGAATTATGTTTCGCCGTGCGATGAAAAAGACGATGGAAGAGTCGCAGCGTTTCGGAGCACAGGGTATTAAGGTAATGATCGCCGGCCGATTGAACGGAGCCGAGATCGCCCGAACCGAGTGGTCGCTGCAGGGCCGCTTGCCGCTGCACACGCTTCGAGCAGATATCGATTACGGGTTTGCCGAGGCTTTGACGACATTTGGGATCATTGGAGTTAAGGTTTGGATCTACCGCGGCGAGATCCTCGATCCGAATGCCTCAATGGCACGCGGAACTACCACTGACCCGATGAACGAGGTCAAGATCGAACGCGGAGCAGGACGCGGCGACCGCCGCCCGCGACGCGACGACCGAAGATAATTGTTCGTGGTCGATCGATCGCACGACAATTGCGACAGACGACGAGCATCGACCAGGGGAAAACGACGACTGACGAGGATTTTTAGTTATGTTAATGCCGAAAAAGGTCAAGCACCGACGGGTCATGAAAGGCCGTATGCGCGGGAAAGCATCGCGCGGCGAGCAGATCAGCTTTGGTGACTTCGGTCTTAAAGCACTCGAGGCAGGTTGGATCACGGACCGCCAGATCGAAGCCGCACGTATCGCGATGACACGTCACGTCAAACGTGGCGGAAAGATCTGGATCCGGATGTTCCCGGACAAACCGATCACCAAGAAGCCGGCCGAAACTCGTATGGGTTCCGGTAAGGGAGCTCCGGATCACTGGGTAGCCGTTGTTAAACCGGGCCGCGTGCTATATGAGATCCAGGGCGTCGAACTTGAGCTGGCCAAAGAGGCGTTTCGCCTTGCCGCTCAAAAGCTGCCGATCAAGACAAAGTTCGTTAGCCGTGCGGATCTCGAAGGAGGCATAGTCTAAAAATGAAACGAAAAGAACAGCTTGAACAGCTTCGCGAAATGAACGCGGACGAATTGAAAGAGCAGGCGGACGCGTTGAAAGAGTCGCTTTTCCGGCTTAAGTTCCGGAAAACACTCGGTGTCGGCGAAACGATAAACGACATTCGCCGCGAAAAGAAGACGTTGGCGAGGGTCTTTACCTTGATCAATAAAAAGGGCGCCGAGGCGAAATAGGCTCACGCAAAGTTTGAGATAAGAACATGGTAAAGAAGAAGAACGAAGAACTAGAAGAGACAGCCGTGGAAACGGGCGAAACTCAAGCAACTGAAGACGTTGGCGTTGAAGCAAAAGCTGAAGACGCGGTGCCATCAGAAACTGCTGCGGATGATGCTGCGGTCGAAGCCGCACCGGCCACCGACGAGGCAGCCGTCGAGGCGGCCCCGGCCGTCGCCGAGCCGAAGAAAGAGAAAAAGGCCGCCGCTCCAAAAGCTGAAACAGCGTCGGCCGCGACAGCAACTGAAGCAAAGCCCCTCGTGGTGCACAAGCGTGCTGAAAAGATCGGCATCGTCTCATCAGACAAGATGACAAAGACTGTTGTAGTTCGAGTAGATCGCCTTGTAAAACATCCGGTTTATCGCAAGTACGTCAAGAAGCGCAAGAAGTTTATGGCTCACGATGAGCTCGGTGCTAACATCGGCGATAAGGTAAAGATCATCGAGACGAGACCGCTATCAGCGAGAAAGCGATGGCGTGTCGTCGAGATCATTCAGAAAGCACAGTCGTAAAAGTTGTGAGTTTGGAGAGAATGCTGAGTCTGCCCGGAACGAAACCGGAAACGCTCGCAATGCTCGGGAAACTCGAAGAACTTGGAACGGAGTAAATAGTTATGATTCAGATGCAGACCTCGTTAGCGGTCGCAGACAATTCGGGGGCAAAGCGGGTCGAAATGATCATGCCGGTCGGTGGATCCACCAGCAAGATCGCCCGGCTTGGCGACACGATCAAAGTCACGGTCAAGGAAGCTTCGCCGGATGGCACCGCTAAAAAAGGTAAGGTTTACAACGCGGTCATCGTTCGCACGCGTAAGGAAGTTCGCCGCAAGGACGGAACGTATATTCGCTTTGACGAAAACGCCGCGGTGCTCATCAAGGATGATGGTTCGCCCATCGGAACACGTGTTTTCGGTCCCGTTGCCCGCGAGCTGCGTGAGAAGAATTTCATGAAGATCGTGAGCCTCGCGCCGGAGGTTATATAAGAGATGAAAACGGTTAAAGTTGGTACAGTACGGAGCAAGATAAAACGCGGCGACCAGGTCGTGTTCATCGCCGGCAAGGAATTCAACCGCTATGATGCTGCCGGCAAACGCCAGCCGTATCGCGGAAAGGTGATCGCGGTGGATGCCCGCAATGCGAAGGTCAAGGTCGAGGGCGCGATGATCGTTAAACGTCACCGCAAACCGGTTCCGCAGATGAACCGCGAAGGCGGCATTATTGAGCAGGAAGCCTGGGTCAGCGTTTCGAATGTTGCATTGATCGATCCCGAGACCGGAAAGCCGACCCGCGTAAAATACGAGGTTCGTGACGGTAAAAAGGTCCGCGTGGCCAAGAGCGGCAAAGTAGTCGCCGAAACGGGTTCTTATAAAAAGGAATCGAAGAAACGCGAAGAGACCGAAGAAGTCGCACAATAGTTATCTGAAGCTTGGAAACGCTTAACAATGAGCGATACCCAAGTGATCATTAGGAGAGGTCGAAAATGGCCAGATTAAAAGAAAAATACAAGAGCGAGATCGCACCGGCGTTGGCGAAAGAATTTGAGATCACCAATCCGATGGCGATCCCGAAGATCGAAAAGGTCGTTGTCAATATGGGTCTCGGCGAAGCTTCGTCAAATGCCAAGATCCTCGACGTCGCCGCAGAAGAGCTAAGGTCTGTAACTGGCCAGAAGCCCGTAATTACCAAAGCCAAAAAGTCTATCGCAGCTTTCAAACTGCGTCAGGGTATGGCGATCGGCACAATGGTCACGCTTCGCGGCGACCGCATGTACGAGTTCCTCGATCGGCTGATCTCGGTAGCTCTTCCGCGTGTTCGCGATTTTCGCGGCATCTCGGGCAAGGCGTTCGACGGACGTGGAAACTATACCCTCGGCATTCGCGAACAGCTGATCTTTCCGGAGATCGATTTTAATAAGGTCGACAAAACGCGCGGAATGAACATTTCGATCGTCACGACGGCGGCTAATGATGAGCAGGCCCGATCGCTTCTGAAAGCACTCGGAATGCCCTTTAGGCAGTAAGTAAAAAGAAATGGCAAAGATAAGTAAGATAGTCATGAACGAACGTCGCAAGGATAAAGTGAAGCTTTTCGCTTCACGCCGTGCGGAAGCTAAAAAGATCATCAGTAATCCGAAATCGTCGCCCGAAGAGGTCGACGCGGCGGTGATCAAGCTGCAAAAGATGCCGCGTGACGCGAGCCCGATCCGCGTTCGCAACCGCTGTTCGCAGACCGGCCGTTCGCGAGGATTTTTGAGAAAGTTTGGTGTTTCGCGTATCGCTCTTCGCGAATTGGCCCTCGCAGGCCAGATTCCAGGAGTAACGAAATCGAGTTGGTAGGATAATATTCCAAATTCCCAATTTCATATTCCAGGCTGATCTGGAATTTGGAGTCGGAAATTTGAAATAAGTTTACGGAGTATAAAGAGTAATGACAGATCCAATAGCCGATATGCTTACGCGAATCCGCAATGCGATTGCGGCGAATCACACACGCGTTGATATCCCTGGCTCAAAGCTTAAGCTTGAAGTTGCGCGAATCCTTAAGGAAGAGGGTTACATTAACAACTTTACGACCAAGGGCGAAGGCGTTAAATACATGATCCGTGTTTTCCTTCGGTACGATGCCAAGGGCACCTCGTCGATCACACATTTGTCGCGAGTATCACGTCCGGGCCGCCGCGTTTACGTCGGTTCGGGCGAGATCCCGAGAGTCCTCGGCGGTTACGGTGTGAACATCGTGTCGACCTCAAAGGGTCTGATGAGCGGAAAACGAGCCCGTCGCGAAAAGGTCGGCGGTGAGATCTTAGCGGAAATTTACTAATTTGTTAAGTTTTCGTTGTTTTCCAGTTCGTTGACAAAACGTTCTGACGACGAACAACGAATAACGTACAACGAGCAAAAAGATTATGTCTAGAGTAGGAAAAAAACCGATCACGCTGCCGACTGGCGTATCGATCACGATCAGCGAATCGCAGCTGGAGGTCAAGGGCCCTAAGGGTGTCCTGCATACTCCGATCCCGGCCGGCGTATCCTTCAAACAAGAGGAGGGCACGCTGACAGCCGAACGGGCAAGCAACGATCAGGCTGCATTTCACGGACTAGCCCGAGCTCTGGCGAACAATGCCATTGTCGGCGTGACCGAAGGCTTTACTAAGAACATGGATATCGTCGGCGTCGGTTATAAAGCCGATGTACAGGGCAACAAGATCATGTTTTCGCTCGGATATTCGCATCCGATCGAGTACGTTCTGCCCGCAGGCATCGAGGCTAAGACCGAGCGGGTCAACACCAAGACCTCGATCAACCAGTATCAGACCACGATCACGTTGAGCGGCATTGACAAGCAAAAGATCGGCCAGGTGGCCGCTGAGTTGAATCGGCTTCGCAAACCCGATGCCTACAAGGGCAAGGGCGTGCGTTATGCTGATAAGTTATATAAATTGAAGCCTGGCAAAACAGGTAAATAGTTGGAGAGTTGCGGAGTTTCAGCAGGTTTCAGAGTTTTTATCTCAGGCAACTACTGCAACATACTGCAACGTCCGGGACTTATTAAAAGTTATGGCACAGAAAAGCAGAGCAGTTATCCGGAACGGAGTTCATAGCCGCATTCGCAAGAAAGTACACGGCACGGCCGATAGGCCGCGGCTTGCGGTATTCCGCAGCCTGAACCATATATACGCTCAGGTTATCGACGACCGAACTGGAACGACCCTTGCAACCGCATCGACGACCGAGAAGGCTTTGGCCGGAAAGACCGGTGGGAACATCGACGCGGCCGTTACCGTGGGCAAGGCGATAGCCGAGCGTGCTCAAGCCGCAGGCGTTTCGAGCGTCGTCTACGATCGCGGCGGATACGTTTATCACGGGCGGGTCAAGGCATTGATCGACGCAACTCGCGAAGCCGGGTTGAACAAGCACGAAGCAGCTGGAAAGGAATCAGAAGAAAACAGCAATGATTAAGAACAGACAGAGAATTTCTCCGGGCGGCCTCATCCTTAAGGATCAGCTGATCTCGATCAACCGCGTTACCAAGGTCGTAAAGGGCGGTAAGAACATGTCGTTCGCGGCCCTCGTTGTAGTCGGTGACGAAGCCGGCCACGTCGGTTTTGGCACAGGAAAGGCAAAAGAAGTTCCCAACGCGATCAAGAAGGCGGTCGAAGCGGCTAAGAACAATCTCATCCGTGTCCCGCTGATCGAGGGAACGTTGCCGCATGAGATGATCGGTGAATACGGTGCCGGACGCGTGCTTCTCAAGCCGGCGGCCGAGGGTACCGGGGTTATTGCCGGCGGTGCTGTGCGTGCCGTGCTCCAGTCGCTGGGAGTTCATAATGTGCGTACCAAGATCCTCGGAACGACAAACGCTCACAACGTCATCCGCGCGACCTTTAACGGCCTGATGCGGATGAAGGACCCGATCGAAGTCGCCCGTCTGCGTGGCAAACAAGTAGAAGAATTGGTATAAAGCTATCAGCGGTTGGCTCCGGGCAGTTTAGTGTTATTCTTGACTGCCCGAAACACCTGCGGAACGGCGAAATAAAGTAATGGCAAAGAAAGTTGAAAATTCAGAAGGCGGCAAGATCAAGATCCAGTATTACCGGAGCATGATCGGCTATTCGAAAAAACAAAAAGAGATCGTCAAGAGCCTTGGTATTACCAAGCTCAATCAGACGATCGAACGCGTCGACACACCGTCGACCCGCGGCGTCGTCGCCAAGATCCCTCACCTTTTGCGGATCGTGGATTAGCTTGGTTAACCGCGAAGGCACAACGGGCAAAGATTATTAAATAAGCCCTTTGTGTTATTTGTGTCTTTGTGGTGAAACTTTTCTCAGAGGAAAAGAACATGGCATTATCATTAAACAATTTACATCCGGCTAAAGGGTCGACACATAAAAAGAAACGCGTTGGACGCGGTCCTGGTTCAGGTCTCGGCAAGACTTCCGGCCGAGGACACAAGGGCCAGAAATCACGCTCGGGCTATAGCAGCCGTCCGGGATTTGAGGGCGGTCAGATGCCGCTTCAACGTCGTCTCCCTAAGCGTGGATTTACCAATATCTTTAAGAAAGAATGGATCGAGATCAGCCTGGCAAAGATCGAAGAGAATTTTAAGTCCGGTGAAGAGATCACACCTGAGATCCTGCATCAACGCGGGCTGATCAAGAAAGCCAAACATGACCTTGTTATTCTCGGAAATGGCGGCGTGACGAAATCGTTCACGATCTCGGCACACCGATTCACGAAAACGGCAAAGGACAAGATCGAACAGGCTGGCGGCACCGCTATCCAGATCGAAAAGTACGCTGCGGCCGAGGCTGCGGCTTAAGTATTGCCCGCTGCCGTCGATGGTTTTACGATGATCGTAGACTGACGAAGACGCTGAGAGGAATTTTATGGAGAAGTTTTTTGGCGCCGTACAAAACATGTTCAAGATCCCGGAGCTGCGAAAACGCATTCTCTTTACTCTGGGACTGTTGGCCGTTTATCGTTTCGGCGCTCATGTGACCGCACCGGGTATCAACAAGGTACGCCTTGAGCAAGTTTGGGGCGAGGTGGCCGGAACGCTGCTCGGCGTGTTGGATCTGTTTTCAGGCGGAAATTTCCGCACGATCTCGGTCTTCGCTCTCGGCGTGACGCCTTACATTACTGCTTCGATCATAATGCAGCTCATGCCCGTGCTGTCGCCGCAGATAAAAAAGATCCAGGAAGAGGGTGAGGTCGGCCGTCAGAAGATGAATCAGTGGACTCGTTATCTGACCGTCGTGCTTTGTGCCGTCCAGACCTTCTTTGTCGCCACTTGGCTTCACCGCAATCAGGTCATTGCCGAGGGCTATTGGGCCACCACGATGGTTGTGGTTACGCTTACTACCGGAACCATCTTTGTGATGTGGCTGGGTGAGCAGATAACCGAAAGAGGCGTCGGAAACGGTATCTCGTTACTGATTTTTGCGGGTATTGTAATTGGGCTGCCCCGCGGATTGGCTCAGATCTCTGACCGTGTGGGTTCGGGCGACCCGATGCAGACGTTAGGGGTTGTATTCCTCGTAATCGTGCTTGTCGCATTGATCGCAATGATCGTCTATTTCGAATCGGCTAGGCGAAATATCGCAATTAGCTACGCTAGTCGCAGGGTGGGAACTCAGACGTTTCGCGGCCAGGAAACAAGCTTGCCGCTGAAGATCAACATGGGTGGTGTGATCCCTGTGATCTTTGCGTCGTCGGTTCTGGCAATGCCGCAGACTTTGTTCTCGGCTTTTCCGCCAGATCAGAACACACCTGATTCGGCTTGGTCGAAAATTTACGCTTTCTTTCAGCAGTTTCATGGCGGCGACCCGTATTACGAATTGGTCTTTCTGTCGCTGATCGTGCTGTTTACGTTCTTCTACATTACGATCATTTTCAACACGGATGAAGTTGCCGACAACCTTCGGAAGCACGGCGGTTTTATCGCCGGAATTCGTCCAGGTGCACCGACTGCGGATTACTTGAATTCGATCCTGACGCGCCTGACTACTGTAGGTGCGCTGTATCTGGCATTCGTCGCATTTGCTCCGCAGCTGCTGCTGAGCGGATTTAAGGTCGCAAGGCTGCCGTTCGTCGGCACCGCAGTGGATAACTTCCTGACTGCGACTCCGGGGCTCAGTTGGATACCGACTGGATTGGGTTACCAGTTCTATTTTGGCGGCACTAGTTTGCTGATCATCGTGGGCGTCGCAATGGACACTGTCTCGCAGGTCGAGGCCCAGCTAGTAATGCGAAATTACGAGGGCTTCCTGGGATCTGGATCAAGGCTCCGCGGCCGCAGGTCATAATTTGTTTTGAACCATAGCATCAGCCGGGAACACCTCGGGATCTGGAAAGCGCTTCAGGTCCGACGTGTTCCCAGCTTCATCTGTGGTAAGCAGTTTGGATGAATAAGATCATTGTTTTAATTGGAGCCCCAGGAGCGGGCAAGGGAACGCAGGCCAGATTGCTGCAAGAGCGCCGGGGCATACCGCAGATCTCTACGGGCGATATGTTTCGCGAAATGAAAACGCTCGATACGCCGCTTGCACTCGAAGTGCAGGAGATCATGGCTTCGGGAAAGCTGATCTCGGACGAGATCACATTTAGAATCGTTCGCGAACGAACGTCGAAGGCGGACACGGCCGGATCATATGTTCTTGACGGCTATCCGCGGACTGCGGTCCAGGCTGGTCAGCTCGAAGAACTCGCCAAAGAGCAGGGCAAAGAGATTCAGGCGATCGAGGTCGATGTGCCGCGTGACGAGCTGATGAAACGCTTGACCGGACGCCGGTCCTGCCCGGTCTGCGGTGAGATCTATAATATTTACTCTAAGCCCTCCGCAGACGACGGATTTTGTGACCTTCATCCCGATTCGCCGCTCGAACACCGGGCGGATGATTTCGAAGAGAAGGTTAAGGTAAGACTCGCGACATATGATGAGTTGACAAAGCCGCTGCTGGATTATTTCGAACGCTCCGGACGGCTCGTAAAGATCAGCGGATCCGGCGAGTTGGAGGACATCTACGGCGAGATCGAAAAGCTGATCGATTAACTAAAGTGAGATTCGATCAGTTCGCCATCAGCATTGGACGATTATTGACCGGTAAGAAAATGATCATTGCGAAATCAGCAAAGGACCTCGATAAAATGCGGGACGTCGGCGAACTCATCGCCGAGGTTCGCGAAGCCTTGAGAACGATGGTCCAGCCCGGTATTTCAACAATGGAACTTAACGATGCGGCCGAAAAGATGATGAGAGACGCGGGAGCGATCCCGACGTTTATCGGCTACCATGGTTTTCCTTATTCGATCTGCGCTTCGGTCAATGATGAGATCGTACACGGCTTTTCTAAGACGATCCCGCTCAACGAAGGCGATATTGTTTCGCTTGATATGGCGGCGACTTTTCAAGGATTTGTGGGCGACACTGCAATGACGGTTCCGGTCGGCGAAATAACCGACGAATTGAAACAGTTGATCCGTGTCACAGAGGAATGCCTCGAATTCGGGATCCAGGCATCGCGGCCTAATAACCGGGTCGGCGATATCGGTTGGGCAGTTCAGGAGCATGCTGAAAAGTTTGGCTATGGCATCGTCCGCGATTACACAGGACATGGAATTGGCCGCCAGATGCACGAGGCTCCGCAGATCGCTAATTACGGCCGGCCGGGAACTCGCGAAAAGATCCGCGTTGGATACTGTTTCGCGATCGAGCCTATGCTCAATCTCGGAACACCGGACACCCGAACGCTCAGCGATAAGTGGACCGTTGTAACATTAGACGGCAAACCGTCAGCACACGCGGAGCACACGCTCGCCGTAACTGCTGACGGCCCCGAGATACTCACGCTTACGAAAGAGCAAAAGAAGCTCTTAGCGGCGAAAGCCGCTGCGTGACTTGAAAACTGCGTTGAAAAGCGTTAACATTAGCGGTTTGTCCGACTATTCTATAAGTTGGCTTTAGGACCTATGTCTAAAGAGGATGCGATAGAGGTCAACGCTGCCGTTGTGGAAACATTGCCTAATGCGATGTTCAAGGTCGCAGTGGACGATAATAAGCACGAAGTGCTGGCTCATATTTCGGGCAAAATGCGAAAGAATTACATCCGCATTCTGGCCGGGGACAAGGTTCTATATGACCTGAACCGCGGACGCATTACGTACCGCTACAAATAGGACAGGTGAAAAACGATGAAAGTTCGACCGTCAGTAAAAAAGATCTGTGATAAGTGCAAGATAATTCACCGCAAGGGCGTCGTGCGCGTCATTTGCGATAATCCGAAGCATAAGCAGAGACAGGGATAAAAGTAAATGGTGATTCGCAGCTCGCAGATCTAAGATCTCGTTCACTTGCGGTTCACAAATAACGGAGAAAATATGGCTCGTGTAGCAGGAGTTGATTTACCGCCCAATAAACGGGCACAGATTGGAATGACCTACATCTACGGTGTGGGCAGATCTCGAGCAACCGCTATTCTCGATCAGGCGGGCATCGGAACGGATGTCAAGATCAAGGATCTGAGCGAAGACGAATTGACCAAGATCCGCACGATCCTCGACACTGAGGGCGATATTGAGGGTGACCTCCGCAAACGCGTGCAGATGGATATCAAGCGTCTGATGGATATTGGCTGCTACCGCGGGCTTCGGCATCGTCGCGGATTGCCCGTCCGCGGACAGCGAACAAGCACAAACGCTCGTACCCGAAAAGGTCCGCGCAAGGCAGCCGTGGCCAAGAAGAAGGCACCGGGCAAGAAATAGTGGACAGAGGGCAGAGGTCAGCGAACAGAATTCTGATCGCTGGTCTTTGTTTTCTGGACACCGACCACTGTTAATAATATGGCAAAAGCACCTGCAAAGAAGGTATATAAGAAGAAAGAGAGAAAGAATATTCCCTATGGGATCGTTCATATCTCCGCTTCGTTCAATAACACGCTGATCTCGATAACGGACGCCAACGGTAACTTGGTGGCTCAATCGTCTTCAGGCGCACGCGGCTTCCGAGGTTCGCGAAAGGGAACACCTTTCGCCGCCCAGCAAGCTGCTTCAGAAGTTGCACGCAAGGCGGTCGAGGCCGGTATGCGTGAGGTCGAAGTCAGGGTCAAGGGCCCGGGCGGCGGCCGTGAGTCAGCGATCCGGGCCGTAAGTCAGGCAGGAATTCGCGTTTCGTCTATTCGCGACGTAACGCCGATCCCGCACAATGGCTGCCGCCCGCCGAAACGCCGACGTGTTTGATCATTGATCATTGGTCGTTGACCTTTGCAGTTTGACCTTGGATCGGGTGTAATCCGTTCACGGTCTTTATCGAAAGGATGAAGGGAACCGTAAGGTTTCCCGTAAACTTTTTCCCAAAAATGCACGTCCATCGTTTGTTGGAAAGCATTTTTGCCGAAGGCAGAAAATAAATATGGCTAGATATAGAGATGCGGTGTGCCGCTTGTGCCGCCGCGAAGGTGGAAAGTTATTTTTGAAGGGCGATAGATGTTACAAGCCCTCATGCGCGATCGAAAAGCGAGGAACCAACCCTCCGGGACAGCACGGAGCCGCTCGGCGAAAGATGCTTCAGGGCTACGGTGAACAGCTTCGCGAAAAGCAGAAAGTAAAGCGTATTTACTTTGTATTAGAGAAGCAGTTCCGGAATTACTTTGAGAAAGCACGCCGACAGAAGGGCGTTACGGGCGAGAACCTTTTGTTCATGCTCGAGCGTAGGCTTGATAACGTTGTCTATCGTTCGGGATTCTCGACCTCACGCCGCCAGGCACGCCAACTTGTCAATCACGGACATATAACGGTAAACGGCCGCAAGGTCAACATTCCGTCGTTCCAGGTCAAAGCCGGAGACGTCGTCACCGTCAAGGATAACAGTCAAAAGAACACGCACGTCGAAGGTGCATGGCAGACCGCGGTCGGACGGGGTCGTCCGTCGTGGCTTAGTGCAGGTGCTCTCGATTTCAGCGTGGCGGTTTCGGGAACGCCCCACCGTGAGGATATCGACGCTAACATTAACGAGCAGCTCATTGTCGAGCTTTATAGTAAGTAGTTGACAGGTGTTTGCCGGGTTTGCCAGGCTTCGGGTTACAAAGATAACTTGGAAGCGTTGGCAGGCTCGGCGAACCCGCAGAACTTTTAAAAAACGAATATGACACAGAGCAATAGTTGGACAGATTTCCAAATGCCGAACCGTTTGAACGTTGAGACGGAGACATTGACGGAGCGTTACGGGAAGTTCTATGCGGCCCCTTTCGAACGCGGATTCGGCACGACGATAGGAAATTCGATACGTCGTGCACTGCTCTCGTCGATCGAGGGAGCGGCCGTGACCGCCGTGAAGATCGACGGCGTCGAGCACGAATTTTCGTCGATAAAGGGCGTTGTCGAGGACGCGACC
>JBDTZO010000247.1:0-16934 GCA_040005135.1 Acidobacteriota bacterium | reverse complement strand
TGAGCAAGGGCGATACACTCCGCAGGAGCAAGGTCGATCCGTTCTGCACTGTGTAAATCGACCGCCGATCCGCTCTGCAACGCAGAGAGTCTCTTCCGTGTGGACGCACCTTTGGTTCAACGTCGGATCTGCCCCTTGCTAACGCGCGGGCGTGTGCACTTCGGGTTGCTCCGCACGTTCTCCCCTTTATTCCCAGTCGTGCCTTTCGTGTAATTCGTGGCGAAAACTCCCCTCAAAATTTCCTGTTGGTTCGGATGTTCAATTTGTGCTATCCTTGCAACAACACGCAAAACGTGCAACATTCGAAAAAACATTTAAGGGAGGGGAATATGCCGAGGAATTGGGAAAAGTTTATGAGCGGGCCGTTCGTGCCGAGCCGCGAGCGTCTGCATGTTTCGATCAACAGCAAGGGGCTGATACAGTTTAACCGCAGGACGTTCGAGGCTTTGGGGAAGCCGGACGCGGTCGTGCTTTATTTTGAGCGGGCGACCAAAGTGATGGGAATGGCGGCGTCGCATACGCAGGCACGCGAGGCGTTTCCGGTCAGCTTTCGAGGCGGGTATTACTGGTCGATCAACGCGATACCATTCTGCCGCAATTTCGAGATCCGCGTCGAAGGCACACACGCCTTCTTCGACCCCGAACTCGACGACCAAAAAGTCCTCCAACTCGACCTTCGCACAATGAAGCGGATCTACGGCGGGAGAGGGCGGAGAAAGGTTGACGTGACAACCTAGTTCGCGACCCGGACCGCGATGCTGGGTAGCGATCACCGTGCCGGGATCGGGATATCGCCATTGGACCCGAAGTGTCGGGCCGAGAATCCGTCAGTGCTATTTAGGGTGTACCAGTTGCCGTCCGAAGGGCGGTAAACGGCGACGTCAGTGACTTGGTCGCCGTCGTAATCGGCTGGAATTGGGACGTCGGTGCCGATGCCAAACTGTGCGGCGCCGAAGCCGTCGTGGCTTTTTAGAAGGTACCATGTGCCGCTTGACGGTCGAAAAACCGCGAGGTCGTAGATGCCGTCGCCGTCGTAGTCACCGACCACCGGTTTGTCTTCGGCGATCCCGAACTGCGTCGCGCTGAACGCACCATTTGAACTGTTTAGCCGATACCAGGTGCCGTTTGACGGGCGATACACCGCTACATCGCTGCGGCCGTCGCCGTCGTAGTCTCCATTTACCGGAATATCGGTACTTACGCCGAATTGTGCTGCTGCAAAACCTAGTGTCGATCGCAGCAGATACCATGTTCCGTCGCTTGGCCGATAGACGGCGATATCCGTTTTCCCGTCACCATCGTAATCGTCCTGGACGGGTTCATCGCCTGACGTACCAAACTGAACCGCCTGCAACGCATTATCAGATGATCGCAAAATAAACCATATTCCGTTACGAAAAACCGCGATATCCGCCAAGCCATCGCCATCGTAATCGCCAGCTACCGGCTTATCCGCAGCAACACCAAACTGAACGGCGCGAAAGGAATTAGAAAAACTGTTCTGGATATACCAGGTGCCCTCCGACGGGCGAAAAATGGCCAACTCAGCTTTGCCGTCGCCGTCGAAATCGTTTAGTTTACGCCGCTGCAAAACCGTTCCCTTATACATCACGCTGGCGAAAACCACGGACGTGTCTTGACCTATCGTATAAGGAGTAGTTTGTGCATAGCCAAGAGCGAGGATATTCCCGTTTGGCATGATCAAAACCTTGGTTGCCGCGTCAAGGCTGCCAAAGACGTCGGTTTGGCCTTTACCGCCCGTGCCGAACGAAAGATCGAGCGAGCCATCGGGATTGTAACGGGCAACGGCGAAATCTGAAGTGGTGGGCGAACCTATTGAATAGCCGTCGTAATTGATACGCAGTCTAGTCTCGAGGCGGTTTTCCAGCGTGCCGTTAGCCACTCCGACAACGACGAATTTACCGTCTGGTTCGAGGGCAATGGAGCTGGCAAAGTCATAGCTGCCGTCAAAATCCGTCACGACTTCTCCATTTGTTCCGAACGAGGTGTCCAGGGTTCCGTTTGGGTTAAACCGGCCGATGACAAAATCGGTCAGAGTTGTGTCGCGGTTAGGTTCGCCCGTTCCCGCGCATAAAATTTTGCCGTCCGGCTGCAGCACCATGCTCGTCATCAGGTCGCCGCCGGGGTCATTTGGCAAGCTGTTTCCCATGTCGACAACTACTTTGCCGCCGCTTCCGAAACTGGCGTCGAGCGTGCCGTTCGCAGTGTAGCGAGCGAGGGCAAAATCATACGAATCGTTACTTAGCGTGTATGTCCATCCACCGGCGATCAGTTTGCCGTCCGGCTGGATGACGAGTGATGATGCAAAATCGACATCGTTATTAAAATCCGTGATGACGATACCGTTAGTGCCGAAACTCGTATCAAGGCTTCCATTTGAGTTGTAACGGGCAAGGACGAAATCCGAAGGTATCTGCGGTGGCTGGGCGGCACCGTTAAAACCGGCGGCGACGATCTTTCCATCGGACTGTAACGCGAGAGCAACAGGCACATCGGCTTTGTCGGACGCAATATCGGTAATGACAAGGCCGTTCGTACCGAAAGTCGTGTCCAAACTACCGTCCGCGTTGTAACGAGCGAGCCCAAAATTATAGTGGTTGAACCTCGGGGTTGTATAATCTAAAAGAACCATTCCCGCAACGACGATCTTGCCGTCCGGTTGGATAACGAGCGAAGATGCCGCCTGATCGCTGGAGAAGCCAGAAAAGCGAGTAGTCACCTTTCCGCCCGTGCCAAATGATTCGTCGAGACTGCCGGTCGAGGTATATCGTACGAGTCCAAACGCCCCGTAGGCGCTACCGACAGCGACAATCCTGCCATCCGGCTGACGTGCCGCCGAGATAATTTCATCGTCACCTTTAACCAACGTGGTTACAATACCTGGTCGTGTCAGGAACGTTGAATTTGCCGATATATTGAGAGGGTCTCTGGAGACTAACCATCCAAACCGTTCAAGATTCTCAGTCGTCTCGTATTCGGTTTCGTGTCTATCCTGTGCGACTTTAAAAGGGCTACTGCAACCGGCATACGTCAATGTCATCACCGCAACAAGCGAAACCAAAACGACAATTTTCAATTTTCGGGCAAACATAATTTCAAAACACCTAATAGATGATGACCGCCGCATTTTTCGTTCCGAATGCCGCCATTCTATCGCGCATAGAATTGAAAAGTAAATAAGAAAGCTTGGTATCGTGCGCCCTGAAAACCCCGGGCGGGCGGATTCATCGGTGAAGCTGGGTCGTGAGTAACGCGTCTGAACCAATTTCGCTCATCGCTATTTACTATTTGCCATTTACTATTCACTATTAATTATGACAAAGATATGCGGGATCGACCTTGATAAGAACGAAGCTCGGATCGTGGTGCTGGATGGGCGCGCCGGGGATTTTGAGTTGGTGGAGTGTGAGGTTACGCGGATGGGGATCGCGGACCCGAAGGATCAGGGCGAGGTGCTGGCGTTTCGCGAGCTGGTTCAGAAGTTTTTCGACGACAACGCGATCACGCACGTCGCGATCCGCGAGCGGCTTTCGAAAGGGCGTATGAAGGGCGGGACGATCACGTTCAAACTCGAGGGCCTGATCCAAACCTGCCGCCAACCTGTCACTCTCATTTCACCGGCCAGCATCCGCAAGTCGCTCGCCGCCGCCAGCATCGATTTCGCCGAGCTCCCGATCGCCAAATACCAACACGAAGCCTACGGCGCCGCATACTGCATGATGACGAACTAACGCTTACTGTTTACCGCGTATCGCTTATCACCGTCTTCAGTTCCCAGTCGATGCTGGCGAATCTGTCATCGGCTTTTATGAGGAGCCAGTTTTTGTCCTTTCCGGTTTTTATCAGGTGAAATTCGCCGCGGACCTTTTTACCGAGGAACGAGAACGTGATGCGTCCGGCGTCATATTGGGCCTGCGGGTCGACGTGTGTCTCGTACTTGCCGCTGTCCCAGATGCGAACCTCGCCGGCGCCGTATGTGCCCTCGACGAGCTTGCCTTCGAACTTGAAGTACGAAAGGCTGTGATCCGGTACGGCAACCGCAAGCCGCTTATCGTCCGGGTCCATCGACGGCCCTTTCGGCACGGCCCACGATTTGCCGGTGCCGCCGATCTCGAGACGCAGATCGAAATGAAGACGCCTTGCATGATGCTCATGGATCACAAAACGCTTGCGGATCACCTTGCCTTTTTTGGCGACGCTGTCGGGTACTTTCATGATGCGCATGTCGTGATGTTAGCGTGCATTAAGTCCGGTCGTCGGTAAGGTGGAAAACGTGAAAAGCGAATCGCGAGCACGCCGGCGATCAGCATTTATGAAGGGCCATGATCGCCAGCCAAAGCGCTAGACTGACGATCTGCTGACCCACTCGGCGGCGACCTCACGAGGCGTTCGCTTTTTGCCGTCGACCTCGTAATTCAGGCGGCGCATCTCGTCGGTCGTGATCGCGTTTCGCAGCTTTTCGAATGCACTTTTGAGCGTTGCCGTCGCGTCCGAGCGGGCGATGAAGACGGCTTGGTATGGCGGGAAATAGTGTTTGTCATCCGCGAGCTGAAACAGCCCGAGGGCGGCGATCAAGCCGTCGGTGGAGTTGCCGGCGATGATGTCGAGCTCGCCGGATTGCAGGGCACGATAGGTCAGCGAGAGGTCCATTTCACGCGGCTGTTTGGCGAAATTAAATCCGTACGCTTTTGTAAATCCGGGATACCCATCCGCTCGCGACATAAAATCCTGGCCAAATCCCGCCTGCCAATCGCGCGAGATCGGAACGGCGTCGGAGATAGTTTTGAGATCGCTTTTACGTGCGACGTCGCCGCGGACAAGGATCGCGAAATCGTTCGAAAACCCGAGCGGCGAGCTGACCGCGAGCTTGAACTTGTCAGCGTATTCGGCTTTGGTCTGATCGTAAACAGCCTGCGGATCCGTGATCGGCGCGTGCTTGAGGATCGCGGTGTAGGCCGTGCCGGTATATTCGGGATAGACGTCTATCTGGTTCGACAACAGGCCCTCGTGGGCGAGATTGCCGCCGAGCTCGAGCCTGCGCGTTACCGCTACGCCTTGTTTTTCAAGCGTTTGAGCGAGGATCTCGGCTAGGATGACAGATTCGGTAAAATCCTTGGAGCCGACTACGATCGGTTTAGTTCCGATTCCGGCAACGTCGTCCGTGTCCGCGCTCTGACTGCGAAAGCCCGGAACAAAGCCGATCGCGACGATCGCCACGAGCACGGCGGCGAGGCCTCCAGCTACAGTTCGTCGACGGCCGGCAGACGCGCGTTCGCCGATCTCGTAACTTTTTTCGAATTGGCCCAACGCAAAATCACAGATCAGGGCAAGCGCCGCTGACGCCGCGGCTCCGGCGATGAGCAGGTTATTGTCGTTCTGCCTCAGGCCGCGAAAAATGTATGTTCCCAGGCCGCCCGCGCCGACAGCCGCCGCAACGGTCGCAACACCGACCGAGATGACGACCGCAACTCTAATACCTGTAAGAATTACCGGCATCGCGAGCGGCAGCTCGACCATTTTTAGCTGCTGCCAGTCGGTCATTCCCATCGCAGCGGCGGCCTCACGAATTTTCGGGTCAATGCCCAATATCCCGGTGACCGTATTTCGAATTACAGGGAGCAACGCGTAAAGCGCAAGGGCGATGATCGCTGTCCGAGCACCTATCCCGCCAATGAACGGGATCGGAATGAGCAGTCCGAAAAGCGCGAGGCTTGGGACGGTCTGCATTATGTTAGCAAGGCCGAGGACGGGCGCTTGGAGCCGTTTCGAACGAGTCAGAAGTATGCCGAGCGGTACGCCCAAGGCGATCGCCGCACCGGTCGAGACAAGCACGAGGAAAATGTGCTCGCGGGTTAGCGCGAGCAGCTCAGGCCAGTTCGCCTTTAGAAATTGAAAGAGATCGTTCACTCTGGTCGCATTATCGGTCCATGAACGCGTTACTTCGCTGCCGCCGCCGCCGCCGGTTTTTTATCGATGAATTGCGGTGCGACACGCCCCTTTGTCATTTGTTCGAAGGCGAATGCGTACTTGATCAGTTTCTGCTCGCTCCACGCCGATCCGAAAAAGCCCATCCCGACCGCTGCGTTGTCGCGAAGCCCGAGCGGTACTGTGATATACGGATAGCCCGCCCGCGCAGCGATCGAATAGGTCGCGCCGCTCGTCGGCGAGACGAGCGCGTCGAGATCGTCCTTGGCCATTACCGCGTCGATGCCGTCTTCGCGCGTCGCCCGCTTTACCTTGGTAAGAGCGTCGATATACGCCTTTTCACTGAGGTCGCCTTTTGCCTCCGACTGAATGAATAGCTCCTGGCCGAAGACCTGCAGCTCACGGTCTTTGTTGTCGTCGTTAAACTTGATCAGGTCCGCGAGCGTCTTGTATTTTGAACCTCTCGCAGCAAGATATTTATTGAGATCGGCCTTAAATTCGTAAAGCAGTATGTCGAGTCCCTCGGTCGAGAGCTTGCTGTAATCCGGCGTGAAACTAACGTCCACGAGCGTTGCTCCCGCATCTCGCAGCTTATCGATATACGGCTGGTAAAACGCGTTATTCTCCGGCCGCAGCGAATACTGCATCACGACGCCGATCCGAGCGCCTTTTAATCCATTTGCGTCGAGAAATTTGGTGTAATCCTTTGCTTTTCGTTTGTTCGCCTCGGCAGTCGCGGGATCGTTCTTGTCCGTTCCCGCCATCGCGGTCAGCATGATCGCGGCGTCGGTGACGGTTCGGGTCATTGGCCCCGCCGTGTCCTGGCTGTGCGCGATAGGAATGATCCCGCTGCGTGAAACGAGGCCGAGCGTCGGTTTGATCCCGACGACGCCGTTGGTCACGGCGGGCGAGATGATCGAGCCATTCGTTTCGGTGCCGACCGCAGCGGCCGTCAGATTAGCGGAAACCGAGACGCCCGAGCCCGAGCTCGAGCCGCTAGGGTTTTGGTCGAGAAAGTACGGATTATTCGTCTGCAGTCCGCGGCCGGACCATCCACTGACGGATTTCGCTCCACGAAAGTTTGCCCATTCGCTCAGATTCGCCTTGCCCATTATCACGGCCCCTGCTCTGCGAAGCTGAGCGGCGACAAACGCGTCGCGCTTCGGCGTCGGAGCATCGAGCAAAGCGAGCGAACCGGCGGTCGTGTGCATCTTGTCAGCGGTGTCGATGTTGTCCTTGATGATCACAGGAATGCCGTGAAGCATCGAACGCTGTTTCCCTTTCTTACGTTCACTGTCGAGCTGGTCCGCAATGGCGAGGGCGTCAGGATCGAGCTCAAGGACGGCGTGAGTTTTAGGGTCGATCTGCTTGATCCGTTCGAGGTACATTTCGACGAGACGGCGCGATGTGAGCTCGCCCGACCGCAGCTTCGCCTGCAGCTGCGTTATTGTGACCTCGATCAATTCGGGAAACGGATCGACACCGGCCGGAAAAATGGTCATTTCACCCCGCGAATTTCGAAAAAATGCGATCGTCGCAAGGCCGGCGGCCCCCGATTTGAGAAACTGGCGTCTATTTAGTTTTGATCTGCTCATAAATGATGCTTTTGCGTTTAATGATACGCCCATTCATGCCGGCACAAAAAGCGTGTCGAGATACGCTCGAACCAGCGGATGCTCGGAGCGTTTGAACCCATCGGCGTTGTCGAGAACGACGATCCTGCCCTTTTCCATCAACGCGATCCGCGTTCCGAGTATCATAGCCTCGTGCAGATCGTGCGTGACGAACACGGCGGTTTTGCCCAGCTCACGGACAAGCCGCGCAAATTCTTTCTGCAGCTTGGTTCGCGTTAACACGTCAAGAGCGCCGAAGGGCTCGTCGAGCAGCATTAGATCCGGATCGGCCGCGAGGGCACGTGCGACACCGACGCGCTGACGCTGGCCGCCGGACAGTTCGTGCGGATAACGATCGGCAAACTTTGCGGGCTCGAGCCCGACGAGCTCGAGCATCTCACGTGTACGAATGGCCCGTTTACCGGCGTCCCATCGCAAGAGCATCGGGACAAGAGCGACGTTTTCGGAGACTGAGTAGTGCGGAAACAAACCTCCGTCCTGCATCACATATCCGACGCGACGCCGAAGGTCTATTTCATTCCACTCGCGAGCACGTCGTCCATCGACCCAAACCTCGCCCGATGTCGGTTCGATCAAACGATTGATCAGCTTAAGCGTCGTCGTCTTTCCACAGCCGGATTCTCCGAGCAAAACGAGCACCTCACCCCGCTCGACAGTCAGATCCAGCATGTCGAGAATGCGGTTTCCACCTAGCTCGCAACTCACTGAGATCAGCTGAACGACGTGGTCCATATGGCACTGATATTACCATATGCATTTTTCGAATCAGGTGTCGCGCGACAGGCCTTCAAATCGTTGACAGCAAGGTTGATAAGAAAAAACGAGCTAGATCTATCCAGTTAGCATTTGGCCGCCGCCAAAACCTATAATATTTTGCTTATGCCGGCACGAAAACCCACGAAACAAGAACTAGCCAGCGCCATAACCGAAACGATCGACGACTTGATCGACCACGATCTGAGGATCCTGTTTTGCGGGATCAATCCGGGCCTTTACTCCGGAGCGACTGGACTGCATTTTGCACGGCCGGGCAATCGTTTCTGGAAAGGCCTGCACCTGTCGGGAATTACCGCGCGGCTGCTCGATCCGTCCGAAGGAAATGAGCTGCTGGAGGGCGGCGTCGGGATCACATGCTTTGTCAGTCGAACGACAGCGAGGGCGGACGAGCTGAGCAAAGAGGAGTTTGTGATCGGCGGCAACATACTGCGAGCTAAGCTCGAAAAATACCGTCCTCGGATGCTTGCAGTACTCGGAATTGGCGCTTATCGCATGGCATTTGACCGGCCGAAGGCGACGGTCGGTCAGCAGGATGAGAAGATCGGTGATACGCGGGTCTGGCTACTGCCAAACCCGAGCGGACTGAACGCGAACTACCAGTTAGCCGATATCGCTCGATTATTTGCCGAGCTGAGATCGGAGGTCGAGTAGCGATCTAATATACGAAAAGCGGATTTTCCCACAGCGTCTGCATGAGCTCGGAAAAATACGTATCTATGTCCTTTATTTGCGGTGAGTTAGCTTCCCAAGGATCGTCGATCGTCAGCACGCCGGTGTCGGTATTTATTCCAGTCAAAACGACGACGTGACCGTCGAAGCTGTTTCCCCAGGTACCCGAATAGATGATCGGGCCGTATTGAGACAGAAACTGGTAAACACCCATTGCGTTTGGGGTTAGATCGAGCGGCTTGAATCCACACTGCTTGGCCCATGCTCGCCATTCTGCCCACGACGGATTGCTCTTTGCTTCGAACCGGCTCTGCATCTTTGGAAAATACTCGGGCGATGTCAGGTCCGAGTTGCAGCTAAACGAAGTGCTTTCAACGTACCTGACGACCATCTGCAGCCCCGTGTACCAACAGGCTCGCTTGGTCAACTGCCGTTGGTGTTGCACACCATGAATTTGAATTGATGGCATCGATAATTTCCTCCATTAAAAATTAGCCGGCTCGGTCAATGACCGGTGTCGACGCCTAATTGACGAAGGTGGAGAAAAAAATTGCCGAACTGCTGCCGGATGATTCTGCGAGCCGCTCGTTTATCGCTTGAGCCAGCCATCGCGGACCTTTGATTGCTGCGGTGTAATATTCCCCGCGTCCTTTAGGCTGTATGTCGAGACGTCCTCGGAACCGACCTTCATCGGGATCTCGCTTTCGGTACCGTCACGGTTGACGGTCAGCTTTATGGTCTTGCCGGCAAAGGTTGCAAACGGCGCACGGCTCGGCGTTTCGCCGTTGATCGCGGTGATGACGTCGCCCACCTTGAGCCCGGCATTGGCCGCTGCCC
Source organism: Acidobacteriota bacterium (assembly GCA_040005135.1). Classification (GTDB taxonomy): domain Bacteria; phylum Acidobacteriota; class Blastocatellia; order Pyrinomonadales; family Pyrinomonadaceae; genus OLB17. The sequence continues at coordinate 7,071 of JBDTZO010000247.1, read as the reverse complement.
CGTCAGGTTCGACGGCGTTGATCATGAATCCGCCGTTTCGATTGCGAATGTTGAATCCAAAGACGGGCGATTGCCCTGTCTTTTTCTCAAGCTTGTATCCTGCGTAGCCGAAGATGCGGTCGTAGTCGGGCACATCCGTGCCGAACACATACCGGTTGTAAAATTCGTGATAGTCCTTTTTAGTGATCCGGTCGATGATCGCGATCATATCCTCGGTCGTAAAACCGCGGCCACGCTTATAGTGCTCGGTAAAAAGGGTGCGCATCACGTCGTCGAGGCTCGATCGACCATCAGCATCATTGCGGATCGACAGGTCGAGCAGAGCTGCGAGGTTTTGGCCCTGTGTGTAGTAAGAGATACCGAAAGCGACTGGCGAATCGTAGCCGGCCCACGTCGAGACAGACGAATTGGCGGGTGAAATGTATTTTCGGGCTTCGCTATTTTCGATGCTACTTGCCGCCCCGGCGGCGCGTCCGAGGAACTCATCCCGCGTGATCAGCCCGCCGCGATATTCCGCGACCAGGCCGTAGTAATTAGTAAAGCCTTCGCTGACCCACAACAGCGGCGTTTCGTTTTCACGCGAATAGTCATACGGCCACATTTCGGCGGGCCGAATTCGTTTCACGTTCCACAAATGAAAATACTCATGCGCGGCCGTCCCTATAATTCCCTCGGGCGTTGCGCGGTCGCCGGACGGAGCGAAAGCGACAAACGAATTTAGGTGTTCCAGAGCGCCGCTCGCGTTCGACTCGGGTGGAGCAAAGAAATAGAAATGCAGATATTTTTCGTACGGCAGGCCGCCGAACATAGAGCTATCCGCCTTTACGACCTTTGCCATCATCTCGCAGAATTTTTCGCTTTTTTCCTTACTGAACGTTCCGGCCGGGTTGGCGATGAGGTAATGCGGTTTGCCCTCGACCTCGTATTTCGTCACGTCAAAATTGCCGATCTCGACGGGCGCATCGACGAGCACGTCGTAGTTAGCCGCAATAAATGTTGTCGGATCGGCGGTTTCTTTCAGTGCGGTCGCGATCTTCCAGCCTGTCGGGATGTTGAGATGGACGGTGCTCGCTTCGTCGCGATGGCCTTCGGGCTCGAGGAATAGCTCAATTCCGGTAAAGAATGCGAAGTCGCGTGTGATCTTTGCCTGATTCAATGCGAGGACCGTCGCCTGGTAATCGTAATCGACCCTGATGAAGCTTAGGCCGCGGGTGTCGACATTCCATGTCTGTTTGCGAGTCATCCGAGCAGGGATCACTTTACCGGCAGCGTCGGTGATGCGAAAGCGTAGTACATTCTTGAAATAGTTCTCGACCGTGTACCAGCCCGGAGCCCACGTCGGCAGGCTCAGATTTAGCTGCGGCTGAGAGATGTTTTTGATCTCCGTCGTGATATGAAATTGCTGCTTCGCGTTGTCCGTCAGGCTGACCGTGTAGTCGATCTTTAGTGGTCGCGATTGTGCGGTTGCGAACGGGGCGGAGATCAGCAGTAGACTTACGAAGAAGACAAGGAAATAACGCTTGGATTGTCGCATAATAATAATTTCAGGCTCAAAACTATTACCGTACTTTAGGATGATTTGTTTCATTTTTGCATATCACGACGCCATCCAATATCCTATTTCGGCACCTGAAATCGTCGATTCACAGGTGGACAACGCTCACCAAAATATTATGAAAAGGAAAGTCTATTTCGGCGGCCTTATGTTCGTTCTGGTCGTATTTGGTTTCTCTGCATGTCGGATCGGGACAGGTTCGTCGACAAACGTCACGATATCAACGGCAAACGCCAACAGCAGCCCGAGCTCCAACGGAGAGCCTGCCGCTACGCCGGTCGCCGGTTCCGCACAGTCGCCTGTCGCGATGCCCGAGACCTTGGTCGCTGAACTGTACAAAGCACATGATGCCCAAAAGAGCCCCTTCTTTCAGACAAAGGATCGATCGCTTGTCGACAAATACTTTTCCAAACCGTTGGCCGATCTGATCTGGAAGGACGCGATCTCATCGGGCAATGAGGTCGGCGCAATTGACGGCGATCCGCTTTATAACGCTCAGGACGTCGAGATCAAGAATTTCGCGGTCGGTAAGGGCGAAGTTAAAGGAGATAAGGCAAATGTCCCCGTCACCTTTACCAATTTTGGGAAAAAGCAGTCGATCATATTCGCGCTTGTGACGGTCAACGGCGGATGGAAGATCGAAAACATTATTTATGGCAATGGCGAAAACCTTTTGAAATGGCTAAAGGAGCCAGCTGGCGACACTCCGGACGTCGGCTCGACAGCGGGCGGCAATTTTGCGGGGCGATACCAGATCGGATCGACATCGTGCACGGTCAAGCCAGTTAAGATGGCGTTTGAGGTCCACTGGGCAAAGGGCAGCGGCGTCGAAATGTTCTTTTCGAAAAATGGTACGACGTTCGAGAGTTCACCTGACAAGGGAGAATCAAACCGGTTCGAATTCGACGACGAAAGCCTCAGCACCGGCGTATTTTACAGGGCCGACGGGACCGAGTTTCCTATCAAACGACTGAAATAATTCATCAATGCCTGTCTGGAGAAACGCAGTTGCCGTAAGGCCGTATCAGCGGCCGCGCATTTCCATATTTAAGAAATATCTCATCGCATTCCTACTGGCCGCCTTGTCTCAGACGGCCTCTTGCATCGCCATCGACGCCCAAGTGTCCCGGAGAGCGGCCGACGCGGTCGTCACGATCAACGCGTCTCGTGCCTTGAGAACCTTTGATCCCAGGACTGACCTCGGTGTCGGCATCGACGGACATACGTCGGGCGAAACGGACAAGCTGTTAACTTCAGAGAACGTCGACGAAATGCTTACCGCCGGATTCAAGTCGGTCAGTTACCGTCTGCGGACCGAGCTCGCGATCGACGCATGGCACTGGAACCCGCGAGGTACATGGTCGGATGAAAGCGGCAAACGTGGGTATTGGACCTCGAATGCGAGCGTTTCGGCCGATATCTCGATCTCGAGCGGATACCGTCTGCCGCGGCGCGGCACTTCGATCGACCAGGCAAATAATGACGGCTATTCGAGGATCGATGACGGCGATCGGGAAACGTTTTGGAAAAGCAACCCATATCTCGACCGTTACTTCACCCACGAGGACAACGCCCTGCACCCGCAATGGGTCGTCATCGACCTCGGCGAAAAAACGCCCATTAACGCTATTGAGATCTCGTGGGGCACACTGTTTGCGACCGACTGCGAGGTGCAATATGGAGACACTGACGACATCAGCGACATCAGCCTCGATCCGCCCGGTTTTTGGCACAAATTCGCTCAGGGCGCCATACACAACGCGGACGGCAGAGAACGAGTAGCACGCTTATCGCGGCGACCCGTAATGACGCGGCTCGTACGCGTTCTACTAAAACAAAACGCTCAGACCACGATCGACACCGCCGACATTCGCGATCGATTGGGATTCTCGATCAGAGAGATCACGCTGGGAAAGCTTCGAGAGGACGGAGCGTTGGCGGACGTGGTACGGCACGGTTTATCGGTCAAAGCTCAAACGAATATTATTGTGTCATCGACCGATCCGTGGCACGGCAGCAACGACGCTGACCCGATGGTGGAGCAAGTCGGATTTGACCGTCTGTTCAAGAGCGGGCTGGCTGACGGATCACCGATGCTGGTCCCGGTCGGAGTCCTTTTCGACACGCCGGATAATGCCGCGGCCGAGATCAAATATCTGACGGTAAAAGGTTACCCGTTGAGCGGCGTCGAGATCGGTGAGGAACCCGACGGCCAGTACGTGACACCCGAGGATTATGGTGCACTTTACATTCAGTGGGCCGACGCGATCCACCGTATTGTGCCGGGCATCAGACTTGGCGGGCCGAGCTTTCAAGAGGTCCAGCCGGACACACGGGGTCGGTCGCCCCGTCTCGGAAACGCACGCTGGCTGGCTCGGTTCGTCAGATATCTTCAACTGCGGCATCGGGAGTCGGATTTTTCCTTTCTTTCGTTCGAATGGTATCCGTTCGACGAGGTCTGTGAACCGACCGGCCCACAGGTCGCCCGGATGCCGCGGTTATTAAAAGGCGCGATCGATGAGTTTCGGAGGCAAGGGCTTAAGGCAAGCGTGCCGCTGATAATCAGCGAATACGGATATTCGGCATTCGCCACGCGTGCCGAGGTCGACCTAGCAGGAGCTGTCTTTAACGCGGATACAGTCGGTACGTTCCTAACTCTGGGCGGTTCCCAAGCATATCTTTATGGGTACGAGCCTAATAACGTCGAGCGCAGCCCGCCATGCACCGCCGGGAACAACATGCTTTTTTTGAGAAACGAAAGCGGCAAAATAATAGCTCGAACGGCAACATATCACGCGGCACGTCTGATGATGCACGAATGGCTCGAGCCCGCGGGCGGACGCCACACACTCTTTGCATCGACCGTAACGCTAATGCGAAATAACACGTCGGCCCCCAAATTAGCGGCATACGCGGTGAAGCGTCCTGACGGCCGATGGTCCGTCATGCTGATAAATCGCGATGACAAGGCGGCGGCGAACGTTTCAATTCGGTTTGTTCGAAAGGGCGGAATTCGCACCGCAGGTTTTACCGACAGTACAGATCTTTTCCAGTTTTCCAACGAACAATACCGATGGGACCCGGAACGCGGCGAACCTACAAAAAGTGATCCGCCAAAACGTGAAACGATCGTCATCGCCCCTCGCACCACGATCGATCTGCCGCCGTATTCGCTGACGGTGCTCCGCGAAACCGCCGGTCGAGATCGTCTGCAATGATTCAAAAGTGATATTAGCGAGACGGAGCCCGATGGCCGCGTTTTTAAGATCGATCCCAAATGGTCATCCGTTTCGAACTTTCAGCGACTATTCCCATTCGATCGTACTCGGCGGTTTCGATGATATATCGTAAACGACGCGGTTGATGCCGCGGACCTCGCTGGTGATTCGCGACGACGCGGATGCCAGGAAGTCATGCGGAAGACGCGCCCAATCGGCGGTCATGCCGTCGGTCGACGTAACGGCGCGAAGCGCGATCGTTTTTTCATAAGTGCGAAAATCGCCCATCACGCCGACCGACTGAATTGGCAGCAGGACGGCGAATGCCTGCCATACGTCCTTGTAGATCCCAAAATTATGAAGCTCTTCGATAAATATCTTGTCGGCTTTTTGCAGCAATTCGACCTTTTCCGGCGTAACGTCTCCGAGGATCCGGACGCCGAGGCCCGGGCCCGGAAAGGGATGCCGTTCGAGGATCATTTCGGGAATACCAAGATCACGGCCGATCAGCCGCACTTCGTCCTTGAAGAGCTCACGCAGAGGTTCGATCAACTTCAGGTTCATTTTTGCCGGCAGGCCGCCGACGTTGTGATGCGATTTGATCGTGACGGACGAACCGCGAAGCGAGACCGATTCGATCACATCGGGATAGAGCGTGCCCTGGACCAGCCAGGCGACGTCGCCGATCTTTTTGGCCTCGGCATCGAAAACATCGATGAATTTCCCGCCGATGATCTTACGCTTTTGCTCAGGGTCAACGACGCCCGCAAGCGCCGAGTAGAAATCAGCGGACGCGTCGACGCCGATCACGTTAAGCCTAAGATTGTTCTTGTACGCCTCAAGTGTGTCCTCGAATTCGCGATGGCGAAGCAGTCCGTTATTTACAAAAATGCACGTCTGCCGTTCACCGATCGCTTCGTGCATGAGCACCGCCGCAACGGTCGAGTCGACGCCGCCCGACAGCCCGCAAACGACATTGCCAGTCGGGCCGACCCTTTGGCGGATCTTTTCGATCTCCTCTTCAATAAATTGTGCTGAGGTCCAGTCGCCCTTGCAGCCGCAGACACCGAACAGAAAATTTCGCAGGACCTCTTTGCCAAGCGGTGTGTGCGAAACCTCGGGGTGAAATTGGACGCAATAGATCCCGCGTTCTGGATTCTCGATCGCGGTCACCACGTCGCCCGTCGTCGCCGTTGTGGTGAAACCGTCGGGCAGACGGGTGACGTGGTCGCCGTGGCTCATCCAAACGTCGAGTTCGAACGGCAGCCCGGCAAAAAGGGCTGTCCCGCCACTCAGCACCTTGAGCTTTGCCGCGCCATATTCCCGCCGTGCGGCCGGTTCGCTCGCTCCGCCCAGGTCGACCGCGACGAGCTGCATTCCGTAACAGATGCCGAGTATCGGAGCGTCCAACTTTGCATAGAAGTCCGCTGCGAGACGCGGTGCGTCCTCGTCGGTAACGCTCGATGGCCCGCCGGACATGATCACGCCCTTTGGCCGCTTTGCCGCGATCGCGTCCGCCGACAAATGAAACGGATGTATCTCGCAATAAACGCCCTGCTCACGCACGCGACGTGCAATAAGCTGCGTATACTGCGAGCCAAAATCTAGGATTATGATGGTTTCGTGCTGCAAAAGAAGATTCGCTCCTTGTGGTAAAAGAACGATTATACGTCGGCTCGCCCGGTTTGTCAGAACCGTAGCTTAGGACGTGTTCTTGATGAATCCGTAAGAATCGGTGATCAATTCGGTGAATACTTTTTCGTTGATATCAGTTAGTTTGTTGATGTGAAGACAGCTGCCGCTGATCTTGTACTTGCCAAGCTTTTCGAGAAACTTGCTTTCGTTTGGCGAGCCCGAATGCACATAGAACGTTATCTTCCCTTTTCGCGGTGAAAATCCGAGGATCATCCAGTCCATCTCGCGACCGGATTCGTACTTTAAGTGGCGCATCCCAAACCCAACTATTGCCGGTCCCCACATCTTCGCCTCTTCGCCCGTCGCGTTTCGCATTATAACCAGCACCCGCCTGCTGTCCGACTGCTGTCGCTCGTCCGAAATTGAGTCTAGAAACTCATCAACACTCGCATCGGTCAATTGCGTTTTGTTTTTTGCATTAGCCATATTTAAAAGATAGTAAGCTCGATCTTCGGAAAATGACAAAGGTTTTCCAAATATACTTGACATTAGCTGGCTAAATTTCTAATCTTTACGTTCGCCCTAAGCTATACTATTAGGGTGTGCCGCATTCCGCAGTAGCTCAATGGCAGAGCATTCGGCTGTTAACCGAAGGGTTGTAAG
>JBDTZO010000027.1:0-48039 GCA_040005135.1 Acidobacteriota bacterium | reverse complement strand
TAAATTTAGAGATTTTCTTCAAAATTTCTCAAACTTGCCGGGCCGGTAGTGATCAGCCGCATTAGTTCGCTCTGCCGATTGGTTCGGGTCTTCGCAAAAATGCGTTTAAGATGGGTGCGAACGGTGTTCATACTGACGTTCAGGATCTCCGACGCCGCGAACAGCGTCTGGCCGTCCGCGATCATCGTAGCCAGCCTAACTTCGGCAGGCGTGAGCCCATAGAAATCCTTCAGTACCTGAGCAGCTCTCTCCGAGCTCTGTTCCGGATCGGTGATGAAGATCAATGCGAGTTTTTGGCCGCCGTCGAATCGGAAATGCCTCTCCGCGATCGGCGTCACGAAAAGCTGGAGAGGAGGCTTTCCGGATTCTCGTTCAAACTGCACCAACCCGGCTTCATTGCTCCGTAGAACGGCGCCCGGATCGAACACCGTTTTCAGCACCATCTTGAGTTTTCGATCATTCGCTGAAATAGGAGCACTGAGCTTTGATTGCCGCGCGGCCAGTCCGCACTCCGGATGGCGGAGGATGTCTTCGGCCGCTCGATTGGCAAAGATAATTTTGTGATTCGCGTCAACGGCCAGCACACCACGGGGTATCCGATCGATCACCGCCGCGAACATGTCACTCCGACGACTAACGGAGCAAACTCGTAGATACAACCCGAATGCCCGCTGCAGGTGAGGCATTAGGTATTCCAGCAGTTTGAGTTCGCCATTTGAAAAGTTACCGTCGCGCTCACTGCGTGTCAGCGAAAGTCCAAACGCTAACCCATCGTCGACCATGAAGACCTGGTGTTCAAAGTGGAAAATATCAAACTTTCGATAATAATCGTTATAAAATGAAGTCCTGTAAAACTCATCGTCGGACATTGCCTCTTGCCGGTTAAATCGCTGGCCCGCCGACATCCGAGTGACTGCGTTCTTGAATGGATTGACTGAATGGTAGTGCTCGTTGTAAGCACTAATGAATTCGTCCGGAAACGTGCCAGCTATCGGACCGTATTCCTCACGTTTTTCGACGTAAAGGTTCAAAGTTCCGCTCCGAGCGTTCGTCAATTTGGCGATTTCGAGATAAAGATCTTTCCATCCGTCTAACGAGCTTTGGTCGGCCATCTCGTAAAATGACGAGATCAGGTCAAGTATTTTTTTGTCTGGGAGATCCGGCATAATATTAATTCGATCGCTTGCGTGGGGAGCGCGAAAGACTCAAGCAAGAGCATCGACAATTACTAAATCGAGCGTTGTACCTCAAATTGCGGGCTATTAGAATGCGAACAGATTGACGCCCAAACTAACACACTTTATTTATCACTGCAAATTTAGCGGCCGCATACGACCTGACCTCCTTTACCTGGCCATATCTTTATAAAGCCGTAAATGTTAAAATCGACGGTTTGAGTGTTATGAAGAAAGTTGGATTTGTCAGTCTTGGGTGCCCGAAGAATCTTGTGGACAGCGAGGTTATGATGGGGCAGTTGGCCGAGGCTGGTTATGAGATCACGAACGATGCGGGCGAGGCCGATACGGTCGTCGTTAATACTTGCGGGTTCATCGAGTCCGCAAAGCAGGAATCCGTCGATGCCATACTCGAGGCAACGCGTTGGAAATCCGAAGGTACAGCGACACGTGTGATCGTGGCGGGATGCCTTGTCGAACGTTATCGCGACGACCTGATGAAGGAGCTGCCGGAGGTCGACGCGTTTATCGGCACGTCGCAGGTAGGCGATATCTTAAAGGCCGCGGACGAAAAGTTTGATTCACGGCAGCTCACGATCACGCCTATCGGCAACAAGTCCTCCAGTTACCTCTACGATGAATACACGCCGCGAATGCGGGCGACCGAATCGCATACCGCTTTCATCAAGATCGCCGAGGGCTGCGACCGTCCATGCACGTTCTGTTCGATCCCGGGAATGCGTGGATCTTTCCGTTCGCGACGTTTCGGTTCGATCATTGAGGAAGCGCGAAATCTTGCAAAAGAAGGTGTTAAGGAACTCGTCCTGATCGCTCAGGACTCATCTCGCTATGGCGAGGACCTCGGCGAGGTTGACGCACTTGCGGCCCTCATTCGAGCACTCGGCGAGATCGACGGCATCGAATGGATCCGCCCAATGTACGCATTTCCGACGCACATATCAGACGCGTTCCTTTCGGCGATCGCCGAGACGCCCAAAGCTGTAAAGTATTTAGACATGCCTTTGCAGCATGCTTCGCGCAATGTGCTTAAGCTGATGAAACGCGGCGGCAATCGCGAGTCGCTCGAAAGGCTGATCGGCCGCGTTCGCGATGCAGTGCCCGGGATCGCGATCCGCACAACTTTCATCACCGGATTTCCAGGCGAGACCGAGGATGACTTTGCGGAGTTGATCACGTTCGTTCAAAATTGCCGTTTCGATAACGTCGGCGTTTTCACATACTCCGACGAAGAGGGAACCGGAGCCTATGGACTCAGCGACAAGGTTGACCCAAAGATCGCAAAACAGCGCCGCAATCGGCTTATGAAAGAGCAGGCAAAGATCAGCAAACAGCTCAACAAGGCCAAGATCGGAAATACTTATAAGGTTATGTTCGAAGGCCTTTCACAGGAATCTGACCTGCTCTTCCAAGGCCGTCTCCAAGGGCAGGCGCAGGAGATCGACGGCTACATTCTCATCAATGATCTTCCTGAAGGCCTCGAACCGAAGATCGGCCAACTCTATGATGTCAAGATCACCGAGGCGCATGACTATGATCTTGTCGGCGAGATCGTATAGAGGTGGTGCCGCGAACTAATCCGACTTTTCGAGCCGGTACTCGAGTTCGTAAAAATGCTTGCCGCCGTCGATGACGATCTTCATCTCGCCAGCGATGCCCGTCAGTTCGTCCGTGCCGGAATCCGGTACGATCGTCACAAACAGCGTAAATTTGCCGCCCTTCATCGTCCCGGAATGCTGCAGCGAAAACGAACCTCGTTTGCCGTCGAGCGAACCTGTAAAACGTTCCGCTGCAACGTATCCAGCTGAATCCTTGATCGCAGTACCGATCCCAAGCATCTGTCCCTTGCTCTTTCCGTTAAGCCCGCCGCTATATTGCTTATCGAGTGCGAGCCTGCCGATCGACGGGTCGCCGGTATTCGGCTCATCGGTCATCGGAGTCGCCTTTACCTCGAACGTTCCTTTTGCGTGTTTTGTCACGATTTTATCTCGCTCTGAAGTTGGTCTGCTCAATTTGCTTGACTGCGCATAGGTGACAGCACAGCACAACAGAAACACGTAGAATCCGAACAGTACGGCTGCTAAAAAGCCTTTTCCATTCTTCATATTAATTCAAGGTATTTTGCGCAACATTTATGTAGTTAGCTTAAGTCGGTTTTGCATTGAGGTCAAGAAAAGCTTCAATGTGTCAACGCTCGCTTTCCGCAACCACCGAAGGATTTCTATAAATTGCAATACTGCATCCCTCTCGAGCAGCCGTCCAATTATCCTACAATTTTGTCGGAACATTCAGAATGTGCCGTATTGTTTCCTATGGGCTTTGTTAGGCCGTTGTGGTGTCATAAACTCTGAAACTTGACGTGCTAGCAGGATGCGGATTTACAAAAGCACTGCAAATAACCCAACTACTTTGAGGAATATTATGAACACTAAGACCGTATTAACATATGCCGCCGACCAGGAAGCGAGATTTGTCTCCATCCGGTTCACCGACCTTATCGGAGCGTGGCACCATTTGACGTTTCCGATCAGCCAACTCACGGAAGATAGTTTCGAGGACGGTTTTGGGTTTGATGCATCGTCGCTCCGCGGATGGGCGGCGATCCACGAATCCGACATGCTGCTGGTGCCCGATCCGTCGCGGTTCTGGATCGATCCCTTTACCGAGGACACCACGCTGTGCTTGATAGCGAACTGCGTCGACCCGATCACCAAAGAGGGATATGGACTTGACCCGCGATCGGTTGCGATGCGGGCCGAGAGCTATCTGAAATTTACGGGTATCGCGGACACGATCTTTGTCGGCCCCGAGGCGGAGTTCTTCGTTTTTGACGAGGCTCGTTTTCACAACGACCAACATTCCGCCGGTTTTTACGTTAATTCGGACGAAGGCCACTGGAACTCAGGCCGCGAAGGTGATGATTACGGCAAGAACAGCGGGTATCACATTCGTGCAAAGGAAGGCTACGTTCCGGTCGCTCCGCTCGACACGCTGATCGATATCCGCAATACGATCTCAAACATACTTGGCGAAGTCGGCATCGACGTCGAGTGCCACCATCACGAGGTGGCGACGGCGGGACAGTGCGAAATAGATTTTCGCTTCTCAAATCTGCTGCATACCGCGGATAACTTAATGCTCTTTAAGTACGTGGTCAAGAACACTGCGGCTGCGGCAGGCAAGACGGCGACGTTTATGCCAAAGCCCGTGTTTGGGGACAATGGCTCGGGAATGCATGTCCACCAATCGCTGTGGAAGGACGGCGTACCGCTTTTTGCAGGCGAAGAATATGCTGGCCTATCGGAAATGGCTAAATTCTACATCGGCGGCCTGCTCAAGCACGCACCGGCGCTCGTTGGATTTGCGGCGCCGACGACCAACAGTTATAAGCGTCTCGTCCCCGGATTTGAAGCTCCGGTAAATCTTGCTTACTCGGCCCGGAACCGCTCGGCGGCCGTTCGGATCCCGATGTTTTCGTCGTCGCCGAAAGCAAAACGGCTCGAGTTTCGGCCGCCCGATCCGTCGTGTAATCCATATATTACGTTTGCGGCATTGCTAATGGCCGGACTCGACGGCATCCAGAACCGGATCGATCCTGGAGCTCCGCTTGATAAGGACATCTACGATCTCCCGCCAGAGGAACTCAAGAATGTGCCGTCGCTGCCGGGAAGCCTTGACGAAGCTCTGACGGCACTCGAGAATGATCATGAATTTCTCTTGAAGGGCGACGTTTTCACTTCGTCGATGATCGAACGTTGGATCAAATATAAACGTGAAAAAGAGATCACGCCGCTGCGGCTGCGACCTCATCCGCTCGAATTTGCGATGTATTACGACATCTAGATTCGAATATCTACCGTGAGTGCGGCGGGCAGATCGCGCGATCTGCCCGCTTTTTTGCGAAAATAAACGCGATGAATATTGAACCCGTAACCCTTAAAGGTAAATTTATCAGACTCGAACCGATGACCGGCGAACACGTCGACGCGCTTTGGGAGGCTGGCGGCGATGCATCGCTGTGGCGATTGATCCCAACCAATATAGCGTCACGTGCGGACATGGAAAAGTACGTTGACATCGCCCTTGCTGATCGGGACCGTGGAACGTCGCTTCCTTTTGTGACGATCGACGCGGCCAGCAATTCAATTATCGGCTCCACGCGCTTTGGCAATATCGATGTCGGTCATCGCCGCTCCGAGATCGGCTGGACCTGGATCACGCCAAAATTCCAACGGACACACGTCAACACAGAGGCAAAGCTTCTGATGCTCACCCACGCGTTTGAGGTGTGGAATTGTATTCGAGTGGAGCTCAAAACAGATGCCCTGAATCAGCAGTCTCGAAACGCAATTCTTCGGATCGGGGCACGACAGGAAGGTATTTTTCGAAACCATATGATCATCGAAAATGGAAGGTTTCGGGATTCGGTGTATTTCAGTATTATTGAATCAGAGTGGACCTCGGTTAAAGAGGGCCTTTGCGAAAAGCTCAGGTCAAATACTAAATGAACAAAGCATTTGTGTTCGCTATCATTACCGGAGCTTCATTGGGGACGTTTGGCTGTGGATCAGGTTCGGAGCCGGCGGCTAATTCGAACGTTGTCCGCACGACTTCCAATATTGAAAATACAAATTCGAACGGTGGCGTTATTCCGGCGGGCTCGAACACGGCACCGGCAGCTGTATCGACGAACCAGCCGATCGCGGGGATCACTGGGCCCGCTGCAACGAATGTCGATCCAAATGCGCCGAGTGCGGGAAACTTGGCAATGGACAACAGGCGAAAGGTCGTCGACGTCCAATCGACCGGCCCGATCCCGGCGCCCATATCTGTCCCTGCGGCCGAGAACTCGTCAGTTTCCACGTCGATGTCAAAAGATGGCAGTTTCGTTGAAACTCGTGTATTCAGAGGCGATCCGACGATTCTGAAGCTCGAAAGAACGTTAAATGGGCAGACTCAGATCGTCCGGCTTTTCCTTCGGTCGGGAAAGGTCGTACAGCTTTCTCCGGATAAGGTTCCGGCGGTGAATAGTGTCTCGCTCGAACGCCTTCGGGCGCTTGCTGGCATCAGATCTACGGCTCCGCCGCCCGCTCAGTCCCAGCCGGGCGCGACATCGAGCAGGCCGAAAAGTTAAGTTGGTGTACAATCGATGTCGTGATGGAAAGATTCAGCATAATTTGTCCCTGTTGTGACGCGACGCTTACTATCGACGCGTCCACTGGTTCGATCATTGCTCACGAGGAGAAAAAAAAGGTCCTGGGCACTTTCGAAGACCTCAAAGGCAATTTGAATAAGCAAAAGGAGTTACGCGAACAGATCTTTGCACAGGAAATGTCATCTCAAAAGGACCGTGAACGGATCCTCGCCGACAAGTTTAACGAAGCCCTGAAACGTGCTGACACGGACGTGGGCAAACCGTTCAAAAATCCACTGGACCTCGACTAGATCATCCCCAACAATGGAAAATGCTTCCGCGGCCATTGATCCGGCTATTCAACCCAAAGAAAAATTGATCATTGCTCTCGACGTCGACACGGCTGCGGAGGCTCGCTCTCTGGTCGACGAACTTCGCGGCCGCGTCGGTGCGTTCAAGGTTGGAATGCAGTTATTTACCGCTGCAGGGCCGCAATTGGTCAGGGAATTCGTAGATTCAGGGATCAAGGTCTTTCTCGATCTCAAATTCCACGACATTCCAAATACGGTCGCGATGGCCGCGGTCGAGGCTGCACGGCTTGGTGTTTGGATGCTCAATGTTCACGCGTCCGGCGGAAGAGAGATGATGGAGGCGACGCGGGCGTCGGTTCACGAAGCGTGTGAAAAAGGGTCGTTTGCCAAACCCATCCTAATAGCCGTTACAGTTCTGACGAGCTCCGACCAGTCGACTCTGGCGGAAACCGGAGTCACGAGCGATCTCGCCGATCAGGTGTTGAATCTTGCAAAACTCGCATATTCTTCCGGATTCGATGGTGTCGTGGCCTCGCCCTTGGAGATCGGAATGATCCGTAAATCGGCAATAGGAAAGGATCTCTTGATCGTAACGCCAGGTATTCGGCCAATATCGGCAACGAAAGACGATCAGAAGCGTGTAATGACATTCGCCGAGGCCGAGGCGGCCGGAGCTAACTATATGGTGGTAGGACGGCCCGTGACGCAGGCTCCGAACAAACTAGCAGCGATCGACGTCATATTATCCGGACAGTAGCCGAATCTCGACAGATGCAAAACGAATTTTCAATTAAATACAAGGGACCTACACGGCAGATCGATGGAAAATACTTCGTCGTTGCATCGTCGGCACTCTTATTGCTATTCGTCTTTGCGGCGGGTTTGTTTGCCCAAACAGTCTCAACCACAGCAGCACCGCGCTTTCGCGTTGGTGAAAAACTTTCTTATTCGGTCGCGTTTGAAAACGTTAAAGACGCTGCATATTTTGAAACGAGCGTCGTCTCGCGGGGCAAGCTTGGGGGAAAGGACGTCGTCGAGCTGCGCGGGCGTTTGAAGACATACGATATCGTGAGCGCGGCATTTTCGCTTATCGATGAACGTCGTACGGTCTTTGCTGATCCCGAGAGCGGGTTGCCGGTAATGATCGAACGCACTCTAAACGACGGCGTACTGCCGAGGGAGACGACTGAAAATTTCATCACGTCTCCGACGACCAACTTCGACCTTTTAACTGCAGTATATATTCTCCGAAATTCGGGCGGGAACGGCAGCTTTCCAGTCCAGGAGGATGGCGAAACGTCGATCCTCACGGCCCAGGCGGGACGCGGCGAAAAGATCAAGACGGATTCCGGCGAGTACGACACGTCGGTGTCGACGATCACCGGCCCGTTTCTTGATGCTCGGGGAATCAAGCAGTTACGCATAAATTTCACCCTCGATGACGCTAAGCTGCCGGTCCTCATTCAGTTTAAGACAGCGCGCGGAACGTATCGAGCTCAGCTGACCGCGATCGAAACCATCCTCCCGGACACGGCGGTCGATCCAGTACCGACGCCGACGCCGGTTAGAACGCCGGTGCCGGCGGCAACGCCAAAACCACAGCCAACGCCTGCGCCGTATGTCGATAATTCACCGCTGCTGCCAGAGCTTTCGTTCGCTCTGGGCGAAACGCTGGACTATCGCATCACACGCGGCGGCCGCCCGGCGGGTACGCTGCGTTTGGCAGCGGCATCGCGAAAGCAGCTCCAATCGCGAGATTCGCTGACGCTGACGGCAAAGATAACCGGTGTCGATCAGGTAAATGCTGCTTTGGCACTTGGCGACTTAATGACGACGGTCGTTAATCCGGACACTTTGGCACCGCTTCAATCAGAAATGAAATTCGGCGGAACGCTAAAGCGATTGAATCAGTCTGTAATGTTCGACTCTCGATCGGGAACCATAATGTTCGGGTCGTCGGCAACTGTCGACGCACCGGTTGGAACCCATACGCTCCTCTCGCTCGTGTATGCCATGCGTTCATTCAACCTCAGGCCGAGCAAGGACCTTGGCAATCCGGTCAACGACACGCGCGTCGCGGTGTTTTGGGGCGACCGGCCATATGTATTTACGCTGCGGCCGGAAGCGGCGGACGCGATAACTTTTGAAAAACAAGTTATACCCGCCCAGCTCGTAACGATCGTTACTGGAAACCCCGAGCTCGACCAGCTTGCTATCAAGGTCTGGCTGAGCACCGACGACCGCCGCCTTCCGCTTCGTTTCTCATTCGGCGGCTATCAAGCCGACCTTACGGCGGTCTCAAACAGCTTCTCGAATTAACTAAAAATAAAAAAACCGCTCGAAAGCGTAATTTTTGTCGATGCTAATTGAAAATGACTTTCATTTAGGATACTATTCAGTTGTTGGTTCGGCGCACATAAATGTATGTCACAAACAAATTCTGCCCCACCCACTGTCCGACTCTCGGATCTGCCATTCGGACGGAGCACGCACGTCGTCAGCGTCAGCGGAGATTCGGCCATTACACGTCGTTTGCTCGAAATGGGCGTGATCCCGGGCGTTGAACTTACGGTGATCCGCTCGGCACCGTTTGGGGACCCGATCGAGGTCAGGGTTCGCGGTTACAGTCTCGCAATGCGAAAGACCGAGGCGTCGACGATCGAGGTTCTGGCATAGCCGGCCTTCCAAAATTCTTGTGACCACCAAATCTGACAGACCGATCACGATCGCGCTCGCCGGCAATCCGAACGCCGGCAAGACCACGCTCTTTAATTCGCTAACGGGAATGAAGCAGAAGGTCGCGAACTATCCGGGCGTGACGATCGAACGGAAAGAGGGCCTTTGGCGGCTCGGTCCCGGAGCGGCGAATCTCATCGATCTGCCCGGACTCTATAGCCTCGACGCGACATCGCTCGACGAGCAGATCGCACGCGAGATCATCACCGGAGCGATCCCGTCTGTCCCGAAGCCCGATGTCATCGTGGCCGTGGTCGACGCGACCAATCTCGAACGCAATCTTTACCTCGTCACGCAGATCTTCGAATTTGGAATTCCGGTGGTCGTAGCTCTGACGATGATCGATGTTTATGAGAAAGAGGAGCACGAGATCGATGTCGAGATGCTCTCGGTTCTGCTCAAGGCTCCGGTCGTCACGATCAACGCAAAAACCGGCCGCGGAAAGAACGAACTTGCCCGCCGTGTCGAAGAAGCGATCGGCACAACGCCTGAGATACCGTACGTTTTCGACGCGGCCGACGAGGAAGCCGGGCCGCACGGAAAGATCTTTGCCAGATACAAATTTATTTCAAACGCTGTCCAGGAATCGACCTGGCACAATGATCAACGTAAGCACAATTTCTCGGACCGGATCGATCGCGTATTGACGCACAAGGTCTTTGGCCTGCTTATACTCGTCGCCATACTTTTGGTCGTTTTCCAGACGATATTTTCGTGGGCAAGTTTGCCGATGGACCTGCTCGAAAAAGGGTTTGGAGCGCTTGGCGATCTGGCTCGGGCGGAGATGCCGCCGGGAATTCTGACCGACCTGCTCGCGGACGGCATTATCGCGGGCGTCGGAGGCGTTGTCGCGTTTCTGCCTCAAATACTGCTGCTTTTTCTCTTCATTTCACTGCTTGAGGACAGCGGCTATATGTCGCGGGCTGCGTTCCTGCTGGACAAGCTAATGAGCCGCGTCGGGCTCCACGGAAAGGCGTTCTTGCCGCTGATCAGCAGTTTTGCCTGCGCGATTCCCGGCATTATGGCAACGCGAACGATCGAGAGCAAGCGCGATCGTTTTGCGACGATCCTGATCGCACCGTTCATGAGCTGCTCGGCTCGTTTGCCGGTCTATACGCTGATGATCGCGTCGTTCTTTGCGGGGCGGACGGTCTTGGGGTTCATTTCACTCGGGGCCGTCTTGATGCTCGCGATGTACTCGATCGGCATCATTGCCGCGATCGTGGTTGCATTCCTGCTCAAGCGCACGGTCCTCAAGGCTCCGCCGCCGCCGTTCCTAATGGAACTGCCTCCGTATCGTCTGCCAAATCTTCGCACCGTCTTTCAGAATATGATGATGCGTGCCTGGCTCTTTCTGAAGCGGGCGGGCACCGTGATCCTGGCGATATCGATCATTCTCTGGGCACTGATGTATTTTCCGCGGGTCGTGCAAAATACGCCTGACATTGCCGCTGTATCACAGTCGGCAGACGGGGAAGTCGTGACTGCCGATGCACCGCTCACCGACAGCGAACAGCTTAAGCACAGCTATGCCGGAATGCTCGGTCACACGATCGAGCCTGTGATAAAGCCGCTCGGGTTCGACTGGAAGATAGGCGTCGCTCTCATTGCGAGCTTTGCCGCTCGTGAGGTGCTCGTATCGACGCTCAGTATCATTTACAACGTCGGCAAGGACCAGGACGCCGGATCTCAAACGCTCATCGCGGCCGTGCGCGACGCCAAAACCGATGATGGCAAGCAGGCATGGACGCCGCTGACCGCCCTCACGCTGATGGTATTTTTCGTCCTCGCGATGCAGTGTATGTCGACGCTGGCCGTGGTTCGCCGCGAGACCAATTCGTGGACGTGGCCGGCATTTATGCTCGCGTATATGACCGGATTTGCGTATGTCGCGGCTCTGATCACATATCAGGCCGGCAAGTTTTTGGGGTATTAAAATGAACATTCAGTTTCTGATAGTCATTGCCATAGTCACCGCCGCAGTCGTTTACGCGCTCGTCAACCTCGCCCGAAAGCGAAAGTCTTTTTCACCCAAGTCCGGGTGCGGATCGAATTGCGGCTGCAGCGGCTCAGATAAATGATCGTCCTCGAAATCTGAACGGTCACTTAATTAAATAGCGCCCGGTGTCAGGTCGATGTTTTTGTCGGCCTTCTTCTTTTTTCTTTTTGCGAAAAGAAGTAGCGCTTCCGCAGCAAAGAGGATCCGCCGACGTTCGTTCGCAAATTTCTTGAGCCCGCAAAACGGGTGCACGCATAAAGCCACGCGTGCGAACCCGTGGAAATGTCGTAAAATGAACCCGAGCCCGCGTAGCATGCGACAGAGCAAATGCGAGAGGCACGATCCGCGGTCCAGCCGACCGGATGCACAAGCCCGCGCGTTAGCAAGGGCGATACACTTATCATTAGCGACGTCTTTCGCGGAAGGGAGCTTTGCTGAGTAAAATAGGGTTCTTATGTCCGACCGATCGATACGAGCCGCTGTCCTCACGGTCAGCGATACTCGCAAACCAAACAATGATGCTTCGGGAGCGATCTTAGCCCGTCTGCTCGAAGATGCGGGTGCGCTGATCTCTATTCAGAGCATCACTTCCGACGACCGCGAAGGCCTCGAGACTGCGATCAGGGAACTCGCCGATCGCGAAGACGTGAACCTCGTCATTACGACCGGCGGCACCGGCTTCGCGTCCCGCGACAACACGCCCGAAGCAACTCTCGCCGTCATCGAACGCGAGGCTCCCGGCATGGCCGAAGCGATGCGTCGTGAGACTGCGTCGCGGCACCCGATGGCGATGCTTTCCCGCGGCGTATGCGGTATCCGCGGAAACACGCTGATCGTCAATCTTCCCGGCTCGCCCAATGGCGTCGAGGAGTGTTTCGAGGTCATCCGGCCCGTACTTGGACACGCAATAGATCTTCTCTCAGGCACTACGAAACATGCTAAAAAATAGATCATTTCTGCTATTTATCGTCGCTGCCGGCGGCATTCTAATATCTATATCCTCGGCTGTTCCCGCTCAGAAACCGGTACTGAAGATATCGACCAAAGACGAGATCGCCGAGGACATCAAAGCGGTGCCGTGTAAGAACGGTGATCGACTTGAGGCGGTCAAGACACTGTTCAAGAAGATGGGAGCGGCCGATAGCGATATGTCGGTCGAGACCCAGGGCTCCATTCATAACCTCGTTGTTACAAAACGGGGCACGTCCGACGAGATCGTCATCATCGGAGCCCATTATGACAAAGTTTCGGAAGGCTGCGGAGCGATCGACAACTGGACCGGGATCACGATAATAGCGCACCTGTTCCGTACGATGAACGGTACGACTCCCGCTAAAACGTATCGGTTTGTCGCCTTTGATTCCGAAGAGTCGGGACTGAAAGGTTCGGATGCGATGGCAAAGGCGATAACCAAAGAAAGCCGGCCGAACTATTGCTCAATGATCAATTTCGACAGTTTCGGATTCACCTACCCGAGTACGTTTTCGAACGGTTCGAGTCCCAAGATGGTTGCCGTCGCCAAAACGCTTTCGGCGGAACTCAAGATCCCGTTCGCCGACGCCAGGATCGAAGGTGCCGATGCGGACTCGTCATCGTTCCTGGCTCGGGATATTCCGGCGATCACATTTGACGGGCTGGGCACCGACTGGCAGAAATATCTTCATACCTCGAACGACAAGGTCGGGAACGTCAATATTAGCAGTGTTTTTGTTGGCTATAGCTACGCATTGCGATATGTCGGTATCGTCGACGCTGCCGCCTGCGGCGAATATCGTAAGAAGTAAATTGGAGTTGCAAATGTAAAAGACGCGAAACCGAAATTTTACGGTTTCGCGTCTTTGTAAGTTTTGTAAACAGCGAGAGGAGATCGTTACTCGCCGCAGAGGAACGGTACCCTGCGGGTCATTGTCGAAACGGTCTTTTGTCCGGTGAGTTTAGCGGTGATCTTGACGTCTGAACACATGGAGCCGTACAAGTACGCCGGAATATAATAGGAACCGTCGGATCCGATCAGGCCCACCTGTTCGGTCTTGGAATATTTGATCTTTTTGCCCTCGGTCACGGTGATCACGATGTTCCGGCCTGCCTCGAACGAGCCCGCCTCGCCGCTTACCTGAAACGTCACGAACAGCGACGTGCTCAGTTCGTTATAGAACGCTCGCTCGCTCTTATCGGTGATCTCGTCCTCGAAAGCTCCGGTCTGCTCATTAAAGGGAACGATCTTGATATTCGTGATCTTGTACGGCGCCGCTTTCTTTTCACCCTTTTGAGCAAACGCGACGGCCGGACCGATGCCCAGAATGACGGTGATAAGGACCAATAGACTTAAGTTGAGTTTCATATTGTAAATTGTGTCTCGAAGCTAGCTGGTTTGAAATACCGAGATGGCGTAAATGCAGCTTCGGCAAGGTACGCTTCCTGACCCGCAAACAACAACGCCTCCGCTGCGGCCGCGACGACAAAGATTAGCACACGTCAGCGAAACCGCGAAAAGGCCGAAGACTGTTCAGGGCGCAAGCGTAAATCCTTTCGGGACAAAATTTATTGTGGTGATCTCGCCTTGGGTACCCGCTTTCGCGTCGGGCTTGTCAACGTATGTGAAGACGGCAGGCACTTCGATCGGCTTGATCGAGCATCCGAACTGCATAGCCGAAAGCTCGGGCGTATATACTCCAATGCGAAGCGACGTCGGCGAGGAATTGACCAGACGAACGTTTCCGGCATCCGTCCGCAGCACAAAGATGACCGCTCTGTTTGAGCACTCGATCTTATCCAGAAAACCGATACCTTGTTTTTGTCCGTCAGCCGGCTTGGGCAATACGCCGCGGATCGACGCCGTCATCATGCGTATACGTGCCGCCTCTTCGTCCGGGTTCCGGCCGCTCGGCGGATCGGACATCGTGCCGGTTATCGTAGTAGAGCCGCTGTCCTTTGTGATTCCGTCGGCAGCACCTCGTTCACGTGCTGGAGCGAGAAAACGGAAATCCGCAGGCACAAATTCGATAGCGACCAGATCGCCGCGCGAACCAGGTCTGTTCCCGGCAGCCTGCCTGTAGGTAATGACCGCATTCAGCGCCGAGAGGTCCTCGCCGCAGCCGACCTGCGCCTTATCCGCTCCGGCAACAAATGCTCCGAGATCTATCGATGCGAAATCGACCGAGGTAATGCTGAATGTCTCTGTCGGCGTCTTTACAACAAAACCCAATGGCCGCTGTTTGCAATCAATGCGCATGACCGTGCCGATCACGCGCTGTTCGTCCGTATTTGGCTTTCTGAGTGCATCGTTGATCGAATGCAGTATCTCGAGCCCGTCAGATATTGGCTGAACGTTCGTTTCGCCCGATCGCCGGGACGCGGCCATTGCGTCCGCATTTAGTTTTCGGTTCGCGGCGTCCTGTTCTGCGTACGATCGGCGAGTGGCGATCTGGTTCACCAGGTTTGCGGCCCGGGAGCTCGTATTGGGGTCGTCGGATGTCTCGGCGATCTTTTTCGCGATCGACTCGGCATCGCCGAATTTGCCCTGGGCCGCGTAGATCTCTGCTATCCGCAGTGCGTAACGCTGGTTGCCGGGTTGATATCTAAGCGCGGTTTTCAGTCCGGCAACAGATTCGTCGAGCTGTTCGCCGCTGACGAGATCGATGAACGCGAGCAGCTCGTAGCTCTCGGTAAAGGCCGGATTTATCTCTATCGCCTTGTTCAACGCCGTTCGCATTTTAGCGAGCGTCGCGGGATCGAACGACATTACCATTCCGCCGCCGTCGCGGGCCCCGCGGCTCAGCAAGAATGCATAGCGGTAATAGGCGATGTGATTCTTACCGTCGTCCGCGATCGCTGCCTCGAGATATTTTAGGGCATCGTCAAATTTTTCCTGCCTGTATTTCACCATTCCGAGCGTTGCGTTTGCCATGCTCGAAGCCGGCTTTAGGGCGAGTGAATTCAAAAGGAAAGGTTCGGAATCGTCGACCCGATTGATGTGATAGAGCAGATCGCCTAAAAATGCGTTGGTCTCCGCCTCTTCGATCGTCGCGGCGACCATATCGTTTTCAAAGACGAGCTTCGATTTGAGCGTCACCTCGGTGTACTGGAACATCGCCTTGCCGACATACTTTCGCAGTTCGGCTTCCATCTTTTCATAGCTCGTCTTAAAGACGTCCTGAAAAGCGGCCTCCGGCGCGGCGTTGTTCATGAGTGCCTGTAAAAAACGATTCAGCTCGTCCGCCTTGCCGCCCTGCGTCAAGTAATGAACGAGCGCCCACGATTCTGCGTAAAAGATATTTCGCGGCCGGTCGGGCATCTCGAGCAGCCCCGAATTGCTCACGGCAAAAAGTGTGCGAAGCGGGATAAGCTGATTTTCCCGCAGCGTCTCGAGATGGTGATCCTGGGGCAGCCCGAGTTTGATCTTTTGGTCGCCCTCGATCGCAAATGTCTCGTAATACTCGGCCAAACCCTCGTTAAACCACGGCGGTACCTTGGATTTGCCAAAATTCGTGTTGATTATGAAATGGACGTATTCATGAAAGATGACGCTGAGCTTCTTTTCGCCGCCGCCGCCATCGCCCTCGGCTGAGAGCGTAATATAATTCACGTCTTCGCCCGGCTGGAAAAAGCCGGCAATGAAATTGTCGATCTTTCCGTCCTGCCTTTTCGGCTTAAAATTCTTGAACGAGGAATCGTTCTTAAAAACGATGACGTTCGTCGGGATCGCAGCCGTAAAGTTGAGCTTGCTGAACAAAAGCCGAAACGTCTCGCGAAACTGCTCAAGCCGCGTGCCGACCTTTCGGATGTCTTTTTCCGATGCGTTGCCGACGAGCAGAAAATTCTTTGACCGGACCTGCGTCCAAACGTCTTTCGCCTCCGCCGGAGTGCCGGCAGTGAGCAGGAAAACGATCGTGAGAAATAAAAAGACAGATCTGCGGGCGTACTTCATAAGTGGGGATTCACTTTGAGGGAAAGTGACAGGGACAAAGTAGCACAGATCACGTCGATTCGGAACAAAAAATCGTTGAGATAGCCCAATGGCGGGGAAAAAGGGAAAGGTCACACTCAATAGAAACCCGACCTATGATGTAGCTGCGGAAGCCGCGAAGGCAAAGAACACGGTCGAACCAAGGCGGCAAGCGAACAGCGTGGAAAAGTAGGATGGAAGGGTGTTAGGTACGGGCCATTTCATAGCGTGCAGATCCACCCTGAATCAACCCATATCGTCCGCGACGATAGGCCTCACACGCTCCGATTCGCCCGATGCGAATCACGATCGAAATGGTGCTTCGAGAACTGTACCAAATCACCACTTTTACTGTACCAACACCCGCGAAACACTGTTACAAGCAGGTAGTTTTACTGTCACAGATCGATACATTTCACGGGCGTTGGTCGCCGGCGTACTTGCCTAAAGTATGTTATTACACGGTTTAGCATTCAGATGTGGTACGTACCACATATGCAACACAGGACTATGTCTGCAAACTAGTCGTTCGACACGATCGGTCGGGAGCCGCCCGACCGATTTCAAGCTAATTTTTCACCGAATCGTGTCGCTGACGATCTCACCGTTTATGATCGTTCCGGTGCAGTGAGTGATCCATTCCAGCGGATCGCCGTCGTACATGGCGATGTCCGCGTCTTTTCCGACGGCGAGCGAGCCGATCCGGTTCTCGAGCCCGAGGACCTTTGCAGCGTCGATCGTGATCAGAGCTAGTGCGTCACGGCGTGACAATCCATTCTGGGCCGCCATTCCTGCCTCGTAAAGCACAACGCGCGTCTTCGGCACGTAACTTTCATATCCGCTTTGAAGTGCAACGGTAACGCCGGCAGCCTTGAG
The DNA here is from genome assembly GCA_040005135.1 of Acidobacteriota bacterium. Lineage (GTDB taxonomy): Bacteria > Acidobacteriota > Blastocatellia > Pyrinomonadales > Pyrinomonadaceae > OLB17. The sequence goes on along the minus strand of JBDTZO010000027.1, from coordinate 30,845 downwards.
CTTAGCGGCGTCTTCCATCGACAGCGACTCGGTGTCGCCGCCCGCGCGTGCCATCGTCGGATGGACGATGACGGGAAAGCCCGACGCCTTGATATCCGCCATCACGAGTTGGGCCTCGCTGACGCCGTCGAGGACGATCTTCAGGTTAAACTCCTTTGCGATCCGAAGTGCGGACATAATGTCCTGAGCCTTGTTGGCATTGATCAACAGCGGGATCTCACGATTGATGACACTCATCCAAGCGACGGACCTTAGGTCCTTTGGGGCGTCCGCCTTTTTCGAGTTTTCCTGAGCCTTGATCAATTCGGCGCGAAGCATCGCGATCTCTTTTGCACGTGTTCCGGGCGATTTGCCCTGGCCGGCAAGCGCGTTGGCACCCAGCGTGACGGCGATCATTGCTTCGGGAACGATCACCGCGTCATCGACATTTTTGCCCCACGTCTTGGCGATCATCGTCTGTCCCGAAACCAGTGCCGACGGCTGGTGGCCAGTGTGGATGGTGGTTACGCCAAACTGCCGCACCCATGAGATCAGGAGTTCGTCCGCGTTATAGGCGTCGATCGCCCGAAGCTCAGGCTGGATCGGGCCGCTGCCATCGAGAGCCATCTGATCGTGCGGCTGATTCATCGCGCCGTTGAGGCCGATGACCGAATGAGCATCGATCAAGCCGGGCGTTACGACCTTAGCAGATACGACCTTGTAATTCGACGGTATCTTGATCTGATCGGCCGTTCCGACCGCTTCGATCTTTCCGTTGCTGATGAGCACGACGCCATTGGTGATGGGATCACCCGACATCGTCCAGACGGTTTCGCCCTTTACTGCGATCTGCCCAAAGACGGCAGCCGAAGTAATTAGACACAGGATACTTACGGCGATGAGCGATAGGAAACGGTTCATTTTTGTAATGTGGCCTTTAAGTTTTATCGTAGCGATCATTATCGATTACCTCCGTCGTCATCGCCTTCGTCGTCGTCGACCGAGCGGTCGTTCGAGGCTCCGTTGCCGCCAACTTGGACGAGATAATCGCCCGGGATAGAGCGGTCAAACACCTTTTTGCCGTCGACCCAAGTCTCTAGCACATGTGTATAAATACTCAATGGATCGCCCGAAAGCACTATAAAATCGGCATCTTTGCCCTTTTCAAGCGACCCGATGCGGTCGCCGAGGTCGAGTATGATCGCGTTTGCCATGGTCAAGGCATACAGGGCCTTTTCGCGAGACATGCCCGCGCGAACTGCCATTCCCGCCGAGCGAATAAACCAACGGGAGTCGGTAATACTGTCGTCCGTGTGAAAGCCGACGAGCACACCTGCTTTTTCGAGAGCGGCGCCGTTCTCGGCCTTGAGGTCCATCGTCTCGAGCTTGCCGCCCGGCGAATCGATAAAGATAATCGACGTGGCAACCTTAGCCTTGGCGATCTCGTCGGCGACCTTCCAGGCCTCGGAAACATGATGGAGCACGACGTGAAATCCAAATTCTTTCTGCAGACGCAGCACCGTCATAATGTCGTCGTGCCGGTGCGTATGCCAGTGGATCACTCGTTTTCCGTCGAGGACTTCGACGAGTGCCTCCATTGCGAGATCACGCGGCGGCAGTTTCGAGGCGTCCGAGCCCGCTTTCTTGACCTTTTCACGGTATTCCTGGGCTTTGATGAACTGGTCCCGGACTAACGCCGCGGATTTCGCACGCGTGCCCGGAAACGTTCCGCCGCCGGCACGGATCGGGTTGGTGCCGTTAGCGAATTTGATGCCGCCCATATATTTGCCGGCCTTGTCGTAGATCATGAGATCGTCGACCTTAACGGCGTCGTCGCGGAGCTTAATATAAAGCGTTTGACCGCTATCCAGATGCCCAGATCCGGGCATTACATTGACTGTCGTGATCCCGCCTGATTGAGCTCTTTGTAAGCTCGACGAGCGAACGTTCAGGCCGTCGAGCAGGCGAACATCCGGCTGGATCGGCCCCGAGCCGTCTCCGCCCGAGCCTTCGCCGATATGACTATGTGAATCTATCAGCCCGGGCATTAGCACCTTGCCCTTGGCGTCGACGATGGTCGCTCCGGCCGGCGGACGGACCGACGAGGAATCGCCGACGGCGATTATCTTACCGTTTTGCACGATGAGCGTCCCTTGTTCGATCGGTTGGCCGACGATCGGGATAACGCGAGCATTTATGTACGCGACGGGCTTGTCTTGTGCACTTACGGCCGCAAAGCACAATGCGACCGTAAAAACGCTTAGAACAAATTTCTTCATTTAATGAACCTCTTTTTGTAGTGAACTCGAGCAGAATGTACTGAATAAAGTGCCGTTTATTCGCTCAACTGTCAACAATGCGGCCGCTAAATCAACGTGTCCGGCCGTCGACCGGAAGTATAACGCGGAATATCGTGCCCGTCGGCGAATTCGGAGCGACTTCGATGCGCCCTTCGTGCGCTGTCACGATCCCATAACACACCGCCAAGCCCAAACCGGTACCTTGCCCTGCAGGCTTCGTCGTATAGAATGGATCAAATATTTGTTGGGCGCTCGACGGCTCGATCCCGGATCCCGTATCCGCTATCGATATTTCGACCTCACCATTTGCCAGGCTTGACGCGACCGTCAATGTTCCGCCAGTCGGCATTGCGTCGCGGGCATTGAGTAGTAAATTAAGCACAACTTGCTGGAGCTGATCCGCGTCGGCGACGATCGGCAGCAAGTCGTCAACGAGAATGGTTTCGACCGAAAGATCCTGAAATGAACTGTCGAAACTAGCGAGCCGCAAGCTCGCCTCGACGATCCTGTTGACGTCGACCAACGTCCGGGCCGCCGGCCGCGTTCGGGCAAAATCGGTCATGTCCTTGGTCACCTGCGTAATTCGATGGATCTGCGACGAGATGATCTTCAGTTTATCCAATACGTCATCGGGCAAGCCTGGTTGGGCCCGCATCATTTGGATCAATGATGAGATGGATGCGAGCGGGTTATTCACCTCATGTGCAACTCCCGCGGCGAGAGTCCCCATTGCCGCCAGTTTCTCGGTCCGGGTCAGATGAGAGTTGAGTCGCTGCATTTCCTCAATATCAGACGCCATTTTGCGGCTCATTTCGTTGAACGAGTCGGCCAGTAGCCCGATCTCGTCGTTGGATCTGCGAAGGTCGACCTCGGTCCCGTATCCGCCCTTGGCCACCTCGACGGCTGCTAGCGTGATCCGCTGCAGCGGCCGCGAGATAGTTCGGAGCACCAGCAGCACAAGCACCAAATTAGGCACGAGTGCAGATATCACGCTGAAAACCAGATATTGCCGCCATGCTTCCTGATCCATTCCATTTCGAAAGGCCCACCAGACAATGGGCACCTGAAAGAGCACAAAGCTCAATATGGCAACCGAGGCTATGCTCAGGGCTACCTTGTACGCTATCGGGAATAGACGAAACTGCCGCAGAGCAGATTGAAGAGAAAAGAGCCTGAAATTCAAGATCGCATATGCGTAGATGAATACGCCAGGAAGAACAAAGATCGAGCTCAGCGGCAAGAGATCGTAGTTTCCCAGAAACGGAAGGGCGATATTTGCGATCGTCTTCAAAATGCCCGTGATACCGAGTCCCCAAATGATCGCTCCAACCTGCTGTCCCTTCTGCGTACCGCGATATTTGCGATATTTCCCAAAGAGGACCGCTGCACCGTAAAAGAAAAAGAAATATACGTAAATGACGAATGCGTACGCTAATGGCATCAGCTCGATCTGAAACCGTCCGTTCTCGAAACCTGCTTGTCGCCACAATAGTCCGAATGCCGCGGCGGGCAGCAATATAAGTCCGGGAGCAAACAGAACCGCTGCCTTTCGACGCGGCGTCCGCGAGTTTTCGGGAAACACCCACGCAAAAACGACCATTGCGAACTGCATGAGCAACGCCACCACAAAACTCGCTGCGACCCACCAGCCAGCAAGTCGATCGGTCGGGTAAAAATCCCAAAATATAATGTCCTGTACGGTCCAGAATGCGAGGAACGCAATGAACGCAGCAAAGGTCTGATGTGCCCTGTTTCGAGGGTTTGCGACGAAGACGTAGAACCCGAGCGTTACCAAAATGAAGAGAGCGAATAAATGGAGCAGCACCAGCATCGGCTAAATGTTAAATCTTGCCGTGATGATTGCAAAACCACAGTATGGCTATCGTATGAGGAAGTGGAGAATGAACGAGCAGATGATCGCCGTCACGCCCACCGATATTGGGAGAAAGTGTGAAAGTTCGATCGAACTTCCGCGTTTTACCGCGTTGTAGGGGATCAAGAATGAGGGCAGGGCAACGGCTCCGGTCACTCCGCCGATCACGGCTCCGAAAATTCCTCCGATCAAAAAGAGGAACAGCCCACTAAGTGCCCCCGATACGATGCCCCAAAGCGCTCCCGTAAATACAGAAAGAATGATGTACTCACCCGTCGATTGCTTTTCGAGGACCGCGACTATTCTTGCTACCACCTTTCCGAAATGGAATCCAACCAAAGCGCTTGCTGCATTCGCCATAACAAGTAGGAGCCCAATCATCGGGGACCAATCTGGGCGCGTTTGAAATACAAAGGTTAGGAACATCGTCGCTGGAACGAAGATGCCCAGCATAAGCCCAAAGTAGGAGAATACCGCCGTGCGGTCCATCGGAAGATTGAGTAGCTGCTTTTGCTCATCGTCTGACAATTGGGAAATGCCGCTGAGCGAACGCTCAAGTTGGGCGTTAGCGATGATCAGGTCATCGAGGTCGATCGGGAACCGGTCGAGTTCAGACTTTGACCATGTTAGCTCACGATAGGGCTGACTTGTTCGGTTATCCATATCTGCTCACCATCCAGGCTCGGCACTTTTCGGATCGCTGATCCATCTGCCGTATCGAAGATCGTCGTGAGTTGGCGGACGCCTTCGCTATCGTTCACGGATTCGGCAACTGCCATCGAGAGCCGCCCTATTCGGTCAGCGTCGTCACTTCGAATCGACAGATCCGACACAAAGTCCACAAATTTGCTTCGCGCTTGATTGAGATGCAATAAAAGTCTCTGGCGTGTACCGCGAGATAAGCAAATTGAACCCATCACCGGGTCTGGATGTTCGGCGATCTCGAAGATCTCCGCCGTCGATAATGGGCCGTCAGTGTCCGAAAACGCCGCCGCTAGGGCGGTATAACGTGCAATAGCATCGCGAAATGCAAAAAACGATCCGGCCCCGAGTTCGGTATGCGATAACTTTTCGAGATCGCTCAGAATCGTTTTAAGTTTGCTGTCGCCGTCGGTCTCGTAATCGGGTAGCTCGATCGAAACCTTGCTGGCAGCGATTCGATATAACAAGCCCGCCGCAAGCACCGGCCATGCCGCGATATTGAATGCCGCGCGAAGTGCGGTGATTAGGGGGCGGCCGTCCGCATTCGTCATCAACGCGTGAACAGCGAACGGTGAACCGCACGAAAAATAGATCACTGCTATATCTAATAAGGCCATCGCTCGTGAATATGGCAATTAGCATTCCCCGTTTAGTTCCCGGATCTGAATCTTCGCCAAAGACCGTCTAATAAAAGAGATACACGTTTTTATAATTTTGCGGGAACAACTTCCAGCGTCGTTTCGTAATCTAAACAATTGGCAATTCGCAAATTGAAGAAGGTTTATTCGCAAAATGCAAAACAGTTAGAATCCGAAATCGAGTAGTTTTCGAACTCTAAGCAAAGACAGTTTATGTATGCGTCTATACTGTGGCATTTGAATTGCTTGTACGAACATGTGAATACGCAGCATGGATTCACAGATAGAACAAAAACGATCTGAACTAACGAGGAGGGAAGCAGTTATGACCGATAAATCCAAAGTGAAAGTTATAAAGAAGTCTGCGGCGGTCGCTCCCGCGGTAAAACCCATATCTGTAAAGTCGACACGCGTCGCTGCACGCGAAATGGTGTCGAATGTGACGGAATGGGTTACTGAATTCAAATCGCGACGAAGCGATGAGACCCGGGCTGCATTCGACCAGCTATTTTCCAAACAGGCCCGGCCGAGCGAAACGTAAAGTGCCAACGACCATATAATACCCGCAAACATACACTCATATCCTTTTTTACCGACAGCCGCATTGGCTGTCTTTTATTTTTGGGAGCCTTGGCGTTCGGGTTTGCCCACTACTCGCATCCACTGTTATGCTGTGTCCATTCGTCAGTGGAACATATATGAAGGGAAAGATCGCTATCGTCACCGGTGCGAGCAGCGGCATCGGCCGGGCCACTGCTGCACTATTGGCAAAAAAAGGAATGACCGTCGTCGCTGTCGGCCGAAACCAAAAGGACCTCGAATCGCTGAGAGAAAGCCATACCGCTAAAACCGGCCTGATCAAGGTGCAGCTCGGCGACGTGAACGAGGTTTCGCAGCTTGATCGAATTGTGTCAGAAACCGTTCAGAATTTCGGTCAAATTGATATTCTGATCAATTCCGCGGGTATCATTAAGAGCGGTACGATCGAATCGACCACACCCGACGATTGGGACAAAATGATGAATATCAATGTCCGATCAGTGTTTAATCTGATCCAGCGATGCATTCCCTATTTGATCGCTTCAAAGGGAAATATCGTTAACGTCTCAAGTGTTGCTGGAACTCGAGCATTTCCCGGAATACTGTCTTACTGTATATCGAAAGCAGCGATCGATCAGCTGACACGCTGTATTGCCCTGGAACTCGCCGAAAAGGGAGTTAGGGCAAATGCTGTTAATCCGGGAGTGGTGGTGACAAATCTCCATACCCGCAGCGGTATGAACGACGAGGCGTACGCGAAATTTCTAGAACATTCGCGTGAAACGCATCCGATAGGCCGGCCGGGAACTCCGACCGAGGTTGCTGAACTCATTTACTTTCTTGCGTCGGATAAGGCCGGCTGGATAACCGGTGCAACCTACGCGATCGACGGCGGACGCGGACAAACCTGTGCCCGATAAAAGATAGAGCAGAGCACGTTCGATGAAGGTCCAACTTTTACCAAGCTCGTTCGGTCTCGGCGGAGCGGTGTCTCAGCGCCAACATTTGAGTTGTCTTGTCATCGATGACTCGGTCGCATTTGACGCCGGGAGCCTGGCATTCTCATGCTCAGATCTGCACAGAGAGCTTATCCGGGATATCTTTCTGTCTCACGCCCATCTTGACCACATAGCGGGGCTTCCGATCTACCTCGACGATCTTTTCTCGGTATTGACTGAGCCCGTACGCGTTCATGCTACGGCGGAAATGATCGACGTGCTCGAAAGAGACGTTTTTAACTGGTCGGTATACCCAAAATTTTCGAAGCTTCGGAATTCAAGCGGCCCCGTTATCGAGTATCGTCCGTTCATGCCGGGAACTGTCGTCCCGATCAAACATCTCAACTTCATGCCGGTCGAGGTTAATCACAACGTCCCGAGCGTCGGGGTACTGGTCTCGGACAATAAGTGCTCGATAGGAATAACTGGTGACACGGCACATACCGATGAGATCTGGAAACTTTTCAGCAGCCGAAAGGACCTTGCGGCCGTCCTGATCGAATGCGCGTTTCCGGACGAACTTGCCGAACTCGCCGGAGTGTCACACCATCTCACGCCGTCGGAACTCGTTTCTGAACTATTCAAATTTGGAAGGACCGACGTGCCGGTTTACGTGATCAATATCAAGCCGATGTATCGCGAGCGTGTTAATGAACAGATCAAGCAGCTCAATATCGCGCATTTGGAAGTACTTGAGATTGGACGAGATTACGAATTCTGATCTTTTAGTGCTTTTTCTCGAAGAAAATTTAGAGGTTCGAAAGCACCCTCACGATGCTCGCCGAGAAAATCTTTGAGAATGACGCGGCCGCTTGGTGAGACTTGCTCGATTCGAAAAGTTCGATCCTCCCGCGATTTTCCGGGCATGATCTCAGCCCGAAACGTGACGTTCATTCCTTCGCGCGCCCAAGTGTTGCCTGTTGCGTTGGCAGTAGGCGATCTCTTTCGTCGGAAAAATCCCATTTTAATCTTCGGTCTCTATCTTCGCTTTGTGTTTTGCCTTTCTGAGTGACGGCAATGCCTTTTCGTCCGGTCTGTCTGTTCCGATCCTTACACTCGGTGGGGCGGTCGGCTTACGGATGGAATCAAATACGGGACGGTCCGACTTTTTCTTTTTTGATTTGGCCGTCATTTGATGATTATAGCAGAATGAGGTCAAGTTCTACTCACACGTCGCCCGCCACGACGTTGACAATTTCGCTTAAAGAATCCAATATTGTTGTGTACAAGGTGGCCTTCTTTGACGATCCGGACCTATTTTGACTGGACGACCGATCAAATCAAATTTGTCCCATCATGCCCGTACCGAGCGGTACCAGCGGCGGCGCCCATTTTGGTTTTCGGCTGTAAATTATTACATGCTGGCAACAACTATTTGCATAGCCTTGTTTTTCATCGGCTGGGGAATCCTGCACGATGCGGGCGACGAAACGCCTTGGCTAACGTCGGGAATTGGGGTAAGCATGGTTCTGATAGGCGCAGCAATGATGCGCGAAATCGTTCTTAGAAACTCTAGAGCGCGGATCGCCCACCAGGCACCGATGCTGGGGCGTGAGCTTGAAAGTGTTTATATTCGCCGCGAAAACAGTAAATCCGCGGACAAGTTGACGATCGAACGGAACGCCGAGCTAGTACGAGATATCGCACGAAAATCAGATGCCGCAAAGGTGCTCGGTAGTTTTGCCGCCATCCATCGTGAGATTTTTGAATTGTGTGATGCCTATCTTAACAAGAATGACTTAGAACTACGGCATATCGGGAATGGTTCTCCGAGACTCGGCCCACTGAGAAAAGGACGCGATACAGTAGCTCGCTATCATCGCTATCATCTCTTGAAATGGGCAGAGATCGAAATCGGAAACCTCAACCGCGTTTCGGCAGAAAATGCGCAGTCCACGGAAAAGCTCGATGCAGCTCACAATGCGATTGGAGTTTTGGATTACGCACTTGGGTTTTATCCCGAGGACCGATCACTGCTCGATTCCCGGGCAGCTTTGAGCGAAATGTTTGTTTCGGTCGAAGTTTCCAGACTGGTGGATGGTGCGGAGCATGAAGCTTTTCAAGGGAATCTCAAGCAGGCAAAGCGAAATTACCGTGAAGCGCTTTATGTATTAGGAAAAGACAGCATATTTAATGAAGGCCGCGAATTGGCGGCCGGGCGCATCTTACAAGAGATCGAAAAGCTGGATCGATTTGAAAACGGCGATAAAAGCGCTCCGGCATATGCAGATTAATATTAAATGATTTCCCAAAAGTGTCCAAGATGTAATAGCAGCCGAATTCGAAGGGGTTACCGCTCGACCTACATTCTCTCCAAGATATTCTTTCGCTACAATCTCCTTTGCGACAGCTGTAATTGGGAATTTACGGGCTTTGCCGTTCCATTTACACTCGACACTAAGCCGGAAAAACGAAAGGTCAAGCCTCCTGTGCGGCGCACGGCCGACTAGAGCTTTATGCCCAATAGCCAGAGTTCTCATATTTCGCAGCGTCGCCTGCGATTGGGACCTCTGGGTTTTCCGGGGCACCCTCGATGGATCGTCGTAACACTCGCAATATTTGTAATGCTGCAGCTTTCAGCGTACCCCCAGGAAACTGTTGTGCGCGAGGCCGACCTCGTTCATTTTGGCGACGTGGTTGACGTAGACGTCGTCGGCAGTTTTGAATTCGATTGGCGCGGAAAACTAAGTCCCGAAGGATTTCTCGACGGCCTAAATACTTACGGCGATCCCGTTTACGGCCTGTGTCGGAGTGATAGCGATATTGCGGCTGCGGTCGCGTCGTCCCTGTCAAAAATGCTCCGTGATCCGAAAGTGATCGTCCGCATTGTCGACAGTTCGAATCGTGCCATCGTAACTCTCGACGGTGCTGTTCGTAGTCCGACGCGATTTCAGTTGCGTCGCGAAGTCAGGCTGCGCGAGTTACTGGTGCTGAGCGGCGGCATTGGCGATGACGCGAGTGGCGAAATTCAGCTCTTTCGACCGCCGCATCTGAATTGTTTCGATATCAAGAACGATGAGGCACAAAAGAGTGATAAGGTAGCCGACGCCGATGCCGGCGGCACCCCTTTGACCACATTCAAGATCTCCGATCTATTGAGAGGAAAGACTGATGCGAACCCGGAGATCCGGAGCGGCGACCTTATCACAGTTTTGAGGGCGAAGCCGATCTATATTATCGGCGGCGTCAATGACCCGAGACCGATCCTGTCGGGTTCCGGCTTAACGCTTTCGCGAGCTATCGCGATGGCCGGCGGGCTGTCGAAAGAGGCTGACAAGCGTATGGTAACGATCTACCGGCGGGATGGAGATTCATCGGCGTTCATCGAGGCAAACCTTGAAAAAATTGCCGCCAAACAGGACGACGATCCATTGTTAAAACCGTTCGACATTGTCGAAGTGGGCCAGCGAAACAAGGCGAAACGCAAAATTGCTCCGGTCTTGGAAAATAGCCGCAGATCCGCTCCTGCAACGCTACCTCTGCGGATCATCGAATAGATCTCGCTCGTGTGAGCTGTAGATCCTGAAAATTTAAGTTGTAAGTAGGGGCATTTAATTTCTATACTATAGGCTATGTCAAATATCGGTAAAAGATTTAGCCGCCGGACGATCGCCATGTTTTGGGCGTTGCTGGTTGGAATTGTTATTGCATCGCTCATTTACTATGAGCAGATCTCGATCCTCTACGTCATTGCGACGCTCGCACTTGTCGTACTGCTCCTCGTCGTCGGATTTGCCGATCTCGAGCGAGTATCGGTCGATGGGTCGAATAGCTCGGCCGAGATCGGCAAATAGCATTTGATATTTTATTTATGGATAGATTGCGACGTATTTTGATTGCTGCGATCGTTTTCTCGCTGTTGGCCGTATTTTCGGCTGCAGCTGAGATCGCGCAGCCGTCGCCCGCTCAGCAGAGGGCGCGGTGGCGCCCTGGGCCCATCAAGATCGCTATTTCGCAGTCGCTTCTCCAGCCAGAGCCTAACATTAAATGGAACAGCGATGTGCGAGCCGCCATCGAGCGTGCGATCGACGCTTGGCGCAACGTGGCGGACGTCGAATTCGTTCAGGTGGTTTCGGATAAACTAAGTGTAAGCCCGGTCGGCACCTCCGGCGACGGCGTGAGCCTCATCACGATCGCGCCGACCGCTGAAAATGTTCTGATCTTCAAGAACGATCCCGAGTCTGCCGCCAAAACGCGCGTATTTGTTAATCGACGCGGCTTTATCTCCGAGGCGGATATCATACTAAGCCCTTTTCAACAGTTTTCGACCGATGGTAGTTATGGCTCATTCGATCTAGAGACGACTATCAAACACGAGATCGGCCATCTTCTGGGGCTCCAGCATTCGTCGGTTGTAGGATCGGTAATGTATGAAGTTACGTCAAAGAACGGTGTTTTTGGCGAGACGAACGGGAGGGCGGGGAAACTGACAGCCGACGACCTTTCAGCCATACGCGACCTTTACGACGACGGTGTTTACACCGGATGCTGCGGAGTCTTAAGCGGAAGGCTTACCGGTTTCAACAAAAATACCAGATCCGTTGAACTCTGGCTGCAGGAGGCGTCGACAGGAAGGATCGTCGCTCACGCTGCTGCAAGTGACGAGGGCGAATTCAGATTTGGCGGCATTGGAGCCGGCGATTATGACGTGATCGCACGCGAAGTTGGCAAAGCTGGAACTATGTCCACCACTTCATTGGGTGAGGCCACTGTCAAAAACGCAGAAACGACTTCGTTCGATCGAACGATCGCCCATCGAACGCTCGACTTTTCGACCGAGTTGCTCGGCAAGAACGGCATTCTGTCCGATTCGCCGTTAAAGCTCAGTCGCGGAACTTCCTATGGCCTTTACATTGGCGGACGTCAATTGGGCTCCGGACACATTAAGCTTGATATAAATTCGCCGCATCTGACCATCGACGGTGATTCATTGATCGATATGGACTATGACGAAGGCATCTCGGGTCTCAAATTCTCGCTTAAGATCGATGCCGAAACGCCGCCCGGAAATTATAGTATTTGCGCTATTTCTCCATCCGGAGCACGGGATTGCATAGCCGGCGGGATCGTTGTTTTATCTGAATAAAACAACAAAGTGCGCGTTCAGCTAACTGTTGTGGAAACTATGTTTTCGCTCATTGCAATTAGAAAAAGATTGTGCATAATTTACGTTGTTCACCCCCCAAAAGGTGAACTTGTTACAAGCTGTGAGGACTTGTAGCGCAAAGGGCGACGCTGTGGGAGACGTCGCCCTTTTGTATTGAACTGCGGAACGGGCTAGCCGGGCTTGACCTAGACGCAGATAGAGGTAAAATCAATCACTATTAGTTTGGACGAATTACCTTGTCTCAAATTGTGCTAGTTTTTTGTAGTGTAATAGTAAAATATTGTGAAACCGCGAGCAATAAAAGCTTAGCGGTCTTTTTGCTTTTAAGGATATGAAAACTGCCTCGACCAACTGGTTCAAAACCTGGCTGTACAGCGGGGCCGTTTCCGAAATGGAGGGCCCGTCTGAGCCGGAAGGCAAACACCACCAACACCCTTGGTGGAAAGTAATGTGCCTGACCGGAGTCGACTATTTCTCGACCTTAGGCTATCAGCCTGGAATTGCTTTTATCGCGGCCGGAGCTCTGTCGCCGATAGCTACGTTGATCTTGGTCCTCCTGACGCTTTTCGGTGCTTTGCCGATCTACGGCCGGGTGGCAAAAGAGAGCCCGCACGGCGAAGGTTCGATCGCCATGCTCGAATCGCTTTTGTCGCGTTGGAAGGGTAAGCTTTTCGTGCTCGTATTGTTGGGGTTTGTCGCGACCGACTTTGTTATAACCATCACGCTATCGGCGGCGGACGCGACCGCTCACATACTTGAAAATCCGTTTGTTCATTCGTCGCTGCCATTTCTTGATCACCCGGTGATCGTCACGTTTGCTCTCATATCCGTTCTCGGATTGATATTTCTGAAAGGTTTTAAGGAAGCGATCGGCATCGCCGTGATCCTTGTCGGGGTCTATTTATTCCTAAATGTGATTGTTATCGGTGCCGCCATCTATGAGGTATCTATCCGCCCCGAATTACTTGCAAACTGGAAAGAAGCGGTTTTCGCTTCAAAAATGTCGTTCGGCGGCAGTTTCCAGATCGCCGGCTTTGCCGGGATAGTTTTGCTTTCAATTACCAGCTTTCCCAAATTGGCCCTTGGCCTCTCGGGTTTTGAGACTGGCGTGGCTGTAATGCCGCTCGTCAAGAGGCCTAACAGGATCGGCAATACCAGGAAAATGCTGATGGTCGCAGCGCTCATAATGAGCGTCTTGCTGATCGCCAGCAGCTTTGCCACGAGCGTTCTGATACCTCGTGAAGAATTTTGCCCACAGGTTGAGTGCGGCGTTGAGGGCGGTCATCATGTCCCGGCATACTGCTCCTGCAGTCCGCGTGAGATTGAGGATCACACGGTCCGCGAACCTGGTAGTGCGAATGGCCGAGCACTCGCGTATGTCGCCCACACGTATACTAATGAGTGGTTTGGTACGATCTACGACCTGAGCACGATCCTGATCCTCTGGTTCGCCGGGGCCTCCGCGATGGCGGGCTTGCTGAATATCGTGCCGCGCTATTTGCCCAGGTACGGAATGGCTCCTGAATGGTCGAGAGCGACGCGTCCGCTCACACTGGTCTTTACAGCTATCTGCTTTGTTGTCACATGGGTGTTTGAGGCCAACGTAGACGCTCAGGGCGGCGCCTACGCGACCGGAGTGCTCGTGCTGATGTCCTCAGCCGCTATTGCGGTCGCTCTCTCGGCTCGCCGCCGCAAGAGCAAATGGACGCCGGCATTTTGGGTAATTGCTGCAGTCTTCGCTTACACAACGGTTGCCAATGTGATTGAACGGCCCGACGGCATCAAGATCGCATCGCTATTTATCTTTGGCATAATTGCCGCATCGTTCGTCTCGAGAGCTATGCGTTCGACCGAACTGCGCATCGACAAGATCGAACTTGACGCGGCTGCCAAGGAATTTATCAGCGAACTCAGCGACGAAGGCGAGATCCGTGTCGTTACAAACCGACGAGAGACGGGCGATCTGACGGAATACCGATTCAAGGAGCACGAAAAGCGAGTCGACAACCATATTCCGTCATCGGATCAAATCATCTTTTACGAGATCGAAACGGGCGATGCTTCCGAGTTCAAGGGCAAACTCTACATTCGCGGGGTTGATGTCGAAGGATACAAAATACTTCGGACACAGGCTCCGGCGGTGCCAAATGCGATTGCCGCGTTCTTACTGTATCTGCGTGACGAGACGGGAAAGATCCCGCACGTCTATTTTGGCTGGAGCGAGGGAAATCCGATCATGTACCTCGCCCGCTATATTCTTTTTGGTGAGGGCGACACCGCACCGGTTACACGCGAGATACTGCGGCAGGCCGAAGAAGATCCGGAACTGCGTCCCAATGTTCACGTCGGTGGTTAAGGGGTCAGGAAATCCCGTTAGGGGCGATTGCGTTGTTCTGGATGTAACATGCCCGGCAATAAACCGGTCGACCCTGCGAGGGATAAAAGGGGACTGTCGTGACCGCAGAGCAGCGGGCACATTCAGCGACGATCTCAATACGATGGCGTACGCCCGTCGTTTGGGCAGCCTCTACAGCAGCAAGCCGTTCGTTTTTTAGCTTTTTACACGATTTGCAGCGTTTGGGTGGGTTTTGAAGCTTTTTGTCGCGAAAGAATATTTGTTCGCCCGTCGACCAAACAAAATCCTGGGCACAATCGATACAGCGTATTGATTTGTCGTCGAATTCCGAAGCAGCATCGCCATTCTCGCTTACGATGTCGACAGCTTGACCAAAAATGGAATTGGACATAACCAAAATACTCCCGCTTGAAACTTCAGCCATTTTACCATCAATGGCGGACTGTAGTAGATTTTACAGTTAGGTCAAATAGCAGCTTCTATGGAAAAATGAGCGAATGTCTGACAGTACAACGAACGAATTTGGCTGTCAAGGTACATAAGCTCCGGTTTTCTTCGGTTTACTTTTAGTTATGAAAGTCCTGGTTATCGGTTCCGGCGGTCGCGAGCACGCCCTCTGTTACTCCTTCAAACACGACCCGCGGGTGACTCAACTATATTGTGCAAGCGGTAATGCGGGCATTGCAGGCATTGCGGAGTGCGTACCGATCCGTCCTGACGATATCTCATCGCTTGCGGATTTTGCGGCGATGAACGCGATCGACCTGACCTTCGTGGGCGGCGAAATTCCACTTGCTCTCGGCATTGTCGACCTGTTCGAGTCGCGTGGCCTAAAGATCATCGGCCCGTGCCGCGAAGCGTCAATGCTTGAGTCCAGCAAGTCCTTCGCCAAGGACTTTATGGCCCGAAAGGGTGTGCCGACAGCTAAGTTCACGACGTCGCATTCACCGGCATTCGCGATCCTCGAACTCGAGAGCGGCGACTTTGGCGGAATCGATAGCCCGGTCGTCGTCAAAGCCGATGGCTTGGCCGCCGGCAAAGGAGTCGTTGTCGCAAAAGATCGAGCGGATGCGGTCGAGGCCATCAACGAAATGGCCGCCCTCGTCGGGACCGCCGCTGCCGAAAAGATCATCCTAGAAGAATGCCTGTTCGGCCGCGAGGTCTCGCTGCTGATGTTCGTCGATGGCGAGCAGTTTGTCCTAATGCCGCCCGTTCGCGACCACAAGCGGATCGGCGAAGGCGACACAGGGCCGAATACCGGCGGAATGGGCACAATCACCGACGAATCTTTGCTTTCGGCCGACGAGCTCCAGGTAATCAAGGACAGGATCATTCGCCCAACCTTGCACGGCTGTGAACGTGAGGGGTTTCGCTATCGGGGCATACTGTTTTTGGGCTTAATGATGACTGCGGACGGCCCGAAACTGCTTGAATACAATGTCCGGTTCGGCGACCCGGAAACTCAAGCCATCCTCGTTCGCCTCGAGACGAGCCTTGTGGATATTTGCGAAGCCATGCTGTCAGGGGATCTCGACTCGATCACGATCGATTGGCGCCCCGGAGCCTCGGCCTGCGTCGTCCTCGCAGCCGAGGGTTACCCGTCAAAACCGACGACCGGCGACGTTATTCGAGGAATTGATGAGGCAGGTTCCATCGCGGGCATTGAGGTCTTTCACGCCGGTACGTCGTTCGCACATCTTTCCGGTGAAACGACCGCCGCCGAACCTTCGCTGGTAACGTCCGGCGGCCGCGTCGTCGGCGTCACCGCGAGCGGAAATGATCTCGCTGCTGCAGTTGCGACAGCTTATTCAGCCGTCGAAAAGATCAGCTTTGATGGAATGCAGTATCGCAAAGACATCGGGAATTAAGCGACGGCGACCGGTATATGCGGGCCGTCGGCGAACGCGTACTTCCGCTGTCGCGAAATTCGGCAGATTGGGACCGAAGAGAGGTGGCAATACAGTGCGATTCGAGATCAAGGAGATTTTACGGCTGCAGCCTTTCGGCTGAATTCATCGGCTTCTTTGGCAAGGCCGTTCCGACGGCAGAAATCAGCAAGCTTTTGATATCTTTCCGAAGGTACCGCCCCGGTCAGCCACCAGACCTTTGCGGAACATTCCGGGCATGCATCGACGGGACGGCGATCAGTCTCGCCAAGATAGTTTGCGCCGCTCATCACACACTCGTATTTTATGCAGTGCCGCATCGAGAACATATGGCCTGTCTCATGTGTGGCGATCTTGATCGTCCGGCGGAGAAATGTGTCGTAATTGGCATTGGCGTCAAGCCGTGATAGCGACCAAACCCCAACGCGGTCGGCGAGGCTCGACTGGCCGAAAACATAGTTCATCGAGGCGTCGGGGTATAGGTCGTCTGAGGTGAATGCTATCAGTGCCGCGGCATCGTTTGGAATCGTTCGCTTGAGAATGTCGTCCAGGATATAACCCGTACGAATCTGTTCCGATCCGGTCGATGGGTTACGGCGGCTGTTCTTGACGCTGAGCGGCCGCCTGAATATCTGAGATGGCAACCTTCTGATCGGCAGGCCGTAAAACATCTCGAGATAGCCGGTGGTAGTGTCGATCACCTTTTTTTGACGTTGCGTAAAACTGCCGAGCGGCAAAACATAGATTTTGTTACGCTCTTTTGTCGGCTTTACCGGATCGGCATCAACATACTCGTCAAATGTCTGTCCGGGTTCGTTATGTGAGGCAAGCCAATCATACGCCGCTGGCTTTCCCATCCGCTCAAAGAACGGCTCGATCTTTGCCATCGATGCGTGGATCTCGGGGAAAACGGTTTTTGGAGCCGCCGTATTTGTCGCCGGTGCCTCATTATTTCCGAAACATGCTGCCATTAGGCAGGCCAGGAAAATGAAGGCAAAACTGCGGAATATCATTTGGATCGATTATTTCGGAACCTGATACGCCTTGGCCCAAGCGGCAAATTCGCCGAGTTTGGCATCGTGGCTTTCCAGCCACTTCATTGCTCCTTGCTGCCCGCTGAGGTAGAGAACGGTGTAGCCAAAGACCTCTGAAAAGCCTTTTTTCTTGAGTTCGGCGACGAACGGGACGTACTGTTTGCCTACGAAGGTCTTTGACAATTTATTGTCCTCGGCGATCAGCGAGATAACGGTCCCAACCGCACTCACGAACATTTCGTCTTCGGTCTTGTTCTTGTCCTTTTCGTCCTTGAACGTCGTGAGTGTGCCCATCAGCAGTTCGTACATGCCGAATTCGCCTTCATCGGTCGGAGCCTGAAAGTCGAGACTGATAGTGATATTTCCCGTTTTTGGGTCCTTCGCATTTGGTTTTAATATATCGCGGATGATCACTGCGACGGCCTTCGACCGTGGGGTGTTTAGTTCCAGAGAAATGAAACGTGCAGCAGCGAGGAAGGCTGGTACCTTGTATTTGGTGCCGTTGTAGACGATCGAAAGCAAGTAGTGAGGACTCGGATAGTCCGGCCGATTTTCGACTGCCTTCTTCAATTCCGCTCGAGCTTCAGCGTATTTTTTCTGACGCACGTACGTGAGGCCGATATTATAGTACACGGTCGATAAAAATCGCTGGGTGCCGATATCCGATCTGAGGATCGCCTCGGCCTCGCGATACACCGACAGCGCGGCGTCTGGTTTCCCGACGTCATCGAGGCAGCTAGCCATCATGACATAGAAAAGCGGCAATTGCTCAGACTTGTACTTTGCACCCTCGTACGCAGTCTCCATCGCCTTGGTCTTATCGCCTTTGGCATAAAGCGTGAGGCTCTTTTCGTACATGACGACAGTCAGATCAGGATTTTCCACGAGAAGTCGATCGTAGATCGCTAGGGCCTCGTCGTATCGTTTGGCGTCATGAAGGACGTTGCCCGCAACGACCTGCTTTTCCTGTTCGGTTGTGGGATTTTCGGGCAGAAGCGTGGGCTTCGAGAGTTTTTGTGCCGGTACCGAAATGAACAGGACGACGATCGTAATTATAAGAAGAAGGGAAGTTCGCATATTGTGCTCCGCTGAGTGAATGGTTGTGCCGAAATTGTCTTTTATGCAGCCGCGAGATCAATAATTCCGTAGGGAACTATTATAGGCGTCAAAATTACGCCGCATTTCGTCGATCGAGTCGCCGCCGAATTTTTCACGCATCGAGTTGGCGAGAACTACTGCAAGCATTGCCTCGCCGATGACCCCAGCGGCAGGAACGGCGGTTATATCGGAGCGTTCAAAGGCCGCGAGGTCCTCCGTTTTGGTCTCGATGTCAACGGAATGAAGCGGTTTGCGAAGCGTTGCGATCGGTTTTTTGTATCCGCGAACGCGGAGCTCCTCGCCGTTGGTGATGCCGCCTTCGAGGCCGCCCGCACGATTCGTGGGCCGTGTGAAGCCGGCTTCGTCGTGAAAGATCTCATCGTGGACCTCCGAACCGGGTCTTCCTGCGTTCGCAACGCCTTCGCCGATCTCGACGGCTTTAACGGCATGAATCGACATTAATGCACGGGCAATGCGCCCGTCTAGCTTGTCTTCCCACGAGGTATGCGAACCGAGGCCAACGGGCAGTCCCTTAGCGACGACCTCGAAAATGCCGCCCAGCGTGTCGCCGTCGGTTTTGGCCTGATCGATGAGATTAACCATCTCATCTTGGATATATTCGTCAACGCAGTTCAGCGGCGAATCGCGTGGGATCGCCGAAATTGTTTCCCAAGACTGATGCAATGGGACGATCTGGACCTTTCCGAGCTTGATCACGTGGCTCTTGATCTCGATGCCAAATACCGCGAGGAGCTGTTTTGCGAAGGCTCCGCAGGCGACGCGGGCCGCCGTTTCTCGTGCCGACGCCCGTTCAAGGATATCGCGAAGGTCGCGCGTTTGATATTTTTGACCGCCGGCGAGGTCAGCATGGCCAGGCCGCGGACGGGTCACTTTCCGAGGATTATTTGGCTGCTCGACGAGAGCTTCCGAAGACATTACGTCTTGCCAATGTACGAAATCGCGGTTCGCTATCGCGACGGCGATCGGCGACCCAATCGTTTTGCCGTGTCGGACGCCCGAAATGATCTCGATCGTATCGGATTCGATCTTCATCCGTCCGCCGCGGCCATAGCCCTGCTGTCGACGCCAGAGTTCGTGGTTAACGGCGTCAACATCGATTGGCAACCCGGCGGGAAGCCCCTCGACGATGGCGACGAGTGCCTTGCCGTGCGATTCGCCTGCTGTTGTGAACTTAAAGAACATATGTGGATTGTACCGCAGAGTCTACGTCGAAATATGAAAACGATAACCCGCGAGAATAGAATAAGGTATCACGCATCCGCCTTAGCTCCGTCGGCAATCGGAGCTGTCGGCTTTGGTCGTCTAAACACGATGAGCCCGATGCTGCCGATGATGAGAATGCCGCCAAGCAGCGTTTGGGGCGGCAGGATCTCGCCGAGCACCACCGCTCCGATAACGACCGCCAGCAGCGGCGTAACAAGCGAGATCATCATTGCCTTGGTCGACTCGATCTTGCCGAGCAGCCAATAGTAAAGCCAAAAGGCCGCGATCGTACCGGCGATGGCTAGATACAGCACACATCCGACCGCTCGCCACGTCCAATGATGCGAGAGCGGGTTGCCTTCGACTGCCAGACTATAGACAATAATTGGCGGTAGGCCGCAGAGCATCTGGCAAAACAGGAGCGCGGCCGGATGAAACGCACCGCCCTTGGCTTTGACCAGTATCGACGCCTGGGCCGCAGCGTAGGAGCCGACAACGACTCCGACGCAGCCTAGAAATGCCATCAGGTTTTGCACTTTGAGTTGGTCGATGAAGATGACGGCGACGCCCAAAATACCGAGTGCTACCGCAAAAGCCTTGAGCTTTGTGACCTTTTCATTGGGTAAGAAATACCACGCCAGGATCAAGCCAAAAACGGTGATCATCGCTTGCAAAACGGCCGCGAGCCCTGACGAAATGTACTGTTCGCTCCAAAAGACCATACTGTAGTTGATTGAAAATTGCAGGACGCCGGTTAACGCGATCAGACGCCATTCACGCGCGGTTCGCGGAAGCGGAATGTCCTGGATTCGAATGATCGCGAACAATATGGCGACGGCCAAAAGAAATCGTGCAGACGCGAACGCCATCGGCGGCAGATCCTCGAGGCCGATCTTGATAAATATCCACGTCGTGCCCCATATGAAGCACAGGACGAGCCATGTGATCACCGTCTTCATCAGTCTTGCTCGTAAAAACTCAGGCTGGTTTCGCCCTGCTTGAGTAGTCGCCAACGCCTGAGGCGGCCTACAGAGTCGGGAACATTCTTTTTCGTATGGTGCTCGACCACGAGTATGCCGCCTGCGTTGAGCAGCGATTTGTTAAAGCCGAACTCGTGCAGGACGATGCCGTAATCAGATTCATACGGCGGGTCAAAGAATGCGATGTCCCATCCGACTCTATGCTCGCGGCCGGCAAAATTTTCGGCGTCGAGTCCGAGGATCTCGGTTTGATGCTCCGGGACATCGAGCTTGTCGAGATTTTCTTCGATCAGGGCACAGGACTTTTTTGAGCGATCTACGAACGTTACAAAGACTGCTCCTCGCGAGAGAGCCTCGATGCCGATCGCACCTGTTCCGGCACAAAGGTCGAGGAACCGAGTGTCTTCATCGATCCGTGGAATGAGGACACTGAACAGAGTCTCGCGCAATCGGTCGGACGTCGGTCGCGTTCTATTGTCAGGCGGGCTTTTGAGAACGCGGCCGCGATATATTCCTGAGATGACACGCATGGTGTTTAGTGTAGGAAAAAGAACGGGGCTGGGCAAAGCCGCCTAACTGGCGGATCATCCGACATTTGCAAGTCGTATTCGCTTATCGGAACGGGCGATCCTGACCATCGCCGAGGTCTCGGGCGACATTCGCCGCTTTGTTAAATAATCCTCGGCCTCCTGCCGGGCGAGCGTCAGAATATCGAGGTCGCGAACGATGTTTCCCAAGCGGAAATTCTGGATGCCGGATTGCCGAGTGCCGAGTATTTCGCCCTGCCCGCGGATCTCTAAATCCTTTTCTGCGATCTTAAAGCCGTCGGACGTGGCCTCCATTATCCCGAGACGCTCTTTGGCGACCGCCGTCTTTTTGAAATCGGTCAGCAGAACACAGAAGCTCTGTTCGGCGCCGCGTCCGACACGGCCGCGAAGTTGATGCAGTTGTGAAAGCCCGAAACGCTCTGCATGTTCGATGACCATAAGTGAAGCATTCGGAACGTCGACGCCGACCTCGATGACGGTGGTCGAGACCAAAATATCGAGGCGGCCGGCGACGAATTCCTTCATGACCTGCTCCTTGTCAACCGGTTTCATCTTGCCATGTAGCAGGCCCACGGTATATTGAGGGAATATTCGCTTCGATATGTCCTCGTACATGATTGTCGCGGCCTTCAGATCGACCTTGGCGGACTCTTCGATCAGCGGGTAAACGATATAGATCTGCCGGCCAAGCTTGATCTCGCGTTCGATGCCTTTATAAACGCCGTGCCGCTGGTCTTCGCCGACCACGACTGTCTTGATCGGCGTTCGTCCTGGCGGGAGTTCGTCGAGTACAGAAACATCTAAGTCCCCGTAAACCGTCATTGCAAGTGAGCGAGGTATCGGTGTTGCGGTCATCACCAATATGTCGGGATTTGACCCGCGAGCCTTAATTTGTGCCCGCTGAAGAACGCCGAAGCGGTGCTGCTCATCGATGACGGCGAGCCCGAGTTTCGCGAAAGTGACCGCGTCCTGGATTATCGCGTGGGTCCCGATCAGGAGGTCGATCTCGCCGGCGGCAATGGCGGTATGGATCTTGCGTTTTTCGGCAGCCTTCGTGCTGCCGACCAACAGTTCGATTCGATGACCCGTTCCGGCAAACAGCGTGACAGCATTACGGTAATGCTGCTCCGCGAGTATCTCGGTCGGGGCCATCAAGGCAGCCTGATATCCGTTTTCAATGGCGGCGAGGATCGCCAAAAAAGCGACGATCGTCTTACCGCTTCCAACGTCGCCCTGGATCAGTCGATTCATCGGAGCATCCGACGTCAGATCTTTGAAAATTTCAGAAATGACCCGTTCTTGGGCATTAGTCAGAGTGAAGGGCAAAACCCTCCGCATTTGCTCTTTGATCTGGTCGTTGATCTCGATCACGGTTCCCTTGGGCTCTTTCTGTCGCTCGCCGTGCAGCATCTGCATCGCGAACGAGAGCCAGAAAAACTCGTCGAAGATCAAACGTCGATGAGCAGAACTTCTGAACATCTCGTAATCAGCTATCGATGAGTCGTCGGACGGAAAATGTATCTCAGCGATGGACTGTGCTCGGGTGACGAGGTTTTGACGCTCGAGGAGATCCGAAGGGAGATTGTCGATGACGGACGATGAGTCGAGTTTTGCGAGAATGCTGTGAATGACCTCACGCAGCCGCTTGGTTTGAAAAGGCCCGAGCTTCCGATAGATCGGGACCCGCCGAGCGTTGTGAACCATCGAAAATTCGGGACTCGCGATGTCTTCATCGAGATCGTCGTCGGAGTGGCCATGCTTTATGGCGGTCGGCCCTGCGGATCGAAGATCACCCGATAATAGCTCATTTGGCGAGTCGGGAAGAATCTCGAGTTCTTCAGGTTTCGCGAGTTTGAGAGCGTACGTACCTTTTCGTTCGTCGTATTCCCATTTTCCATATGCGACGAAACGCGTACCGCGCGAAAATCGCTCCGTGTGGTATTGCAGTATAGATCTTCCAGCTTTACCGGAAATGAACCATTTTACAACGACGGGTTTAAGCCGCCGCTCGGCGTCGCCGCCCGTGATCTCGAATAGAAACAGAGCAGGCTTTCGCGGATCGCGGTTTCGTCCGACCTGAACGCCGCCGGCACCACGAACATATAATTCCACTGCGGCTTCCATCCCGTCTTCGAGCTGGTCGATCGACATGAATTTCGAACGGTCTTCGTAACGGGCCGGGAAATAGTTGAGCAGGTCTTCGACCGTAGCGCTCGCCGGATCCGTCTTTGCCGCAAAAATCGCGACAGCGACTGCCAGCTTCTTAGCCATCAGGGCTGAAAGCCTTGCAATGCCGAAACGATCGAGGTCTACGATCGGAGTTTCGAGGGTGAGATTCATCGCTATTTAGGCCCTGAGAGTGAACTGATAAGAGTCGATATCTGAGTCCGAGACTCTGCTGACGACTATCAGAATCAAACATTTCCGCACCGTGACTAACGAAGAAATGATCAATTCGAAATCCTTGAAGTTCTTCGGAATCTCTATCCAGAGGATTGTAGCAAAAGATCTGCCGAAACCCGCTCGGGTCCTAACGCAAAGCGCAAAAAAGGAAGCAGGCTGAAACGAGGCCTACTTCCGAATGATAAAAGGAGAAAACTAGACAGTTTTCGGTCAGGAGACTTGTTTTAAGCCAGGCTATTGACGTGCTTAGTCAAACGCGATTTATGACGGGCCGCAGTATTGCGATGAATGATTCCCTTATTGACCGCCTTGTCAATAAGCGAGACCGTCGGGAACAACAGCTCAGTGCTCGCCGTTTTATCCTGACTCGCAACCGCAGTTCGAAGCTTCTTTATCGAAGTGCGAAGTTTGCTGCGGTTGCTGCGGTTGATCTCTTTGCGTTTCGCGTTCTGACGAACTCTCTTTTCTGCCGATTTATGATTAGCCATTGTTGTTCAATTTAGGCCGGGCACTTTTATGCTCCAGGCGAATTGAAAAGTATAAGAGCTCGCGGCGGCCATGTCAACCGCTGGCGAGCTACACGGGACGCTCAAAACGGGTTGCGATAGAGTGCATCAAATCGACGAATAAGGTAACGATCGGGGGATACAACAAAAATTCCGGGCTCAGCTCACGACCGAACATTCCGTTAGCCGAACCATCGGATAAATGCAACAGGCCCCCGATCAGATATCCGATGCCCAGGCAGATCGCAAAACCTCCAATGATTAAGGTAGTTGCGCGGACCCGCGAAAACGGCTTTTCCTTGCGCTCATTGCCGTCGAGTATCGAATCATGAATATTGCCATCGCTCTCGGTATATCGGTCAAATCCGTCGCGGATACGGCCAATGACGTGGATCACGCCGCTCACAAAGAGCCCGACGATTATGATCTTTCCGATGATCTCAGAGTTCGCGAAGATCACAGGTCTGAAGGCCGTCGAAAGGATCGCGGTGACGAACATTGCAACGGTCGGATACACCGCCTTTTGAAAAGCCAACGCCTCGTCACGTTCCTCGGCGATCATCCGATCGATGATGTCGTTGTAACGCTTTTCATAGACCATCTGACGCCATCGCCGTGCATGCGGATTGGCAGATGCAAAAAAAGAATCGCCATTTCCGTTTACCGAGTATTTGGCATCAACCAGCCGGCGATCGTATTTGTCACGCTCGGCCACGTTGCCGAGAACCTCGTAAGCCTCAGCGATGGCCGCGAATTTAAGAGCAGTTTCCTGCGAGCCATTATTTCGGTCGGGATGCAGCTTTCGCGCTAAACGGCGATAAGCCGATTTGATCTCGGGCCCTGTCGCTTTCTGGGAAACTTTGAGGATGTCGTAGTAATTCACCATCTGAGCAGATGAGCGTGAATCGCCGCGAGACAGCGATCGTTCGGGTGCTGAATGCACCGGACGAGCGAAATTATACCATGACGGCTGCCCACTTTTGAAGGTAAATTACTGCAGGTCATCGATCTGCAGGTTTATCGGGAACGCTCCTGCGGTTTTGACGGCGTCTACTAGTTTGGCGACCTCGCCATATCCGGCCGCATGCGGTGCTTTGATAAACACGGTCCGCTCGATCCGATCGCCAATTGGCCGATCAGGTTCTTCGGCGTAGGTCGTCGAAACACTACCGTTCGCGATCCGCTCAGCGAAGGCCGACCGAAGACGCTCGATCAGTTTCGAAGGATCATCGACGGTCCCCAGATCATGTTCGCGATTTAGGCTTAACGAGCCGTCGCGTGCGAGCGTGGCGACGAGGGTATTAGTGTTTGGATCCGTCCGGTCGTCATTTGTGGGTTCTTGAGGTATACGGGCCTTGAAACTACTTGGCTTCATCGGCGCGACGACCATGAAGATGATGAGTAGAACGAGCAGCACGTCGATCAAAGGGGTCACGTTGACATGGGGTTTGTTCATCGGAGTACTCCATTCCTTATTGGTCTGAAACATTTAGACACCTTTGACGAGAAAAAGTTCCCGTAATTTACTACGAAACCCCTACGCCGAGTGAGCTGAATAGGGCCTTTGCTTTGGTGAGAGTCTCGCGATATTCGCTTTCAGGGTCGCTGTCGATGACGATACCACCGCCGACATTAAAGGTAGCGACGTCTTCGCGAACGACCATCGTTCGGATAGCGACGCTTGTCTCCAGAAGTTCCGGGACGCCGAAAAGCTCACCCGGGACGTAGTATCCAAGGGCGCCCATCGAAAGCCCTCGCGGCGTCGGTTCGATGTCGTCTATGATCCGCATTGTGCTGAGTTTTGGTGCTCCGGTAATCGACCCACATGGAAACAGCGCCCGGATGATATCCGAGTACGCGGTGCCGGCACGAAGTTTGCCCGCGACTGTTGACACAAGATGAAAGAGGGTCGAATGTTCTTCAAGATCACAGAGTTTCTCGACCTCGACGCTTCCAAACTCGCAAACACGGCCGAGGTCATTTCGCAGAAGGTCGACGATCATGGTGTTTTCGGCGATATCCTTCGGACTTTCGAGCAGCTCCCGCCGCAACCGTTCATCGTGTTCACTGTCCTCGCCGCGTTCACGCGTCCCTTTGATCGGCGAGGTACTGATACGGCCATTTTGAAGCTTGAAGAAACGTTCGGGAGATGCTGAAATGACCGTCGAATCCAGACGTTTGAAATAAGCGGCGAACGAGGCAGGATGCTGCTTCCGCAACCGCAAAAAAATATTAGTCGTTGATGCCTCGGATCCCAATGGGATATCGAAGCACTGAGTTAGGTTGGACTGATATGTATCACCGCCGCAGATATGCTCTTTAACCGCTTGTATCGCCTGAAGGTATCCGGCTTTGGTGAAATTTGAAGCGGCAGTGATACGTGGACTTCCTCGACCAGCCGGCGGGATGGCCAAGCGCAACTTACGTTTTAGCCGAGCTATATTTTGATCGTCGCCCGCGAAATATGTCGTATGGGATTCATAGTCGTGAATCAAAAGTGTCTCGAAGGTAGCTGCAAACAGGTCGGGTTCTACGCCGCGAGGATGCCGGGAAACGATCCGCTGGACCCTCATCCCAAAGTCGTACGACATCGAAAAGAAGAGTGCCTCACCGCCGGACAGCAATGAGTCGAATTTCGAAAGAGTTATCTCAGGATCGTTATCCGAAAACTCGATAATGGAGCGTGGCTCGATGCCCGCGATCAGCAAATGCGAACCGAGATGGCCAGCGCCGCAACTGTCGAGGATGCAGACAGGCTCAGTTTCGGCGATGCCGAGCAATGATGAAACAAGCTCGTCGGCCGACATGTCTATCTCGTGCATAGCGGTGATTTTATCACGCATCAAAATTTCACTTGAATGCTGCTTTAGCGTAATATGTTGGAGACCAAACCTGCGCAAAATATGACCCCGGAAATCATCGACAGAAAACATCTGGTTCGCGGACTCGGACTGATCGCCGCCGTCTCGATAATCGTCGGAAACGTCATCGGGACAGGCGTCTTCCTGAAGGCGCGTGTTATGACATGTAATGTCGGCAGTCCAAAATGGGTGATCGCCGCCTGGATCGCCGCCGGACTATTGTCGCTAGCCGGAGCTCTAACGTACGCCGAACTTACTGCGATGAAGCCGGTAGCCGGGGGCGAATATGTTTTCTTGAGGGACACATATGGCCGGCTCTCTAGCTTTCTTTATGGCTGGATGCAGATCTTTATCGCCAGGCCCGGATCGCAGGCGGCGGCGGCGATGGCATTTTCGATCGGGCTGAATGATTTCCTGGACAACAAGCTTGCTCAAACGCTGGCGAGTTTCCAGATCGGGGGCATGCAGTTCGAGATCACAACGCTGCAGCTCGTCGCACTGATGGTGATAGTCATTTTCACTACGCTCAACTGTCTTTCGGTCAGTCTCAACGGACAGATCGCAACCGCCCTGACGTTTGTCAAGATGGCGTTGATCCTGTTCGTGGCTATAGGTGCGTTCGTTTTGGTAAGCGGTGATTTTGTCCACTTTTCGATGATGAACTCAGGTGGAACGTGCGAGGGAGTTGCCGACTCGGTAAATTTTGGGTCGCCGTCGTATACATTCTTCGGAGGATTCGCTGCGGCGATGCTGGGTGCTCTATGGGGCTACGACGGATGGAATAATTTGACGTTTGTCGCGGGCGAGGTCAAAGATCCGAATCGAAATATTCCCATCGCGATCATTGGAAGTACGATCATGATCATCTTCCTATACGTTTTGGCCCACGTCGCATACTTTTATGTTCTCGACCCGTCCGCTATCGCCTCGGTCTCAAAAAACTCGTCTGTAGCAAAGGTCGTCGTAAGCATGTTCTTTGGAGGAAATGTCGCTAGTATGGCAACCGGAGCGGCGATCGCCTTCTTTACCGTCGGCCTCATGCTGTCGTCACTCGGAACGCTTCACACTTCATTGATGGCAGGAGCACGAGTTCCGTACGCAATGGCACAGGACGGATTAATGTTCCGGACATTTGGCATTCTTTCGGTCAACCACGTGCCGGTCAGTTCGGTGCTGATGATGGGCGTTCTTTCAAGCATACTAGCTCTGACAGGGTCGTTCGACACGCTGACCGACTATGTGATCTTCGGATCATGGCTGTTCTATGCACTCGTCACTTCCTCAGTATTTATCTATCGGCGAAGATTCCCGGACCTGCCGCGACCCTATCGGGCATGGGGCTATCCCGTGGTTCCGGTCGTATTCCTGCTCGTTGCGGCGTGGCTGATCATTACGACATTGGTGACGAGCCCAAAGCAGTCCGGTGCGGGCGTCGCGCTTATCATTTTGGGATTGCCGGTCTATTACTACTTATCTAAGAGAGGGGGCGAAATTTCCTCGAGCGAACACTAAGATATGGTACAAGATAGACGGACGGGCCAGGAACGGCGGGGAACAAATCGATATCCGATTAGCGTGGACGTAGAGTGGGAAACGACCGCCGGGCGAAATCCGGGTGCCTTGAGCGATGTGAGCTTTGATGGCTGTTTCGTCCTGAGTTCCGGTGAGGTCACCGACAGCGAGCCTGTCCGAGTCCTGGTGCCGCTTGCTGACGGGATGAAAGTGCAGTTCAATGGGCGGGTGGCTAACCACGTTTTCGAGATCGGATTTGGCGTAAAGTTCGAACCGCTTTCGTCCGCACAACGTGAATTGCTGGCTCAGCTCGTTCGCGACGCTGAGGGCGGCTAGGCGTTCTCGGCCGCTCTTGCGATCGCCTCTAGTGCAACTTCGCGATCGTCGAAATGATACTTGTTTGGTCCGACGATTTGATAGGTCTCATGGCCCTTTCCCGCGATAATCACAACATCGTCTGCATTTGCCGCCGCAATCGCACGATAGATCGCCTCTCGTCGATCCGGAATATTTTCATACGTCACCCCGCCGTCGTGAACGCCGACCTCGATCTCGGAAATGATTTTGAGGGGATCCTCGTTTCGCGGATTGTCCGAAGTTATGATCACAAGGTCGCTGTATTTCGCGGCCGCTTTACCCATCGGTGCTCGTTTTGAGCGGTCTCGGTCACCGCCACAGCCGAAGACGGTTATCACTCGGCCCGCCGTAAGTTCGCGTGCTGTTTTCAGTGTGTTGAGCAATGCATCGTCCGTATGGGCATAGTCGACAACAACCGCAAAGTCGCCGACGTGAGGCACTCGTTCGAACCGGCCGGGAGCTCCTGAACATTTCGAGAGGCCGAGTTCGATCGCATCAAGGCCTATTCCCAATTCGAGAGCTGTGGCAGCGGCCGAAAGCATATTGTAAACGTGCGGCCTTCCCACCAGAGGCGATTTGATGAGCCTTTCTCCTACTGGAGACTTGAGCAGAAATGACGTGCCATGAACGAGCGAAACGTCGATCTCCGACGCTTCCAGGTCCGCTTGCCCATCTTGTGATAGTGTCACCACGCGTTGATCGCTTTCTCGCAATTGGTCGGCTAACTTGCGGCCCCATTCGTCGTCAATATTAATAACGTTGGAGCCAGGACGTTCACCGAGGCTGCCGTCGAAAAGCTTCCTTTTGGCGTCGTAATAATTTTCCATCGTCAGATGGTAATCAAGATGGTCGCGGGTGAGATTGGTAAATACCGCAACCTTGAGTCGGAGCCAGTCGCATCGGTGCAGATCGATCGCCTGTGACGAGGCTTCCATAACGGCGACAGTACAACCCGCGTCTACAGCTTCGCGCAAAAATCGATTTGTGTCCGAGGCCTCCGGCGTCGTGCGCACCGCCGGCTCGCTTTGATCGCCGATACGATACTCGACGGTCGTGAGCATTGCGGGCTTTCTTCCGGCCGCCTCCGCAAGAGCAAAACAGAGATACGTTGTTGTCGTTTTGCCGTTCGTACCGGTGATGCCGACGAGGTCAAGATCATGCGAAGGATCGCCGTTTATCACCGCGGCCGCCCGGGCGAGAGCCTTTCGGGCATCGTCGACTTGTAGCCATGCCCCCGAAAAATCTCGTGGCGGTTCTGATTCAGAAACGATTCCGACAACTCCGCGTCGGACTACGTCATCGATGAATCGGTGTCCGTCGCTGGTACCACCGCGGATCGCAACGAATATTGAGCCTTCGCGGGCCTGCCGCGAATCATGCGTGACGTCTGTTGCAAAAGCCTGGCCGTTTCCAGTGAGCTTGGCATTCAACGTCGCAGAGAGATCTTTGATAGTTATTTTCAGTATCGTCAAATGGTTAATCCCTGAGCAACAACCGTGAATTATACGATAGACAAATAATTTCCACGAACATCACAACCGCGATTTCGTATTATCCATAGTACGGAGGTTTTCGATATGAATATTATCAAACTCATTCTCGCTGCGTTCGGTATGATCGTAGGTATCATGCTCGTTCTGTGGGTACTAGGTTTCGTTTGGTCGATCGTTTGGTACATTCTCGTATTCGGTATTATTGGAGCGGTTGGATATGGGGCCTATAAGCTCTTTCTGAAGGCGGAAGCCAAAGCCCTAAGTTCAGATCCGCACGCCGGAATCTCAAGTGGTCTGGACGTGAACATGTCTTGGGACGAATATGACAAGAAATATCTGCACAAGTAGTTGCTAGACAATGAGGCTGTGATTCGGTAGATTCTTAAGTTGCCAGTGTGCCGAGGTGGCGAAATTGGCAGACGCACTAGACTTAGGATCTAGCGTCGAAAG
>JBDTZO010000137.1:0-16993 GCA_040005135.1 Acidobacteriota bacterium | reverse complement strand
GCGATCAGCAGAACCTCAACGGTGGATATGTTGCTGTTCAGTTCGGTTCCAGCAACGATGTACTGATGAACTACTAGCCTGTGGAGGCCGCCGGGTAACCGGCGGCCGCCTTTCGGCATTTCAAGGAGCGTGCCCTCGACGCTCCTTTTTAGCGCCCGCAGTCATTGATTATCGAATTAGATCGAAAGTGCACCTTTATCTGGCGACATTGATCTGAAGCATTTGCCGGCGTTCATCTGGTCAGGAGCAGGAATTGAGGTCCTAAGATAGTTTGCTCTCGTCGCTAAATGTGACTTCCTTTGACCTCTACCGTTACGATCTTTATCGATCAGTGAAAGATTGTCAGGACCGTGCTAATACTGAACGCTGTCATTACGGCGACCACGATCCATCCAGCAGCCTGCATCCAAACGGGATGCTTGTAATCGCCGGTGATCGACGCCCTTCTTGATGCGATAAGCACTAGAGCAAGACCAACCGGCAAGATAAAGCCGTTAATGGTTCCCGCCCAGACGAGCAGTTTGACAGGTTGGCCAACCAGCAGAAAGATAACGGTCGAAAGCAAGATGAAGCCGATAACGAGGTAGTTATGGACCCGCTCGATCGACGCATTAAATGTTTTAATGAACGAGACCGAAGTGTAGGCCGCCCCGACGACCGAAGTGATCGCGGCCGCCCACATCACGATACCGAAAACTCGAAGGCCCGTGATCCCGGCCGCATTTTGAAATACAGATGCGGCCGGGTTCTTATCATCGATCGTGAGGCCCATGGAGATCACTCCGAACGCTGCCAGAAACAGAAAAAAGCGGATAATGGCTGTCAGAATTATCCCCGAAAAAGCTGCTCGCGTAACCTCGCCCAAATTTTTCTTTCCAGTTATTCCGGCGTCAATAAGACGGTGAACTCCTGCAAATGTTATGTACCCGCCGACGGTTCCGCCCACCAGCGTCACGATCGTTCGAGGATCGATCGTTTCGGGTAGGAATGTACGGTGAACTGCCTCCATCATCGGCGGTCGCGAGGCGTAGAGGACGTATCCGATCAGAGCAAGCATCACAAGCCCAAGTATTTTTACGAACAGGTCCATCGAGCGGCCTGCTTCCTTGAAGGCGAAGATCGCCACCGCAATAACCGCGCTGATCAGAGCTCCGTACATTATCGGCAGATCGAAGAGTGCATTAAGTCCAAGCCCGCATCCTGCGATGTTTCCGATATTAAAGACAAGTCCGCCAAATGCGATAAGAGCACTCAACATATATCCGCTGCCGCGGATCGTCTCGTTGGCGACGTCCTGACCGCGCTTGCCCGCGGCCGTCAGCACCCGCCAGATGTTCAGCTGTGCAAAGACATCAAGTACAACTGAAAGCAAAATTACAAAGCCAAAGCTTGCAAGCAGCTGCTTTGTAAATACCGTCGTCTGCGTCAAAAAGCCCGGTCCGACCGCGGAGGTCGCCATCAGAAACGCAGCTCCGAATACGATCGATGTGAGTGACTTAGGTCGAGTATTATCAGCCATTTAAGCGTGATATATTAATGTTATGACTGAGCAGCGTATCGTGGATCGTTCGAGCTAGATCTACGGCATTTGGCCCATCTCCGTGAATGCAAATGGTGTCCGCCATGATCGCAACTTTCGCGCCGTCCGTGGCAAAAGCGCGTCGATCCCAAACTATTGAAAGTGCCTGCGCAGCGGCGTCGGCTGCACCCGTGATCAATGCATCGTCATGATCCCGCGGTGTCAATGAGCCGTCCGGCTGATACGTTCGGTCGGCGAATGCCTCTGACGCTGTACGAAGCCCGGCCCGTTCGGCTTCGCTGATAGAGAGGCTGCCGGCGAGACCAAAAAGAATGAGTGACGCGTCGACGTCTCTAACCGAGGCCGCGATTGCGGCTGCGGTCGCACGGTCACGAGCCGAGAGATTATAGAGTGCCCCGTGCGGTTTAACGTGATCAAGCACGGTTCGGGCGTCCTCGCAGACATTCATTAAGGTCAAGGTTTGCTGACGGACGGCCGTATAGATCTCACTCGGCTGCAAACTCATGATCGACCGACCAAAGTTAACGCGGTCCGGAAATGACGGATGCGACCCGATCGCAATGTTCTTCGCCTTAGCGAGTTCGACCGTTGCCCGCATTGTTTCGGCATCGCCGGCGTGCGACCCGCAAGCGATATTGACGGACGTGACGAATTCCATTAGCTCGGCATCGTTTAGACAGCCCTCGCCCATATCGCAATTTAGATCCACTGTTCGCATTTTGTTATTGACGGATCTTAGGCAGCCTTTGTCGACCAACTTTCCTCATGCCGCAACCGGCTCGAAAGAACGCCATTTCTCGTTCGAATTGTGCGTTTAGCGCCTCGCTATCTTTGTTAGTTACCAAATGGAACGCTACCTTGTCGCCGCTCCCAAGCTGCGCGATCACAGGCAGGTCGTGCTCGATCACATGAGCTATCCGGGGATAGCCGCCAGTAGTTTGATGATCAGCCATGAGAACTATCATCTGTCCGTCGGGCATTAACTGGATCGTGCCGAAGCAAACGGCGGACGACAGCATTTCCGATGGCAAGGACAGCGTGAGAGCCTGGCCCGTCAGCCGAAATCCCATCCTGTTCGATTCGTTCGAGATCTTGAACGCTCCTGATTCCAGCGTTGCCCTGCTTTCATTTTCCAGCAGATCATACTCGGCACCGCGTGTAATGCGAATCGTAGGAAACGATCTGTAATGAGGGATCAGCGATGGTGATATAGCGCCGCCCGGCTGAATGTTGTCCAGGAATTGTCCGAGATGTATCCGATCCCCGATCTCGATTTTTCTTCCGTCGATCCCGCCGCGGCACGCCGTTAAATTCGTCGACGAACTTCCGAGCCATTTGTCGGTCTCTAAGCCCCCGCCAACGGCCAGATACGCACGGTTTCCCGATCTCTTTGCAGCAAAACGAAGACGACTTCCGCGTTCAGCGTAATAGACGCTCCAGTTATCAATGGCTTGGCCATCGAGTTCGGGCGATAGGTCCGCTCCGCCTACGGCGAAGGTCGAGGGCAGATCAAACAAGATCTCAGCCGCTGGAAAGTGCATTTCGAGCGTAGCGTCGCGTTCCTCATTTCCGACCAGCGTGTTCGTGAGCCGCACGGCAATTCGATCCATAGCTCCGCCTGGCCCGATGCCGAAGGCTCGATAGCCTGTGTGGCCGAGGTCCTGGACGGTCGTCAGAATTCCGGGCTTATCTATCAGAATGCTCATTCGGTTAATTACGAACAAAGAGGACACTGTCGCCGGGCCGTAGCAGGCACGGATCGTCCGATTCCGGGCAAAAAATCTCCATGTCGGTGCATCCGACGATCTGCCAACCGCCGGGCGACGTCAGTGAATAGATGCCTGTCTGCAGGCCTGCGATTCCGACGCTGCCTTTCGGCACGGCCTTCCGTGGAACAGACTTTCTCGGAGTAGCGATGCGTTCGTCTACTTCGCCCATGTATGCGAAACCAGGCAAAAACCCGAGCATATAGACTCTGTAGATCCGGTCGACGAACGCGGTTATTACCTCGTCGACCGTCATATCTGAGGAGGCGGAGATCAATTCGAGATCGAGGCCTGCACGAGCCGAAAAATCGACAGGTATCGCGATCGGTTCCAGATCGATCGGATCACGGACCTGCAAATTTTGGACTGCGGCGATCATCTTCTGTTTAACTGCTTCGAATGCTGTTGTGAATTCTGGCGCAGAATCGGATCGGACTGCCATGGGGTCGTAGAAGATCGTTGTCGAGGCATATGCCGGGACCGATTCGACGTATCCATAAAATGGATGTTTGTCCATGTAAACGCCGAGTGCGATCGCCTCGGCGTTGATACGGGCAGATATCACGTTTCCAAATTCGACCGTGATCGCCGAATCGCCGAGAGGGAAGTAACGTGGATAATCTTCAGACGGCATTAGCGTGCACGCTGTTTAGGATCCAGATATTCGCGGAGCCCGTCGCCTAGAAAATTGAATGCCAGCACGGTAAGTGCGATCGCGAGGCTTGGGAAGAGAAGGACGTGCGGCGAATTGTACAAAACGTCAAAGCCGCGGGCTTCTTCGATCATCGTCCCCCAACTTGGCACCGACGGCACGCCCAGACCAAGGAACGACAGCGAAGCTTCCGAGAGCACCGCGCCCGCCATGCCGAGTGATGCCTGGACGATCAGCGGCTGTATAGCGTTTGGCAAAATGTGCGTAAATAGTATCCGCATATTACTTGCCCCGAGTGCCCGTGCCGCCTGGACGTAATCGTACTCGCGGATCTTGAGCACTTGACCTCGCATTACCCGAGCGTAACCGACCCATCCGATGACGCATAGGGCGAGGATAAGCTTGCCGAGTCCGGTGCCGAGGAATGCGACCAGCGCGATCGCGAGGAGCAATCCTGGAAACGCAAGAAACACATTAAAAACGTATCCGGCCAGGATCTTGTCGACTAAACCGCCGTAAAATCCGGCGATCGCACCTAATACAGTGCCGATGACAGTAGATACCGTCACCACTGTTATTCCGACCTCGAGTGAGATCCTCGCTCCCCAAACTACGCGAGAAAAAACGTCGCGGCCGAGCGCGTCGGTCCCGAACCAATGATCTGAACTCGGGGAGGCGTATCGCAGCAAGAGGTCTTGGGCGTTATAATCGTGCGTCGCGATCACAGATGCAAAGATCGCCGCCAACACGACGACGGCTGCGATCGCAATACCTATGTAGGTCAAACGGTTCATCAAAGGTCGAAAACTAAAAACAGTTTTGCCGACGCGAGCTACCCAACTCGGATCCTCGGGTCGAGGCGGCGATAAACGAGATCCGTAAGCGAATTTGCCACGATAAACGTAACGCTGATCACGAGGACGCATCCCTGGACCAGGCGGTAGTCTCGTTTGCCGATGCCGTCCTCGAGCAGCAGCAGCCCGAGGCCCTGCCAGTTAAATATTCGTTCTGTTATGATCGATCCGGCCAGCAGAACGCCGAGCTGCAGGCCAAGGATCGTGACCACGGGTATAAGGCCGTTCTTTAGGACGTGCTTGTAAACGACCATTCGTTCGCTTAGGCCTTTGGCTCGTGCGGTGCGGACGTAGTCTTCGCCGAGCTCTTCGATAACGCTGGAGCGGACCATTCGCGTCAGAATTGCCGAGAGCGCGGCACCGAGTGTCACCGCCGGCAATACTATGTCCTCTGGGTGAGCACTTCCGGTCGGCGAAAATATCCGCATCTGGACAGCGAATAGATAAACGAGGAACGGGCCCACGACGAACGTAGGCAGCGAAATGCCGAGAAGAGCGACAAATGACGCAACATTATCAATAAACTTATTCTTGTGCGTACCCGCGACGACCCCGAGCGGGATCGCTATTGCAATGGCGATGAGCATGGCGGCGGCCGCGAGTTTGATAGTCGCGGGATAACGCTCAAATATCATGTCTCGAACGGGCCTGTCTGTCCGAAAAGACGTCCCGAGATCGCCATGGAGCAATCCGATCCAATAGTCGGCGTAGCGATTCTCACCTCCGTTCCATTTGAGTCCGCTTTCGGACGTGTAAGAAAAAAAGAATGCGGGACGATCGAGCCCGTGTTTGAGATTAAAGTTCTCGATTTGTTCGCGGGTGGCCGTTTCGCCGAGAATGACCGTCGCCGGGTCTCCGGGAACGAGTTCGATCAAGAGCGTGACAAGCGACACGACCGTCCAGATGACGAGCAGCATCAACGCGATTTGCCTGGCAAAACTTTGGAGACGATATTTCAAGCGGCTGCCTCCCTTTTTCGGCGGTATAGCAGGTTCGCAACAAGCGGTATTAGCGCGAACGAAATTCCGCCGAATGCGATCGCAATAAACGACATTCCGATCGCGAATACGCAAACGATCGGAACGGCGAGCGACCTCAGTGTCAATTGCCGGATAAATTCGTCGTCAACGTCCCTGATCATCATCGTATCGCGGTTCTTGACGGCATATAACCAGATCCACAGCTTTCCAAGGGCCGCGACGGCAAACGTCGCGGCGTATAGAATGAACGCCGTGTGACTGTAAAAATATTCGCTAAAGAGAGCGGTTGGAAAGGGAATGAACGCAACGAACAACAGAAACAAGAGATTTCGCCAAATGAGCCCGAAATCGAACCGGTCGATAAACCGGAATATGCGGTGGTGCTCGACCCACATCAGTCCGACGATAAAAAAGCTGTAAATGAAGCCGAGGAATTTTGGTATCAGTTCGACGAGTTGGTGGCGGAGCTCCGACTCTGAAAAATGCTCGCGTGCCATTATCGGCACCTTGAGTTCCAGCACGAGTAGCGTTATCACGATCGCAAAGACGGCGTCGCTGAAGAATAAGATCCGCTCAAACGAAAGAGCCGTATTTTCGTGAGAATTGTTCATTCGGGAAACGAAAAAGGTGCTAGACCTTTATATCGTTTTTAGTCCCGACGTGCAAAGCGGCGATGCCGCCCGTTAGGTTTTTGTATTTGACCGGGTCAAAGCCGGACGCTCCCATCATCTTGGCAAGTTCTTTCTGATTCGGGAACTTTGAGACCGAGTCCGGCAAGTACTCGTACGCGCCTCGCGAACCGCTGACCGCTCCGCCGATGCGTGGGAGGATGTGTGCGAAATAAAAGTTAAAAAGCTTGCCGAATCCCGGGACGACCGGCGACGAAAACTCGAGTATTGCGATCCGGCCGCCAGGTTTCAGGATTCGACGCAGTTCCATCAGGCCCGCGGCGACGTTCGCAAGGTTTCTCAGTCCAAATGCGATGGTGACCGCGTCGAAGCGGCCGTCGTCGAATGGCAATTCGAGTGCGTCGCCTTCGACGTACGGAATCGGATGTAATTCGGTTGCCGATTTCGTCTTGGCGAAGGCGAGCATTGGGCGGCAAAAGTCGGTACCTATGATCTGTGCCCCGGAACCGCGGTTGAGTTCGAGCGCGAGGTCGCCGGTACCGCAGGCGACGTCCAGGACGACGGCGTCGCGACGGTCGAGTATTTCGCGAAGATCGGCGGAAACCTTGCGACGCCATCCTTTATCGATGTTCATCGAAAGCAGATGATTGAGCAGGTCATAGCGGCGAGCTATGCCCGAAAACATATCTCTAACAGCCTTGGCGTGAGCGGCCTCTTTGGCGTTTAGTTCGTTCTGCACTTATTGGTTTGTGGCCGGCGGAGTGTTTACCAGAACTGCGGCCATCGGCGAGGCGCGGAGCTTTGCGGCATAGGAATTGACTTCGGCGAGCGAGACGGCGGCCGCGGCCTTCATATCTGCGTCAACGCTTTTGATCCCAAACGTGTCCGCGTCCAGCCAGAACGAGGCAGTATTCTTTTGGGCCCATTCCGCCGCGAAACGCGAGCGTGCTGATGAAAACTCCGCATCCGTCACGGGAGCGGCGAGAGCGGCAGTGATCAGATCTGTCGCATGCACCTTCATATCGACGTCCGGCAGGCGAACAATGTCCGCACCGATCACAAAGCTGCCGGGAAGCGTGTGGCTTTCGCTCCTAACAAAGACGTCCTTTGAATTTTCGCCTGGAACGCGGGCACGGATCCTGTCCGCAAGGACATACGCGAATACGTTTGAAGCCGCTAGATCCTTGTCCTTTCGAGCCGGACCGCGAAATGCGAACCTTATGGCCGAAGCAACTGGTCGCGGCGATGCGGCCATCTCGACGCCCGCGGCCGGCGGGTCAGGTTGGCGAAAGCTGGACGGAATGCGTTTGTCAGCCTTGAGCCAACCACCGAAAAAACGACGAACGGCCTTGGGGCCCAATGATCGGTCAAAATTGCCGGTGATCGCGACGGTCGCATTGTCGGCGGTCAGGAAACGCTGCTTGGCATCGATCAGGTCAGGGAATTGTATTTTTTGAACAGATTCCATGGAGCCGTACATCGGCCGTCCATATGGAAACGATCCGAACAGACGCCTCGCGATCGCACGGTCCGCGACATATGCCACGTCCTGCTGCATTGGCTTTATCGTTTCGAGCAGCGAGGCCCGCAGCGTCGCGGTCGTTTCCTTATCTATTGTGGGATTCGCGACGGCGGTCGCGAGTGTCTCTAGCATCTGCAAAAAGCTGTCCGACCGTCCCGAAGCGTTTATCTCGATGTAATCGTAGTTAGTGACGACATTGAGCCCTCCGCCGAGGTCGTCGCGAAAATATTCGCGGGCGGCCTCGTTTGGGAAAATATTGTCGGCCAGCAGCTTCATCACCCCCTCTCGCCCGGCCGGGTCAAATGCGGCGCCACTGTGAATTCGTATCCTGATACGCACGTCGTTTGCCGTGTTATCGGGCCACATCAAAACCTTGAGGCCGTTTAGAAGCGTCTCCTGCTTAGGCTGCGCCATCGGTGCCTGTGCGAACGTGACAGCCGCAAAAATGATAGCGGCGGCCGCTGCTTTGAGAGCGTAATTAATGATCTTCATAAATGCGTACGGGTTGATCCGTGAACGTCGGGTCACTCAATTAGTTGCGTACCGTCGGCAAACGGTTGTCACCGCACATGTTTGTCACACTGTGGTCAAATAGAAATTTTAGATGCCGATAGGCATCGCGTCAAACGAAAGAGGCATCTATCAGAATTGAAACACCCGCAGGCCTATATCTTGCGGAGAAGCCGGGAAAAACGCTAAACTAACCGCAAGATTCGCGGTACAATTACGTTATATCATTGCCGCGATACGTACGCATGTCGCGAGTATTGAGAGGCCGAAGAAGATGGGAAAAATAGTTAAATATTGTGGTTCGTGCGATGAGAGCTTTGCTCAGAAGTTCGGGTTTTGTCCGATCTGCGGTGCCACGCTTCAGTCATTTGAGCTAAACCCGGTAGAGGCCGCGTCAACCGAACCAGCTAAGGTTGTGACTGCTCCGGCGGAGGTCGCTCCGCCGCTAGTCGAGTCCGTTGTCGCGGAGCCGGTCGCTCCGGTGTTTTCGGCTCCGACGCCCCTTGTCACAGAGCATCTGGCTGAGCCCGAACCTGAGATCGAAACGGCTCCGATCGCCGCAGCTCCTGTACCTGAGTTAACAGAGGCTCAAGCCGGCGAGCCGGTCAAGGCAACGGCTCCGCTCAAACCGATCAAAGCCGTGCAGGCTTTTACGGCCGCAAAAGCGGTCGATATTGACAAAAAGCCGGCTGCCTCTGTAGTTCCCGTTTACCATTTGCCGGTCGCAGACGATGGCTTTTACGTGACGGTGATCGAGGACAAGAATGTAGGCACGCGAAACGGTCTGCTGCTCGCGACATTCGGCTTTATGCTCTGTGCCCTCCTTTTAGGAGTGGTCATAAGTATTTTTAGTAAGGATGTGGATATCGGTGCGATCAACGGCGACGACCTTTTCAACGCGGTTATTGCTGAAACGACGCCGATGACCGTCGAGGAAGAAAAGGTCAAGAAAGAGAAAGATGACGGCGGCGGCGGCGGCGGGGGTGGAAAGAACGAAAAGACGCCGGCGTCAAAAGGCGATCTGGCCGACCAGTCAAAAACGCCCACACGTCCGCCGGATGTAAATACGCCGAGGATGGAAAATCCTTCCCTCGCATTGCCTCCGCCGCAGACGCAGGGCACCAAGACATTCCCAAAGATCTACGGGAAATGGGGCGATCCTAACGGCGCCGACGGAAACTCGAACGGGACCGGCAGCGGCGGCGGCATCGGCAGCGGGCGCGGGACCGGTCAGGGTAACGGTAACGGAACGGGTGCCGGCAACGGCAACGGATCTGGATTCGGCAATGGTAATGGTAACGGAAATGGAAATGGTTCCGGCGACGGCGACGACAATCCGCCCCCGCCCAAGGCGGTTGGCGTGACACAGGCGTTGAAGATTCTCGCCAAGCCGAAGCCTTCGTATACAGATTCTGCTCGGCAGAATCAAGTACAGGGAACCGTGATCCTTCGCGTAACTTTTCTCGCTTCGGGCGGTATCGGCAGCATTTCGCCTGTCAAGGGACTGCCGAATGGTTTGACCGAACAGGCGATCGCCGCGGCCCGATCAATGAGATTCGAGCCGGCAAAGATCAACGGAGTCGCTCAGAACTCTACGAAACAAGTCGAATATACATTCTCGATCTACTAGGCTGTTGACGTCAGGCGATCATAAATCAAAGCGGGCCGGAAATATTTCCGACCCGCTTTTTGTTTGTAATTGGTCGTATGAGCTAAATAAATACAACCGACTGCGATGACGGGATTTCAAACCGCCGCCGGCAACGTATGTTCTTGCACATAAGCATATCGTCCACACGGACCATATAGTCCCTCGATTTCGCATATTGTGCCCGATCTTGTTCGCTCAGATTACGCGGGGGCTGTTTCTTTTTGGTCCGTTTGATCCAGCGAACGTCGTGGTCGGCCCGTTCTCGGCAATGCGGGCAAGAAAAGCTCGCCTTCTTAGTTTCCTGTCTTTCGTCGAATATATCGCGTTCATGCATATTAATCCGGAACCACCAGCATTTGCAGGAGGTTACAACAATTATATCATTCGCCGAGGGCAACGGATGCGATTTTAAGTGTAATGCGAATTAGGCGGGCCGGCTAAGATGACAAACCGCGAAGATAGCTAAAGCTGAATATTCCCGTGTCGTGGCTGTCGGCGAAATGAAAATTTAGGGCGTAACGGCCAACGATCGAGATGTGGCGAAAAGTCAGATCGTCCGCAACATTTTCGTCCCGAATGATCTTTTCACCGGTCCACTCGTTGACGCATGTCGCGCAGGGGCACAAGCGGCGAAGCTGGGCGGCCGAATAGCGAGTCTCGACATCGTCGGACCATTTTATCGAGACCTCGCTGTCGGATTCCTCGATTATCTGCAATGGCTGGATCATATTTAATGCTTTGAGTGCGGAGGCTTTAATCCGTGCCGCCGCCTTTCAAAAGTTCTTCGATCTTGTGCGGGTCGATCCCGTAATGGGTCGCGTGGTAGACGGCTTTGCCATCGCGAATCACAAAGGCCTGCGGCGACTGGTGACGATGGGAGGTCTTTTCGGCGATCGCGTTAGACAGCGGGCGGTGTTCCTGGATCACGACCACATTTAGTTCGCCGTCGATCGCAGCCGTCTGTTCAAAGACGTCCGCACTGATGCCGCAGCTATTACTATGCTTGAAAATGGCGACGGGCTCCGTATACGACCTTTCGAAGATAGCATTGAGTTGGTCCTCGGTTTCGACAAATACTAGTTTTGCTGACATTTTAAGATAGATCTTGATATGCGTTGGGTGCAGTATGGTCCTGATAGAACGGAGCCAGCCGCGGAAATACTTTGCGGTATGCTAGTGCCTGCGACATTAATATCAGCGGGATCGTGAGGTATACGCCGATACAAAACATCAAATATCCGATGAAAACTACGATCATACCGATGCCGAAGAGCCCGGCGATGCCAGACAGATTGGCCCAGACGGCCCGTGCGCTCAATTTTACCGCTTCCATTGCGGAAAGTCGTCGGTCCGCGATAAGCGGGAACGAAAACATGAGCAGCGTGTGAAAGCAAACCATCGCGAAAATGACCACGAATTCGAAAACGAAGGTTCCGACGAGAAACCCCATCAGTTCGGATTCATTCATCCGCTGTCCCGCGACCGCCATTCCGATGATCGGTATGTAGATGACAAAGATCAACAGGATCACAGGAAGAGTGATCAGCAGCGAGACCGGCAGGCTCTTCCAAATAAAGTCAAAGCCCTTGAAAAGATGCTCAAAGCCGATCGGCTGTCGGTCGATGACCCGAAACATAATAAGGAAAACGCCGCATATCATCGGGCCGATCAATATGATCGGCACGGCACCACCGATGAGCAGTCCGACTA
The DNA here is from genome assembly GCA_040005135.1 of Acidobacteriota bacterium. Lineage (GTDB taxonomy): Bacteria > Acidobacteriota > Blastocatellia > Pyrinomonadales > Pyrinomonadaceae > OLB17. The sequence continues at coordinate 5,179 of JBDTZO010000137.1, read as the reverse complement.
GCGTGATACCGAACACGAGCCAATACTGGTCCTTGATCAGTTCCCAGGACTCTTTGAATATTTCGACCGGATGAATTTGCCCCGTCGTGAATTCCACGTTTTGCATATATCGACCGCCGCTCCGAATAAACGATAGTATACCGCCGCCATGCTACGAAACGTCGTAAATATTTCTGAAGTAGTCCATCAGCATCCGATCGGTCGAGAACTGCGGAGTGAGCGTCGCAAGCGAGCTTTTCATGCGCCTGATCCATTCCGTCGGCAGCCCAGTCGCGTCCGTCGAATAATATGCCGGAATGAGATCGTTTTCGAGCGACGAATAGAGCGCCTCCGAATCGGCAGCGTCCATCGCATCTTCCGCTAGGCCGGCTTCGAAGTCGCCGATCGCAAAACCGTTGTCGCCGTTATAGCCCTCGATCCACCAACCATCGAGTATTGAAAAATTGAGAGCACCGTTCATCGCAGCCTTCATTCCGCTCGTACCGCTTGCCTCCATCGGCCGGCGGGGAACGTTCATCCAAACGTCAACACCCTGAACGAGATAACGTGCGACCTCCTGATCGTAATCTTCGATGAACACGGCGCGTTTTTGCCAGTTCGATTCGTGATTTATGCTCATCAGGTCTCGAAGGATAGTTTTCGCGGTCGTGTCCTGCGGGTGAGCTTTTCCGGCAAAAACGAATTGGACCGGACGCTCCGCGTCGTCGACCATTTTCAGCAGGCGATCGAGGTCAGAGAACAACAGGTCCCAGCGTTTGTAGGCCGCCACACGACGGGCAAAACCGATCGTCAATATGTCGGGCGAAAATAGTTTTCCGGTATCTTCGTGCTCATTGATCGTGTCACGCGTGCCAGTTTCCTTTGCACTTGTCCGCACGCGTATATACGCGATCAATAGCCTTTTTAATGTTGCGTGAGTGTTCCATACCTCCGTGTCGGAAAGGGAAGTGATCAGTGACGCCCACTTTTCGCCGTCGCGGACGATCTCGTTCCAGTTAACGCCAAATCGTTCGTCGTATATCGATTGGAATGCCGGGGCGACCCACGTCGGAACGTGCACGCCGTTCGTCACCGATGTGATCGGCACTGCACCGGCATCGTCGAGGTCCGGAAACATCTTGAGCCAAAGTTGACGCGAAACCTCGCCGTGCTTTTCGCTGACCCCGTTCGCCGAACGGCACATCCGTATCGCCAGCGGCGTCATGCCGAAATACTCTTCTGAATTGGTCAGGTCGGCTCGTCCAAGGGCGAGAAATTCATCCTTCGTTATTTTGAGCAGCGTGATGAAATCAGAACTAAAGCAGCTCATCAGCGAATCCGGTGGGAACGAGTCGTTTCCGGCGGCGACCGGAGTATGCGTCGTGAAAACACATTGCGATCGGACGCCGGCGACAGCGTCAGCAAAATTATCTTCGGGATTTGCCGCGAGATACTCTTTAGCGAGCTCAAGTGTCGAGAATGCGGCGTGGCCTTCGTTAAGGTGAAAAACCGTCGGTTCGATATTGAGCTTTCTGAGCAGCCGCACTCCGCCCATGCCCAATACCTTTTCCTGCACGATCCGCGTTTGCGTGTCGCCGCCGTACAGATGACCGGTTATGAGCCGGTCGATATCGATGTTCTGCTCGACATTCGTGTCGAGAAGATAAAGCGAAATTCGTCCGATACGTGCGAGCCATGCCTGCGCGACCACTTCGCGGCCTCGAATAAATACGGAAACGGTGATGCGGTTTCCATCCGCGTCTATGACCGGCGACACGGCCAACTCCGAACCAAAAGCGTCGATATATGTCTCGCCCTGCCAGCCGTCGTGCGAGATGTGCTGCCTAAAATATCCGTACCTGTACAGCAACCCAATAGCGACAAGGGGAAGGTTAAGGTCGCTCGCCGATTTCAAATGGTCGCCCGCGAGGATCCCAAGCCCGCCTGAATAGATCGGCAAGGAATTATGGACTCCGTATTCCGCACAAAAATACGCGATCCGCGTCGGCTGCTCGCCATAATTGACGCTCGCCGAAATGTACTCGTCAAATTTTTGCTTAAAGCGATCCAGCCGCTCGACGTATTGTGCGTCGGCAGCCCGCTGAAACAAACGGAGCCCACTGACTTTTTTAAGAAAGAGCCGAGGGTTTTGCTCACATTTGTCCCAAAACGTCGGTTCTAGATCGCGGAAAAGCCGCGTTCCCTCAGGATCCCACGACCAGAAGAAATTTTCTGAAAGCTCCTCGAGCGCCGCTAATTGAGGCGGCAGGACTCGCTTGAATGCAAAGTCGACTGCATTGATCATTTCAGGCACAAGGCCGGGTGCTGGCTGCATATTACTTAGAACTGGGTCCAATATCTCCGTCATAAAAAAACGCCCGGATACTCTATTGTATGCGAGCGAAGCAACTAGGAACTATAAACTAACGAGTGATGAGTATCAACTTTCGCTATGCTTTGAGGCACGAGCTTAGTCTAAAGTGCAGGCAGCGAGAAACGCATCTTGATCGGCATTCGAGTAAAAAACGAGCCTGACGTCGTCGATCGCCGCGTGTTTTGCGAGCGATGCTCTGAGTGCCTCCGACACGACTCGTGCAGCATCGGCCTTCGGAAATGCGTAGGCGCCGGTCGAGATAGACGGAAATGCGATCGACGCCAGTCCGCGGCTAGCGGCGAGCTCGATCGAATTGATGTAACAAGCTGCCAGCAACGCAGCGTCTTGCCCCCGGTTCTGGCCATAGATCGGCCCAACCGTGTGGATCACATACTTTGCCGCCAACTCGCCTCCCGTTGTGATCACCGCTTTTCCCGTTGGCAGGCCGCCAGGGTAATGCTCAGCACGGATCGAGCGGCATTCGGCAAGTATTTGAGGTCCGCCGGCGTCGTGGATCGCTCCGTCGACGCCGCCGCCGCCCAAAAGGGTCGAATTTGCAGCGTTAACGATCGCGTCGACGTTCTCGACGGTGATATCGCCGACCTTGACCATGATGCGGCCGCTCAAAAAGTTCTGGTGCATAAAAGAGTTTTTACAGCTGATCGCGTCCCGAACTCAAATGGCCCACCGGCATAAATCTGTAATGCACCGCGACGGCAACGCCGAACACGAGACCGAGAGCGCAGAGTCCGAGGCCGATCTTGAAATAGTTTGGAAAGTTGCCGAGCCCGATCGACCACCACAGCACTCCCATCACGCCGCCACCCACGGCGAAAAACGCCGGGATCAAGAGCCACTGACCGTAGAAATTGCGCGGCTTGTCCTCGCGGCTGTAAAAGACTAAGGGTTTGAGCCGGTCGTATTCCCAGGCAACAAGATACAGCGACGCAAGCGACATTATGATGGTGAGTAACCACGTTCCCTGAAAACCGACCGAGCATGTGAGGACGGCGATATTGACTATTATCGGCAAAAACATCATCGCGCCGATATGTGAGGTCCGCGGGATCAGCAATAGTATCGCCGCTATGATCTGCGACCAGCCGATAAATTCGTAATAGAAGCCCGTAGCCATCAACGCATTGAAATAATGCCCCACAGGATTTGAGTCCGGGAGGATCGTGAACGGCTTGTGCAGGATCTTCGGGATACTCGGCGGAATGAACCCGACCGCCAGCAGGCATCGCGTAAACGCCGTAAACAGCTGCATCCACCACCGGCGCGTCACCGCGACATGAACGTCATCGAGGATGTTTTCGAGCTTCATTTCAATCCTAACGTTCGAAGGTCGGTAAAAGTTTGATGAAACAAGACAGAAGAGTATTTGTCACATATCAATTCCGGGCACCAAACCTGAATTTGTCGAATACAGTGTCGAGCAGGGCAGGTTCGAAAGCGTGAACGAATATTGGGAACGCTGATCCGGATTCAAAGTCTCCGCTCGTGACCGCCGGTTATCTGGCTGCTGGTGTCGGCGGTTTAGGATTATGTGTTCCATTCGGTATAATTGGCGTTTTGCTGAGTACACACATCGAACATGAAACTTAAAATTATCCCTGTTAAATGGTCCGACGCAGGTGTCGAGATGCTCGACCAGCGTTTGCTGCCTACCGAAGAAAAGTGGCTCACTCTCAAATCCGCCGACGAGGTCGCCGCCGGTATCAAGGACATGGTCGTCCGCGGAGCACCGGCGATCGGAGTCTCGGCCGCATATGGCATCGCGCTTGGGGCAAAGAATTTCGTCGGTACGACCGTCGCGGATCTCGAAGATGAGATCGAATTTGTCAGCGATACGCTCGGCAAAACGCGTCCGACCGCAGTAAACCTTTTTTGGGCGATCGATCGTATGAACCGCACCTTTCAAAAAGCCAAGGCCAGCGGAAAGAACGTAAGCGAGATCAAGCAGATCCTCGTCGACGACGCCAAAGCGATCCACGAGGAAGACATCGAATCGCAGCGTCTCATCGCCAAATTTGGCGGCGAGCTGCTCGAAAACGATTCGACCGTCTTGACGCATTGCAACGCCGGAGCTCTTGCGACGGGCGGCGTGTGGGGCACCGCTCTCGGAGTCATTCGCGGGGCCGTCGATCAGGGCAAAACGATCTCGGTCATCGCCGACGAAACGCGTCCTTACCTGCAGGGAGCACGCCTCACTGCCTGGGAATTGATGGAGGACGATATTCCCGTCACGCTCATCACCGATAACATGAGCGGTCATATTATGAAACGCGGCGATATTCAGGCCGTCGTCGTCGGATCGGACCGAATTGCCGCAAACGGCGACGTCGCCAACAAGATCGGCACATATATGGTCGCCGTCCTCGCCAAGCGCCACGGCATACCGTTCTACGTGGCGGCGCCGCTTTCGACCGTCGACCTGAATTGCCCGACCGGTGACGAGATCCCGATCGAAGAACGAGCGATCCGCGAGGTCACACATGTCCAGAACATCCAACTCGCCCCCGACGAATGCGAAGTCAGCAACTACGCCTTCGACGTCACGCCCAACGACCTCGTGACCGCGATAATCACCGAAAAGGGCGTCGCGAGAGCACCGTATACCGAGAGTTTGAAGAAGCAGTTTGCCGACTAACTGTACAGGACAAAATGCGAGCTCGTACCACTTCGTGCCGGCTTGTTCTGCGCGTGTTCCATGTTTGTTCGACGCTTGTTCGGTGCTTGTTCCACGCTTGTTCGGCTATTACGTAGAACAGGTAACCTACAGTAAACAAAGCGGTTCGCCCGCCCGCGAGCCTCTTTTTTCGT
>JBDTZO010000012.1:0-5024 GCA_040005135.1 Acidobacteriota bacterium | reverse complement strand
ACTTGAGTACTTACTTCATAGATGACCCCATTCCTCGCACGTGTAAATATCTCAGGCTGAAGAATACATCGATCATGGGATGACGATGCTGATTCGAAAATGACCCAAGAGGCTTTTTATATACTCAGGGGCATCAGCGAAACGATCCGTGCACGGATGGATTATGAATACGGGCATCTCTTCGCCGCAAATTTATATCTCAACAACACATTTGGAATATTGAAAATGAGGCCGCCATTATGAAGATCTTTTCCGGATCCAGCGTTGCAAATATTCGCTTATCTCTCTCGCTGCTCGCATGCACATTGCTGGTCGCTCAACCGTGCTCCGTATTTGCGGCCATGTCGGAACAATACGACTCGGGACACGCTTTGACCGCCGACCAGCGCGTGGCGCAGGTTTTGTCGCGATTGTCATTTGGAGCGCGTCCGGGAGATTTTGACGCCGTCAAGAAAATGGGCGTCCAGCAATATATCGACCATCAGCTCGATCCTGATTCGATCGACGATTCGGCCTTACAGAAGCGGCTCGATAAACTGCCGACCCTGTTGCTTGCAAATCCGTCGATAGCCGAGCTATACAACCCTCCACGGCCCAAGCCTTCGCCTACGCCAATGCCGGCCGTAAACGCGGTAGCAAAAAATCTGGAGCAGGCCTCGCCGACAATGACCGCAACGGTAGCTGCTGCTTCGACGCCGTCGCCAACTCCCGCGGCAAAGCCTTTGCCGACGCCGGTGCCAAAAAATCCGGGTCTGGTGGTTAATGAGCTCCAGAGCGCCAAGCTGCTCAGGGCCGTTTACAGCGAGCGACAGTTGAACGAGGTTATGGTCGATTTTTGGGAAAATCACTTCAGCATTTTTGCTAATAAGGATGCCGACCGTATCCTATTGACCGAATTTGACCGCGATACGATCAGGCCGTTTGCAATGGGGCGCTTTCGCGATCTGTTGGGTGCGACCGCACATTCCCCGGCGATGCTGTTTTATCTTGATAACTGGCAATCGAGTGTTTTGCATGAGTATCCCGCGACCAAGGGCAAACCCGCACGCAGATCCGGCGGCATTAATGAGAATTACGCCCGAGAACTGATGGAGCTGCATACGCTCGGCGTTGACGGCGGCTACACGCAAAAAGACGTACAGGAGGTCGCCCGTTGCTTTACCGGCTGGACGATCCGCAAGCCTTATGAAGAGGGCATCTTTGTATACAATCCCGGACAGCACGACAACGGCGAGAAAATGGTCCTGGGCACAAAGATCCTGGGCGGCGGAGGCATCGGAGATGCCGAGCGGGTACTCGACATACTTGCAAAACACCCTTCGACCGCTCGCTTTATCGCGACCAAGCTAGCCCGGCGTTTTATCGGCGACGACCCGCCAAAGGCGTTAATCGACCGGGCGGCGAAGGTCTTTTTGCGAACCGACGGCTCGATTGGCGAGACGCTAAAGAGCATTATCGATTCGCCCGAATTCTTAAGCCCAAGCGCTTATCAGGTAAAGGTCAGGTCTCCTTTCGAATACGTCGCCGCCAGCCTGCGTGCGACCGCCGCCGAGTCGGACGGGGCGCGACCAATACTCGATTGGATCTCGAAAATGGGCCAGCCGGTCTTTGGCCGAGTGACCCCCGACGGCTACCCTGAACGCACGAGCGAATGGTTGTCGAATAACGGGATGCTGACGAGATTTAACTTTGCTGTTGCCTTTGCGACCGGGGCTATCAAGGGAACAAAAATCGATATACGCAAGCTCTTTGGCGAGCCAACGGGTGCAGACCCGCAGGTCATGGTCGCGTCTATTACCAAGCTGATCTTGATGGACCAAGTCTCCGCCCACACGAGAGACACGCTCGATGGTATCGCCGCTCGCGACTCAAAAGAACGGTCCGCGCCGCCGCCGTCTGCTATTTCGATACCCAATGCCGCAGTGGACAAACACGGGTCGGCGACTCCGCCCCCTCCCGCGAGTGAGCCAAAATTTAATAGCGATTATGTTGCCGAGATACTGGCTTTAACGCTCGGGGCACCTGAATTTCAACGAAAATGAAGTTGCAATCAGAGAGTGATGCGTTTCTCGACCACACACGCTGTTGAGCAAGCCGCAGAAATGATATTGAAATCTCGCAACCCGCTTCTTTATTTCAAGGCTAGAGAGTAATCAAATCAAGTATTACGCCGGATCGCATGGTAGACAACAAGCAGAATCACGGCGCCAATAACGGCAACTATAATGCTTGCAATATTCAAGCCTCCGGTCTGGCCGAAATTAATACCTAATAAACTAAACAGCCAGCCCCCGAGAACTCCGCCGACAAGACCAAGTAGAATATCGATTATCAGACCATCACCGGATTTATTGACGAGTTTGCTGGCGATGAAGCCGGCGATCAGACCTGCAATAATATAAGCGATAAAATGCATATTTTTCCTCCTGTGGACAGTAGTTGTATTTCCGAAATCTAGAAATCATTACGGTTTCGTAATGATTTTGTTCATTAATTCGGTACCGCCTGAAATATCTCTTGAAATTCAGATTTGCAAGCGGTAACGTTTCGGCGAGTTTCGGCTGGGAGGGCTTGCGATTGTTCGATGCCTCGGATATCAATGTTTTCCTTCAAGTCCATTTTTTGTCGGCCTCCCTACTTCACGCCCTTCGTCCGCACCAGTTCGCGGTGTACATGAGATCCGTCTCAATTACTCCTCGTAATCAATGGATCATTTCTTTCCGCTTGGTTTGTTTTTCTCTTGCTTTACGCCTGCTAACCGTTCGCCGGCTGTAGCCGCCCCTGCCACGGCTCCGCTCACCGCTCCAGAAACTGTTCCAATCGCTACTTCGACAACTGCATCCTTGGCCTTGGAAAGAATTCCCTTCGCCGCCGGTTTCTTTGCAGCCGCCGCCTTAGTAGTTGCCGCCGCCGCCTTCGGCTTAGGTGATGAGACGGACGGTTTATTTTTGGCCAAAGCCTTTTTTGCACTCGATGTTTTAGTTTTTTCTGTCATTTTTTTATCTCCCTTCGCCATGATGCTCAGGTCAGGTGGCCCACATTCAATGGCTTTAAACGAGTTTGCACAGGTCTGTAAATCAGCGTCGGTACGACATCGGACATACACAACCTTTTCGGTGAGCTACCGTGGGTAAGCATTGGTGGAAATAAATGCACCTCACGCGGCACACGGCGTCCCTAATGGAAACATGTGCTATTTACGTTTAGAACTAACACGAGCAATAAGTTATCAAGGAGAAAATATAATGACAAATGAGTCCACATCTACATCTACATCGAAAGAGCCGGGGATGCTGACCGGCCTTTTCCGCGACAAGCAAAGCACTGAGAGCGCTTACAAATCACTACGCGATCGCGGGTACACCGATGACGAAATCAACGTCATGATGTCCGACAAGACGCGTGATGAGCATTTTGCACACGACCCGAACACCGAACTTGGCACCAAAGCTTTGAAAGGAACTGGTACGGGAGCGGCGATCGGCGGCACGCTTGGTGCGATTATCGGTGGTATTGCCGCGATCGGCACAAATCTTATTCTGCCGGGCTTGGGCCTGGTCGTCTGGGGACCAGTCGCAGCTGCATTGGCAGGTGCCGGTGCGGGCGGTCTGACGGGTGGTTTAGTCGGAGCACTCGTTGGATGGGGAATACCCGAAGAAACGGCGAAGGTCTATGAAGAAGGCGTTAATAACGGTGGCGTCGTTGTCGGCGTCAAACCGCATTCACACGAAGATTCCGAACACTTTGCAAGGGAATGGAAAAATAATTACAAGGGCGAGTACATCAACCGCTAGTATTCTTTCCCATGGAGGCTCCAGCACAACTGGAGCCTTTTATCGCTTGTATTTTTGGCCTCGAGTAATTTTCCCGGAGGCCGTTGGTAAGGAAGGAGGAAAATATGAAAAAAATAATCGGCCTGAGCTCAGTCCTAGCCATTAGTTTGGCCGTCTTGGGCTGTGATTCAACTACTTCAAACCGAAACGGAAATTCAAATATGAATCTCCGCGGCACCAGCACAAACACTGGTTATGTCGCCCCGTCTAACGTGGCACCTGGACCGACGGCAACGTCCACCCCGGCAATGAAAACGAATACAGGTAACAACATGTACGGTAATGCGAATTCAAGCATGAATTCGAATATGGCTGATAAACCAAAATCGAAGTGACGTGCATTGTATTGGTTCAATTTCAATACTTTCGAAAGAGCGGACGGCAGCTGCATCAGCTAAATCCAGCGGGCACTCTTGGCCTTTAGTTAAACTACAATATGTTAACGGCCCGCGCGGCGAGTAGCACCAGCACAGTTAGTGAGATGGACGATTGGATCATCATTACCACTTTGCCCCAACGGGCTAAAACGGGAACATCGGTTGGGGAAAAAGCGGTGCTGGTGTTAAAGGCAAGAAAAAGATAGTCAATGAAATTAGGAGACCACTCCCTCGAGGTTTCTTGAGCAGCTGACCCCGATGGTAGAGTCATCTGGGGGAAGAGAAACGCTCCATCCAAATGACCTGCCCGCTTTTCACGTCCGTGCGGCCCACCCGCATCGAGCCGCCAATACCAGAGGGCGAACACAAGGATATTTGTTATCCATAAGGAAGCAGCGGAAAGCAGGAGCTCGGTCGGAGTTTCTCTGTGTTCTGGCAAAACGCTGATTAGGAAGATCACAGCAAGAATCAGCGCTCCCGTGATAATGCCGGTGACCGTAAACCCGAGCACCTGATTGAGACGATGATAATTCGTTCTATGCGAAACTACTGTGGGAATGAGAAGAAGAACGATAATCGCGGGAAATAACCATCGTGGACCGATGATGAGGGATGAGGGAAGAGCCGTGAACAACCCGCCAACCGCCAGTACCGCAACAAGTCCGTGCCAACGCGGTTCGGGATCCCATCGATCAGAAGGTTCATTCATCATCTAACAGTTTCACTTAAGTATGTGTCCTGGGAGCCGTATCAAAACAAAATATCAAATCCGCCTGTGAAATATCGTTTATAGCTGTTTAGAAATGTACCAAAC
>JBDTZO010000246.1:0-17168 GCA_040005135.1 Acidobacteriota bacterium | reverse complement strand
TCTGTGCCGTTAGCTTGATTGCGGCTTTCATCGCGTGTTCGCGGTCGGTGCCGTGGCCGTTTGTGTCGTAAAAATCTAAAGACGAAACTGCCGTGCGGAGGACGTCCATCGGATCGGCGGTCTTCGGAAACTGCTTCATCAAAGCGATCACTTCGGCAGGTGCTTCGTAATTCGCGCGGATCTCCGCGTTTAGCGCGGCAAGCTCGTCGGCCTTTGGCAAACGCCCGTTCCAAAGGAGGAATACCACCTCTTCGAATGTCGAATGTTCGGCCAGGTCGTGAATGTTATAACCCTGGTAAATAAGGATGCCTTCCTCACCATTGACGTCACCGATCGCACTTTGTGCGGCGACAACGCCTCGTAGGCCGGCTGCTGCGGTTGCTTCTGTTGCTGTGCTCATTTTAAATACGCTCTCTGATATTATTTGCCGTTATTACCAAACGTTATTTTATAAGACTAGCGGCCTCGCGCACAAGTAGAATCAGGAAATTGGCATAACCAATTCCCATATAAACGGCCGCGGAGCCCTATTCCGGAAAGTCAGAACGAATTGGCGATGAAAGAGATAATTCTTGTCCGATCGCCCCACCGGTCATCGCGGCGGCCGAGGATCCTTGCATAGATACCTCGACGAAACCCGAGCTCCCCACGATCAGGAAAAGCTCATTCGGGCCTGCATCTGCGTATGAATCTTTGATCAAAATGACCTTGTGCCCGTTGATCGAGAGCTCGAATTGGGCCGGTATGTCGGACGGCAAGAGATCGGTAACGATATTCCCGAATCGGTCAATATTTGTGATCTCCGCGATCAGAAAGCCGCCGCTCGATCGCGGTCGGCGAAATTCGAGCATCGATAGATCGTGGGCCGGCGGCCCAAGCTCAGAGAGCGGCACCCCGAGAGCGATGTGAGCCGACACCGGGCCGAAAATATCACGTCCGTGAAAAGTCGAGCTTCGACGCGGCCCGAAATATCTTTGGTTCGTTAGTTCGAAAGCCTTATATTCCGCATCCCCGAGCACCCGGCTTAATACGCCATTGTCCGGCGCTACAAAGATCAAATCTTTGCAGGACACCGCGATCGCGCGGCGAGATGAGCCGACGCCCGGATCAACGACCACCGTAAAGATGGTTTCCGGCGGAAAGTCGCGGTAGCATGCCGCGAGTACGACCGCCGCGGACCGAATGTCGTGCGGGGAAATATCGTGGGTGATGTCGATGATGACGGCAGACGGATCGACGGTAAGGATGGACCCTTTTACCGCTGCGACAAAATAGTCCGAGGTGCCGAAATCGGTAAGCAATGCGACGATCATTAAAAAAATTATCCACGAACCATCGCGAATTCCCAAAGGAGAACCAAACAGAACTCGCGAAAGTTCGTGGACAAAGCCTTTACAGCGGATAGGATGCACCTATCCCCGCCTTCGGTTGCCGTAGCGGCAAATTTCCCAGGAGGGAACCAAAGTTTTTATCTGATCTGCGTTTCGTACGCAGTTTTGATTCTCACCTGCTGATTTCGATTGATGCGGATGTGCTTGCCGCGTTCGATGACGACTGCTCCGACGCCAAAGGCCGCGCCGACGCCTGCCCCGACACCTGCTCCGACCGGACCGCCGACGACGCCGCCGACAATGAGGCCAGCTCCCGTGGCTCCGCCGATCTTGATCGCGTCACTCTTGAACGAGCTTTGTCCGATGGCCGTGCCTTCGGTGTCAACCGTGTGAATATTGTCACCCTTGACCGGCATGACCTCCGTCAGGACCGCACTGAAATTGCTCCAGCGTGTATCGCTTATGACAATTCGGTCGAATGAGAGGGCGAGCTCCGAGCGGCGTTTGATATGGCCGGGCGACGTGATCTTGGCTATTCTACCCTCGATCACGGCTCCGGCGATCTCGGACGGCGAAACCACCTTGGCGGTGAATTTCTCGCCGGGCCGGCTTTTTTCGGTGCTCAGATCTTCCTGCAGCTCAAGCATTAGTTCGGTGTCGCGGGGAATTATGATGATCGCGTCGCCTTCTGTGCGGATGCCGGATGCTCCGTTTTGAATGGACACTGGGAGTGCGACTGAATTTGAGGTCGTTTGGGCCGAGACCTCGCCAGCCGGCGCCGCCGTAATGGCCTGAATATTCGTTGCTTGCGCGGCGGGATCAATGATCCCGCGCTTCTGTATACTTCCCGGCAGGGTCGCTTCGAAAGATCGTTTTTCAAAGCCGGTGTCGTAGCCCGATTCGAATCCCTGCTGGTAACCGTCGCGGTAATCTTCGACCGTTCCGTAGTCCCTGTTAAATGCTCGGTCAGCCTTGGCGTATTCGGTGTGTCGGGTGACCCCCTTGTTCAGACCATCGATCGTGTCGCGATAACCGGCCATATAGCCGTCGGAATATCCCGTCCTATATCCTCGCTGCAGCGCGATGCCGAGATCCTTGGATTGAGCTGAGACGGACGGTGCGAGAACGGTCGGAAGCAAGATAGTGCTTAATATTAAGCTCAATGATAGTGCGAGAGCACATTTAGCCAACTTCATATTTTTCTCCTTTGAAAATTAACCGGAATGGGAAGAACTGATTTATCCGTACATACTTATAACTTATTAGTTCATTATTTACAAGAACAATTTTTTCATCTGCCAGACCGCTCGGCGGAGCGTAATCTTAAGTCATTGCTTAATATGATCTTGACGGCTAGGCTGGGAAGTTAAAAACAAAAAACGGCAGCGGCCGGGGCCCGCTGCCTAGAGGAAAATCGTGACATTGCTGCTAAAAGCTTTTGCGGAAGAGATATGACATGCGGATAAAGAACGTGCGGCCGTTGCGTTCAAATTTTGGCTCGAACTGGCCTGTGAAGGGGCTGTAGCCGTTATAGTTAAAATCGTCGTTGTAGCCGACGTAGAACGCCTTGCCCGGGCTTGGACTCCAACCGAGCAGCAGCTGCCCGCTGGCTGCCGCCCTCAGCGTGTCGTAGTCCAGGCGGGAACGTATGTATATAAACCGTGTGAACTGGTAGGTCGACTTTAGCGAAAAAATGTTCGTGTTATACGCGACCTTGTCTGTATCGTTACGGGTCAGCTTGCTCTTTGTATAGTCGATCGAGATCCGAAGCGGATCGATCGGCTTATATTCGCCACCGACGTTAGCGTCAAACTGCCATCCGCGGCCGGGATCGAGCTGCGGGGGTTGTGCGAAATTCGGGTATGGATTATGAATCGGATCGGCCTGATATTGATAAAGCCCGGCTATATAGTTGTTATATTCGGGACTTTGAAGGTAAGAGGTAAACGCCGGGCTCGCTCGAGGATATCTTGGGCCGCCGCCGAAATCGTAATCGAATGAATTAATGATCGAACCGATAAAGCCATATACAGACAGCTTTTTGCTTACTGTCTTGTTTGCATTGATGTTGAAATATGGTTCATACGACGATCGCGAGGCGGCACCGACGAACGCACCCGGACGACCAATGGCGGGGTTTCGGACAGCTCCAAATTCATTTTCGTATATCTTTTCGAACTGAACGCCGAACTCGGTGTTTAGGTAAAGATTACCCTGGAAGTTGAAATTAAAATTATTCCCGATCAATCCCTGCTGAGCTCGGCCTTTCCAATCGAATCCGTAACGTGCGAACTGGTTCCAGCTGGTCCTAATGATCGCGGACTTTGGACGCGAGGTCGTGCTAAACCGGTTGGCGAAGAAAAATGTGTTCGAGTCCGTTCGCTGTGTATAGCCCGCGTCCGCCCGGTAGTCTCGAGAATAGCCATCGGCCTCAAAGGTCCATCCGTGAAGGTCGGTCGTGTAATCAAGGTTGAAATAGTATCCGATCCCATTCCCGTTGCGGTATCTGACATTGTCGGCGTTAGGGTCGTAAAACAACTCGCGTGAATGGGTACCAAGAACCTGAAACGCCAGGATCGTCTTCGGATTGAGCTTGAATTTTCCGTCAAATCCGCTCACGAAGTTTCGATCTTTCGGAAAGATACGGGTAGTTGCGAAAAAACCGACGTTATTCTCTTTGCCAAAGTCGCGTTTCAAGCGAAGCACGCCGAACATCGCATTCTTGTCGACAAATTCCTCATTCGCGCAATTGCGTTTGCTGCCCGCCGGGTCGAGGTCGCGGGCACGCTGGCAATCGAGCAGCTCACCGCGCTCGTCCTGAGAATAGTTTCCCGGAGCGTTGTCCGACGCGAGCAGCAGGCCGAAGGTCGTCGCACCGACCTTGCCGGTCAGCTTTGTCGCGAAGTCCGGATCGACGATAGTTCTCGAATAAAAAGGACGCATCGGCGATTCAAAGATGTCTTTGCCCTCAAGGAAAAACGGCCGTTTTTCCTGAAAGTAGATCGGGAACCTCTGATTAGCCGAGACCACCGGAGCGTCGGCCTCGATCTCCGCAAAATCGGGATTGATCGCCGCGTCGAAAGTGACATTCGGCGACAGCGTGTACTTGAGGTTGAGACTTAGCTGCGGCTTGAGCGGATCATTTACAAAGCGGCCCGGATCACGGACGCCGATCGGATTAAAGATCGGATCGTAAGGCCCGAGCGCGTTGAAACCGGAGTTTGGAACAGTTCGCTTTCGGCTCCCAGTTTCGGACAGAGTCATGCTCGGCACCACTTCGAGAGTCCGCTCATATTTGACATCGTCGAGGCCGGTGATCTTTCCGTGCTTGATCAGAAAGCCGGAAACATTCCGGTCGTCGGGCAGCCACTGGTCAAATTCATCGTTAAAGCGATCGATGTTTCGTGCGACGTTAAAGCCCCATTTCTTGCCTTTTCCGGAAGCATAGCGGAGCGACTTGAACGGGATCTTGACCTCGACGGACCAGCCCCAATCTTCGATGACGCCTTTCGATTCCATGACGATATCGACCGAGAAATCCGCTCCCTGGCCCTCGGTATAAATGCCGTCCTGCTGAATGCCGAGCGGATTAAAACCGAGAATATAGGCACGCCGTTGATCGTCATAGGTGTCGAGCCACATGCGGACATTGTCTTCGCCAAAAACCTCGTCGCGTTTTGCCACGGTGGCTCGGATCTTGTCGCGGTCGTCCCAGCATTTGAATGAAACGTATAAATTATGTTCGTCGTACATGACGCGAACTTCGGTGGGTTTGGATGGAGCAATGTTGTCGCCGGGGCCTGTCTGGTAGAAATCCTTAAAAACGGCTGCGGTCTTCCAGGCTTCCTCGTCTGGCCGTCCATCAATTACTATGGCGGCCGTCGTCAGCGGGATAGTTATAGGCCTTAGTTTTTCTTCCGGTACGATAACGTTGCCGACCTTTCGACCCGCAGTCGTTGCGACCGGTGATGCACCGGCTGCGGCCGAAGATGACGACGCACCCTGCGTAAAGGCCTGAGAATATAGGAATAGGATTGCAGCGAGCACGCCGAGTTTTTTCATGACTTCCCTTCAATTTTGGTATTTCGAACAATGCCGGCAGGACATTTGCGAATAATAGCAAACGAAGGAACGCTCAGGATGTTTCAATAAATCCCGAAAACAGCGCTCCGACCGCTGTCAATCTGTTAAAGAAGATCGGCGATGGACCCAGAGCTGCGAAGCACTAGATCGCCATCGGTAGATACTTTGATAGGAGCTTTTCCGCTTCCGATCTTGTACTCACGATTTTCGTCGATCTCCTTCAGAAGCTGGGCGGCAAGTCCCTCGACCTTGGCCCCCGACGATCGGGATGTCACGGTCGCCCCGGCATTATCCGGCAGCGTGATCACGATCTCGCCGGAATCCGCTTTGGCGGTGACCTTCGTGAAATCGCCCTCGAGCAGAGTCGATCCGTCGCCCGTCTCCGTCGTTATTTCGCCCTTGAAACCGATGACGCGGATCCGGCCATCGGTGCTTGCGATCGCGAGCTTGCCGTCGACGTCGCGAACGTTGATCGCTCCGTCCTGGCCGCTCAGGTCGATCTCACCGGAAACGCCGTCAAGGCGAATTTCGCTGTCGGTCTTGATGTTGAGATTCGACTTTCGCGGAACGAAGATCTCGATCCGCGTTCGTTGGACGTCGTCGTCGGAATTCACATTAAGTGTAACGCTTGAGGCGTCGTGAGACTCTTTGACGTCGATCGGCGACTTGTCCCTCGATGACGATAGTTGTGTGACAGAATACTTGACTTCGGGTTTGTCCCATCCTGTAACTTTGATCTCGCAGCCGCGGGACTGCACTTTTACGTTCGGAACGCCATTAACCGCGAATGAATCGGATTTCCTCTCCACTCGCGGCATCGAAGGGAAAAAGGCTACGTCAGCGATCCGGGCCATGACCCCGGCCTGGGCGTTTACCCCGGCTCTGATAGCGTTCTGCACTTGTTCGGACTTCATTACTTCAGCGGCCTGTCTCATCGATTCCGCTGCTGCGGCCTGGATCTGAGGTTGCGCCATTTCGACCTCTCGTGCGGCGTCTTTCAATGCACGCTGGGTCTCGACGCGGATCTTGGCAGCTTCTCTTTGTGAATTGACACCGGGGATCCTGGGCGACGGAATTCCTATATTGCCTAGGTCCGCGTCGTTGTCCCAATCTTCTTCGTCTTTTTCCTTTTGCGGCAAAAGATTGGTCGAGGGACTCGGGCTCTTTCCATCGTTCTGCCGCAGCACTTTCAGGTCGCCATTAACGCTCTCGAGCTTAATGCGAACGTCGCCGCCGCCGAGGCGTCCGTAGAGGTCGCGGCCGACGTATTTTCCCTTGCGGACCGGCAGGCCGAAATCATTGGTGATATTTCCATTCAGCGAATCCGCCTTGATCGTCGCGTTCGAATCGGACGGGATCATAAGATTGACCTTGCCGTTGACGGTGTCGAGCGAGATCTTGCTGCCCACGTCGAGAGTGGTGAAATCGGCGACGACCTCGCCGTTGACCGTCGAAAGATCGCTTGTGCCGCGGAGGTTCGATGCCTTGATCGTACCGTTGACTGCCGACACCTTAGTAACGTTGGTAAAGTTTGAGATCGTCACCGAGCCGTTGACCGTGCTGATATCGCTCAGGACCGCTCCGCGCGGCACCATGAGCTGATAATCGACAAGCAGTTTGCCGTTGTCTCGCCACCGGTCGCCGCCGTCTTTTCTCCAGTTATCGTATTTGGTCTCGACGCGGAACGAGTCGGCCTTGGAATCGATGCGGATCTCGACCTCGTTGAGCCTGTCTTTGTTATCGGCCGTTTTGATGGCGACTAACTTTATCTCGTTTCGGTCCCATGCCTCGGCGGTGATCGAGCCGTTGACGTTCGACACGCTTACGCGTCAATCGGCGGTCAGCGGGTACGTTTGCTCGAAACGGTTTGTCTCGTCCATTTTGACAATATAAGTATCATTTGCCGCGGTTGGCTCAGGGGCGGGAGCTTGCTGCCCGATATTCGAAGTTTGGGTCGATGAAAATAATAATCCTGAAAAAACAATTGTAAATATCCAACTCATAATGTCGTCTCCGTATTTGAGGATGATTCCTGCTTTCTAGCTACAAAACACCGCTTGTTTTCGATTTATGACAACTTTGTGAGTAAGAACCGAATCTTTTTGTAGTGTCGACTATCTGAAGTACCCAAAAGCCCTTTATTCGAGTTCGATGCCCGCTTTGTCGCCAACGACGGCGAAGAAAAAGGAAATGCGGAACAAACTTTGAAGTTGAACGATCGCGATAGGCATACTTTATTGAATATTAAGCGGCACGTGGGCACCGCAAAAATGAACCGTTCACGGGGCCGCATGCGATAGACTTGAGCATTGATATTTGCTAGCTTAGTATGTTCGAGGTGAGCTATCGCGGAGTATTATGAATCTACAAAGGACAAGACTGCACATCCTGCGCGAGCCGAAAGATCTCTCCACAACAGCTACGACAGGAGTTTCACTTCATTGTCACACGGAATTTTCCAAGGAAATGTTGGATTTCATTCCGTTTTACGCCGAAAAACTGCCCATAATCTCGCATTTTTGGAAAAAAGAACAGGCGAGCTATCTCCAGCGTGAGGGTAAGGCGATCGACTTTTCGACCTCGTTCTGGTCGCCGCCGATGACGCCGCAGCACGTATACGATATCGAAAAGGTCCAGATCAACAATGCGGGCCTCGACGCGATCGTGTCGATCACCGACCACGACCATATCGCCGGAAATCTGACGATCAATGACGCCGATCCGGCGAAGGGTATTCCGATCTCGATGGAATGGACAGTTCCGTTCGATTTCGGCTTCTTTCACGTCGGCGTACACAATCTGCCGCCCGAACGCGCGGACGAGATCGCCCAGACACTGCTCGATTACACGTTCACCAAGGAAGATCATAGTACCGAAAACCTTAACGAAGTCTTTTCGATGATCAACGAACTTCCGCATGTCCTGATCATACTGAATCATCCGATCTGGGACATCGAAATGGTCGGAGCCGAGCGTCACGCGATACTTCTCAAGAGTTTTATCCGTGAGCACGGCCGCTGGATCCACGCTTTCGAGATCAATGGATTTCGCAGCTGGTCCGAGAATAAGGCCGTAATTGAGATGGCCGAGGCATTGGGAATTCCGATCGCGACCGGCGGCGACCGTCACGGATGCAAGCCGAATACGGTCGTAAACTTGACGAACGCCCGGACATTTGATGAATTTGCCGAAGAGATCCGCGTCGAAAAAAAGAGCGAGGTCGTACTGATGCCGGAATATGAGACGCCGCTCCACTCGCGACAGCTGCAGTCATTCTCCGAGATCCTGACGCATTATCCCGATTTTGCCGAACATCGCCGGCGATGGTTCGACCGCGTTTTCTTCGACACCGGCGACGGCCTCGGAGTCGTTCCGCTTTCATCCCACGGATGGAAGCTCGGCGGCCCGAAGTGGCTGAGATTGGCTATCAAGACACTCGGTTTCCTCGGCAGTCCGTCGATGCGGCCGGTTTTCCGCGTCGTCCGAAAGCGAGCGGACCGCGTTCCAAAGAACGTCGCGAACACCAAGTTTGAGATCCCCGACCTTGAGGACCTGTCGGCCGATCTCTCGTCGGGTGTGGTCTGAATTTAATGAGTTCAGTATTTTGTAAAGCAATGGCGGGCTTGCCCGCCGTTTGCGATTGTAAGGATCTGTTGTGAACGAAAAATTACGCGTTGCGTTTTTTCCGGATTCCTATCTGGAAGTAAACGGAGCAGCAATGACGTGCCGTCGACTTACGGCATATGCAAAGCGCCAGGAAAATCCGCTCTTGTGCATTCATGCCGGGCCAAAGACGGAGCTGACCGTCGACGGCAGCGTGTCACACCTTTCGCTCAAACGATCTCCTCTTTCGTTTTCGCTCGATGAAGATCTTGCCTACGACCCGTTCTTTAACCGGCATTTCCGCCGCGTCCACCGGCAGCTCCTCGAATTCAAGCCTGACATTATTCATATAACGGGCCTCAATGATGTGAGTATCATCGGCGCCATCCTGGCTTGGCGAATGGCAACGCCGCTGCTCGGGTCATGGCATACGAACATCCACGAGTTTGCGTCGAGCCGCATACGCCGGATCCTCAAGTTCCTACCCGATAAACAAGTCAATGGCATCGCGGATTTCGCCGAGAGAAAGATCATGGAGGGCTCGATACTGTATTACAAGATGCCCAAAGTAATACTGTCGCCGAACCAAGAGCTCGTCGATGACCTCGGCCGACGGACAAAGCGCGAATCGCGTTTAATGGGACGCGGCGTTGATCAGAACTTTTTCGATCCGGCGAAGCGGACCATCAAGGACGGCGTATTTCGCATCGGATTTGTCGGGAGGCTGCGGGCCGAAAAGAACGTGAGACTGCTCGAGGATGTCGAAAAGGCGTTCATCGCCGCGGGCCATGACAATTACGAGTTTCTGATCGTCGGCGAGGGAAACGAGCGGGAATACCTCGAAGCCAACATGAAGAAGGCTGTTTTTACCGGCTTTCTTGAGGGCGAGCCACTTGCCGAGGCTTATGCTAATATGGACGTTTTCGTTTTCCCGTCGGAAACGGACGCCTTCGGCAACGTCGCCCAAGAGGCCCTCGCATCAGGAGTTCCGGCGATCGTGTCGGCCAAGGGCGGCCCCAAGTTCATTATCCGCGACGGCGAAAGCGGGTTTATCGCCCACGAACATAGCGATTATGCTAAATATGCATTGGAGCTATATCAGGATACCGACAAACTCAACCAGATGAAGGCGGCGGCTCGGCAACGGGCACTTTCACACTCGTGGGATTCTATTTTTGACGGAGTTTACGAAGGTTATAAGGAAGCCATCCGGCTCGAACGAATCGCACAAGCGAACAAAAAGAAATGATCGAAACAGAGGACGAGCAGCAGCCCGACCAGCGATCGGCCCCGACACGGGTTTGGGCCGTTACGGCTGATCTGATCCGTCACCCGATCGACACGCTGATCTGGCGCTGGAATTGGAAGGCAGCGGTTCTGAGCGCCTTGCTGCGGGCACCGATATTTTTCTTTAGCTACCTTTTTAAGAAAGACGGTCTCAAGCTGGCGGTCGGCGCCGCCATCGCTCAATCGGTGTTCAGGCTTATCTTCGGCGGCGTGAACGGAGCGATTATTCAGTCGTACAGCAAGGTCGAGCCGGCGTGGCACGCGGTGTTAACGGTGCCGCTTGTACTTGCGACCGTTAGTCACCTTATTGAATACGGTGTCCAGGCCTATTACGACAGCCAGACTGGGGTCAGCGGCAAGGGCCGTGCGATCTTTATCTCGGTATTTGTATCCGTGATCTCGGCTCTTTTCAATCTATTTGCAATGCGCCGCGGCGCTTTGCTCGTAAAGGACGAAAGCCAACAGTCGTTGTGGCGAGACCTGCGCCGGATGCCGTGGCTCGCACTCGAATTTATTTCATTCCCTCTCATCTGGACGCGTCGCAAAACCAAAAAGCGCTCGGCGGTATAGTTGAACTCAAACGGCTTCCAAGTAACAACGATTCTCAAAATAGCTCCGGCGGTGAATATCTAATAAAATGAGCGTAGTGTGCCGATAAGATCAGTCCATCTCACAAATTATTACCACAAGACCTCGGGCGGCATCAGCACGGCATATAATCACCTGCTCGAGTCGGCGAATCGTCACGAGCGCTACGTGTCTCTGATCGTTCCGGGCGAAGAAACGTCAGTTGAGGAGATCGGGAAATTTGGCCGCATTTATTATGTGAAGTCTGATTTCTCACCGGTTTTCGACAAACGTTACCGTCTGATGATGCCGTGGAAAACATACCTGTTCGAGGGCGCGCCGGTAAAGGAGATACTTAGAAAAGAAGATCCTGACATCATCGAGATCGGCGAAAAATACACACTCAGCCTGATGGCAGGGCTCGTCCGCAAACACGTTCTGACCGTCGCCTCAAAACGGCCGCTGCTTGTGCAGTTTTCGTGTGAACGGATGGATGACAACGTCCGGGCGTTCATGTCCGGCGGCCGTTTCGGCAAGTGGCTCGCACGCCGATATACCGCAAACTACACGCTGCCAATGTTCGATTATCATCTGACGAACTCCGATTACACGGCCCAGGAATTCTTCGACGCGGTCTCGCTCGAAAGCGATCCGCATCGGTCCAAGATGTTCTTCAACTGGTGCTGGCGATTTCTGAGGGCCCCGAAGGTCGGGCTTAGGGAACGTGTATTCGTGAATCAGTGCGGCGTCGACAATTCGAATTTTGATCCCGGTCGAAAAAGCGCGGCGCGGCGCGAGGCTTTCCTCGAGGAATTCGGCCTGCCGAAAAATGCTCGTCTACTCCTTTACGCCGGGCGCATTTCGCCCGAAAAGAATACTGACCTGCTGATCGACGCGCTTGAGGCTGTTTCGGACGGCAGTTCGGACGAGTATCGCCTGCTCATCGCGGGCGGCGGCCCAACCGCGGAGCAGTTGACCGAAAAGGCAGGAAAGCGTTTGCCCGGCAAGATCGTAATGATCGGACACATGACCGACAAGGATAAGTTAGCCGACCTATTTGCAAACTGCGACGTCTTTATCCACCCGAATCCGCGAGAGCCCTTTGGCATCACGCCGCTCGAAGCAATGGCATCTGGACTCGCGGTCGTCGCACCGAACTCAGGTGGATTGCTCTCGTACGCGAACGAAACGAACGCATGGCTTTCGGAGCCGAACGGAACGGCATTCGCGGCCTCGATCCGCTCGGTATTTGACGACACAGAGCTGCGAGCCAGGCGCGTCGAGGCAGGCGTCGCGACCGCCGCTCGATACGACTGGGACTCATCGACGGATTCGCTTTTCGCACTCTACGACAAAATGTATGCCGATTTCACTAGCCGCCAAGAGCTATTCGACTACCCTGACGCCGATTCCTCGGTCGACTTTTCGCGGACCATGTCGGCAAGTTCGACGTAAAACTAGTGTAGAGACGAGTTGTTGCCTGCTGCCTGATCAAAACCGTCATCAATGTTCGGTCTAATACGGCTCAGGGCCGGATGAGTGTTGTAGAATCGACGATATCTACTACAAGGGGGTCGTTCCTGATGGGTTCGCTCATAAACAAATCCGTTCACATTACCAATTATTATCATAAGAATTCTGGCGGGATAAGTACGTCTTACGACAACTTGCTCGAGGCCGCCGAGCGCCATAAGCGCTATGTTCGCCTGATCGTCCCGGGCGAAACCGAGGAGGTCGAGGACGTCAATCCATACGCGCGGATATATTATGTTCCAGCCAGACGCTCGCCCGTATTCGACAAGCGGTATCGCGTAATAATGCCGTGGCAATATATGCTCCACGACACGCTTATCCGCCGCATACTGTTGGCGGAGCAGCCGGATATGATCGAGGTGACGGACAAATATACGTTGAGCTTGCTCGGGCTGATGATCAGGAGCGGTAATTTTCGCAAGCTCGGCCGTCCGATGCTCGTGCATTTCTCGTGCGAGCGGATGGACGACAATATCAGCTCGTTTCTGATCGGCGGTCCGATCAGCCGCAGCATCGCGCGGTTCGTGATGCGAAACTATAATTTTCCGATATTCGATTTTCATATCGCGAATTCCGAGTACACGGCAGATGAGTTTCACACCGCGGTAGCAAGGCCAGACGGCGAGCCGCGAACCGGCTGGTTGCTGAATAAAGCCTGGCGATTGGTTAAAGCTCCGCGCGTGCCGCATACCGAACGTATATTCGTGTGTCCGCGCGGCGTAGATATTGACCAGTATGACCCGTCTCATCGAGCCAGAGACTCGCGAAACGCGATGTTGGCCGGGATGAATATCCCGTCGACCGCGACCGTACTTCTATACGCCGGCCGCCTATCGCCGGAAAAGAATGTTGGGCTGCTTGCCGATCTGCTTAAAAAACTCGCTGCTGATCCTGAACGCGATTACCGCTTGCTCGTCGCTGGAGCCGGGCCGAAAGCTCAATGGTTAGAGGAGCAAGGCGACCGCTACGCCGAGGGCCGGATCGTGATGCTCGGGCACCTGCCGAAGGAAAAGCTCGCCCATCTTTACGCAAACTCCGATATCTTTGTCCATCCAAATCCCAGAGAACCGTTCGGTATTGCTCCGCTCGAAGCAATGGCATCCGGCATACCGACGATCGCTCCGAATGCTGGCGGCGTTCTATCGTATGCGAACAGCGAAAACGCGTGGCTCGCCGAGCCCGACGCCGGATCTTTCGCCGCCGCGGTCCGCGATATTGTCAGTGATCAAGCGGCTCGGGACAAAAAAGTGCGTAACGCGTTAGATACCGCTCGTCACAATACCCGCGAGATGTCGACCGACCGACTGATGGCGACATACGACAAGATGTACCACGAATTCCTCAACCACAACGATCTCTACACCGATCGCGAAGCGGCGCGTGGATTTAACTACGCCGAAGTTATAAAATTAGCGTCGGCGGCGACGCTCTCGTCGCTGATCTCACCGTAAACTGATGCTAGAACTTGTCTTCGCAAACCTGCGGGTCCGCCCGTTCCGCACGCTGATCAGCGTTATCGGTGTCGCGCTTGGCGTTATTCTCGTTGTTCTGTTCACCGGCCTGGCTCGCGGGATGACCGAGGACATGGCAAAGCGGGCCACGAACTGGAAGGCTGAGATCGTCTTTTCGCGTGCCGGCGGAATGGAACTTACCAGTTCCAACATGAATGTCGACACCGCGTACGTCCCGAAACTGGCCGAGATCGACGGAGTTGCGTCGGTCGTTCCGGTCGGCAAATACATCACGCCGAACAAGAAAGGCCGGTTCGGCGTTCTGCAGCTCGACGGCGTCGAATGGGCACCTTTCGCGGCAATGAACGAAATTTCTTTGACGTCAGGACGTGCTGCGACGGCCGATGACGAAGTCGTCATGGACGAGCGGCAGTTTCGCGATGACAAGGTCACACTTGGCGATCCGATCGAACTTTTTGGCGAGCATAAATACAAGGTAGTCGGTGTATTTTCGCCGCCGTCAGGCTCACGCATTAAGCTCTCGCTCGCAGGGCTGCAGTCCGCGCTCGAATCGCCCAATAAGTGCACCTATATTCTGGTCAAGATCAAGGACGGAGCGGACGTCAACGCGGTCGCCGCCGCGATCAATAAGAAATTGCCTGGAAATAAAGTGGATCTTTCGTCGGACCTCGTCATCGACGCCCAACAGCGGATCCCCGGCCTCAACACATTTCTTCGCGTGCTGGTAGGCCTGGGAGCATTCGTGTCGGTCATCTTCGTGCTGCTGTCGATGTATACGACTATAACCGAGCGTCGCAAGGAGATCGGGATCCTGAAATCGCTGGGCGCTTCGAAAGGATTTATTATTACCACGATCGAGGGTGAGGCCCTGATGATCGGCGTGCTCGGGGTCGTGCTCGGATTTGCAGCGTCATTCGCCGCATCATGGGCGATCGGTCTTGGATTTGAATTGCCTTTCCAATTCAGCGCTAAATGGATCCTCTCGGCCATCGCGATCGCGATCGGCGGCAGCCTCGTCGGTGCCCTTTATCCCGCCTGGCGAGCGTCGACCATCGATCCGGTCGAGGTGATGGTCAACGAGTAGATCCGAGGACTTTTTGCCACGAATTACACGAATATCACGAATGAATTGCTTGTTCATATTTGTGAAATTCGTGTAATTCGTGGCTAAGGTTTTCTTCCAAAGATAGTCAGCCCAATACCACCAAGTATCAACCCCGCCGCGATATAGAGTCGCGGCGTTGCAGTTTCGCCTAAAAGAGTTATGCCAAGTACGGCGGCGATAACGGGAACCGCGAGTTGGAGTATCGCTGCTCGGGCCATAGTAAGGTGTCTGAGAGCAGCGTACCAGACCGTATAGCCAATGCCTGAGGCGATACCGCCTGAAAGAACGGCGAGAATGATGCCGCGATGTGAAAGATGCAGGTTTGGTATGAAAGCGACTGCGGCGATGATCGCAAACGGCAATGTGCGGATGAAATTTCCGGTCGTGGAGGCAAGCGGGTCAGCGGTTCCCTTGCCGATGATCGTATATATTCCCCAGGACGCACCGGCTGCGGCCATCAGCAAAGAACTATTGAGCGGCGGCGATGAAAGGCCGGGCTGAACGAGATATACAAGTCCACCGACCGCCGTCAAGAGTCCGATCCATTCGAATGGCCTTGGACGTTCACCTCGACCGATCGCGATCGCGACCATCGTCATTTGCACCGATCCAAACAGTATCAACGCCCCGGTACCGGCCGTCAGCCCGAGATATGCAAGCGAAAAGCAGATCGCGTACGTAAAGAGAAAGACAGCGGATAGCCAACTTCCCCCTCGCGGGATCCCACGGACGCCAGTATCGCTTCGTCGGCCAACAAGATAGCTAACGAGAACCATTACCGCAGCACCGGACACAAGGCGCACGCCCGTGAAACTCGCCGCATCGATCTCTTCGCCTCGCAACGCCAACCTGCAAAGGATCGAATTCAATGCAAACGCGACAAGAGCGAAGGTTGTGAAAGCAATGGTTTTAGTCACCAATATGTTCTTAGTGGATCGTCGTGTTGGATATTTCCTCGACAGCACCTTACTGCATCCGATCCTCTAAATGATTAGCAGCGTGATTAACGCTGAGTTCGCGGAGGCCTCGCAGAGGTCGCTGAGAAGAATCTTATTTCACATTATCCTGAAATCTCATTACGCGTCTTCGAATACCATCTTTCAGTACAAGCACATTAAAGTTGATCAATAGGCCAACTTGCCAACCGCCGAGGCTGAGGTAAGTAAGTAGTTGGGCCTCAGAAACCGGCGGGAGTATGTCAAGAGCCTTGATCTCCACGACGACTAAATTTTCAACTAGCAGGTCTAGTCGATAGCCACACTCAAGGTGAACGCCCTTATAGATAACGGGCACGGGAACTTCACGCTCGAATCGAATGCCTCGGAGCAGCATTTCGCGAGCAAGGCATTCCTGATACGCAGACTCAAGTAGTCCTGGCCCAAGCTGTCGATGTACCTCGATAGCCGCTCCAATAACGGCTTCCGTGATCAAGTTATGGTGCATTGATATCTTCTCAGCGTTCTCTGCGGCTTCTCGGCGTTCTCCGCGTGAAATTGCCGCGGATACTGCTCTAGTAATGACTTCGAATATCGCTCCTCGTTATTACGCTTCTCAGGCCCCACGTGCGGGAAAAGGATCACGTCGCGGATGGAGTGCTACTTATTGACTAAAATTTGAATTCGCTCTCGTGTAAGTAGGTCATCGTACGCAATCGACTGTTCCGACACTACAACATTAAGGTCGCTCTCGATCTTTACTCGATCTTTAATCGATACCCCTTGTGGATTCGTATCGTGGGAAAAAGTAAGTCCCAGGATATCGTGGAACTGTGTACCAGGAATCGTCGAAGATGACATATCCGTCAAATTCAAAAGTAACGAAGTTTGACCCGGAATCTGTACGATCACCGCTCCATTAGGACACGTTGCGGCCGACGCTTTGGATTCGATCTGACCATTTACTGATACCGAGATATCACTTCGCGGAACACACCATTTTTGCCAAGCAAGTCCCCCGATGTAGGCAACAACGACCATAATGCCGACTGCAAGTGCTGAAATAGCCGTTTTTTTCATAATCTTGATAGAGATGTCTGCTACGACCTCGTGTCCTCTGTGCTCTCCCCGTCTCTCTTTTCAGGCCGCATGTGCGGGAATAGGATAACGTCGCGGATGGAGTGTTTGTTGGTGAGAAGCATGACGAGGCGGTCGATGCCGATGCCGATGCCGGCGGCGGGCGGCATACCGT
>JBDTZO010000215.1:0-5136 GCA_040005135.1 Acidobacteriota bacterium | reverse complement strand
CAGCGATGATGATCCCGCCACGTGCGGTGTCCAGGCTGGAGCTGTCCGTGCAGGAGTCGCCGGAGCCGTTCGATGCGACGCCGGCAATGATAATACCTGCGTTAGCAAAGGTGGATCCAAAGGTAAGGATGGTTGCGAGTAAAAGTGTGGTCAGTGTCTTTTTCATTTTATCTTCTCCAGAGGTCTTAGTTTATGTAACGAGCTTTTTTGCCTCGTCCTGCCATCTCTATTACAAGACGCGTGCCACAACATTCTGAGCCGTCAGTTCAACTCCGCAAATACTGCGAATAATGCACTTATGGTCTCCCTCGACCGTTCGCAGCGGTCTTTTCGTCCTGATACAATTATGTATACTAAGTTGTCACTTATTTCACTGACCATCTGCAACTGTTGCAGGCATTGACCTTCACCTGCTGTATACCTTCTATGCGCTTTGTGAGTGTATAATTCGTATCCACTCTTCGGGGATTACCGCGAAAATATTGCTCGCATTTCAGCATTAATACTGTTAAACTTTGTTAGCTGTTACTCAACAGCGGCCAGTCATCCCATTCCTCATGCGTCAACCGCGTTTCGATTGACCTTTCTAATGGAGAGAGAGCAACTTTACATTAATGCCAAACGGATCCTGATCCTCACCGGAGCGGTATGCTTCGTGTGGGCGTTATCGGACTTGGCACTCCCTTCGCTCAACTGGGGCTATGTTTTCATGCTGGCGTTTTCAACACTGCTAGCTCCCCGCATGAGCCTAGCTCTGCCGAGGTCAAAATTTGCGATCAGTTTCTCCGACGCGGTTATTTTTCTCACTTTTCTCCTATACGGCGGGCCTGCCGCGATAATCGTGGCGGCTCTCGAATCTCTCGCAAACTGCATATATCTCCGTCAAAAGGGATTTCCCTTCGGACGGCTAATGATACCGACCAATATTTCGATAAATACGGTTTCGGTCAGTTTTACGTACATAGTCTGGCTGATTGTTCCGCACACTTACTTCATCACCGCAGATCCAGGCAGCACTCAGCATCTGATCGCGACACTGACGTCTCTGGCAGTTCTTCAATTCGCTTCGTCGTCGTTCCTCGTTGCCTTACTCCAGACCTTGAAAGATGGGGGAGCACTTTTCTCCACTTGGCGGAAGGATTGTTTTTCGAGTTCGATGACGCAGATCGTCGGTGCCGGACTCGCGGGCGTTACAAGTAAGCTAATCGATTTTGGAGATATCGTAACCGGCGTAATGGCGACGGTGGCGTTGGGTATCGCATACCTAAGCTACCGGCAGTCGATCAGCGAGATAAACGAAGCGATCATTCAAGCCGAAGAAGCTGAGCGCGAGAAAGCCGAGGCCGAGCGCCAATTGCGCCGTGATGCTGAGCAGCACGCTGCTCAACTCTCGATTTCGCTCGAAAAAGAAGAACGCGCGAATAAGGCACTCCGCAAGAGCGAAAAGGATTTTCAACACGCCGCTCTGCACGATTCGCTAACAAATTTGGCTAATCGGAAACAGCTGGGCGATATTCTTCGTGAACTGATTCAGAAATACAAAAACGATCCAACGGTCACGTTTCAGGTCTTGTTCCTCGATATCAGCCGTTTCAAGAACATCAACGACAGCCTTGGACACTCCTTCGGCGACAAAGTGCTGATGATCGTCGCTAAGCGTCTTGTTCGAATGGTCAATCCAACGGATGTCGTTGCCAGAATTGGCGGAGATGAATTCGCGATCATCCTGCGAAATCTTTCGACCGTTGGCAAAGCACAAAAGGTAGCAAGGCGGATCTACGATTCGATCTCGCAGCCATTCTCATTAAGCGGAAATAATATCGCGATCAAGGTCAACGTCGGGATCGCTCCGTGTGACGTCGAATATAATACGCCGGAAGATGTCCTGCGCGACGCCGACATCGCCATGCACTACGCCAAAGAGCGAAATAGCGGCGTTGCCGTCTTTACTAAGGAATTGCGTTTTCGCTTCCTCGAACGCGTCAGGTATGAGAATGACCTTCGTCACTCTATCGACCGCAACGAACTCACGATGAATTATCAGCCGCTGGTCGATATTCAGGATGGAACGCTGCTCGGCCTCGAGGCTCTTTTGCGTTGGCACCACAGCGAATTTGGCAATATTCCGCCGAGTAAGTTTATACATATCGCCGAGGACTCCGGCCTGATCATACCCATCACGATATGGATCCTAGGGCAGACATGCGGCCAATTGGCACGTTGGCAGAAGATAAATCCGTCTTACGAGAAAATGATCGTAAGTGTCAATATATCCGGCAAGCATCTCGTCAACGGTGATCTGATCGCTGACGTCGAGCATGCATTGGAGATGTCTGGGCTTAGCCCGTCCTCACTCAAGCTTGAGATCACCGAGAGCGTGGCAATGGAGAGTGCCGACCACACGATAAATGTCCTAAATCGACTGAAACAGATCGGAGTGAAGCTCAGCATGGACGATTTCGGTACCGGATATTCGAGTCTGAGCATTCTGCATCGGCTTCCGTTCGATACGCTCAAGATCGACCGGTCGTTCGTTTCCGCTGTCGGAGAGCATGGCGAAAACTCTGAGATCTTGCAGACGATCATTTCGCTCGCAAAAAACTTAAAAATGCGAGTCATCGCCGAGGGCATTGAGACGGATGTCCAACTCTCACTGCTTCAGAACCTCGGCTGCGACTATGGTCAAGGTTACCTGTTGGCCCGGCCGCAGACAGCAGATGCTCTCGAAAAAATGCTTTATCAGGGAAAGAACTGGCTTCCCGCCGAGTTTCAACAAGGCCTCGAAGAGGCGGGACGACCGGTCGAGGACGACATTGCCGTATTTGGATAGCATCGACAGATTTTGCTTAAACAACGACGCGTTCTATACTTATCGAAAATCTTTCGATCAGGAGTTGGAACGCAATTATGTTTAAGGGAGCTCTCGTTTTCTTTGTCGTTGCATCGTGTCTCACAATGCAGGTCGCGGCGCAGGCCAAATTTGATTATCCCAAGCCGCGAAGAGGCGATCAGGTGGATGATTATAACGGCGTCAAGGTCGCTGATCCGTACCGATGGATGGAGCAGACCGATTCCGCCGAGACTCGAGCGTGGATCGATGCCGAGAATAAGCTCACAAATGCATATCTATCAACGATACCCGAACGCGAAAAGATCAAAAATCGTCTGACCGAGATCTGGAATTACGAGCGTTACTCAGCCCCGTCCAAGGTCGGCAATTTTTACATATACTCGAAGAACGACGGCCTTCAAAATCAAAGCGTCCTGTATAAGGCATCATCGATCAACGATCCTGGCTCTGTGTTTTTCGATCCCAACAAGATACTCGCGGACGGGACCGCTGCACTGAGTGGATCTCAATTTACCGACGATGGAAAACTCTGGGCTTACGGCGTCGCCATCGCGGGCTCCGACCGGACCGAATGGCACGTCATGGACGTTGCGACCGGCAAACTGCTGCCCGACACGCTCGCCCCGAATCGCCAGGGTGTAAGTGCCTGGATGAAAGACAATTCGGGTTTCTTTTATTCAGGCTATGACCCCGTTAAACCCGGCCAGGAATTAAAAGCGACCACAAAGTTTCAAAAGATCTACTTTCACAAACTCGGCACACCCCAATCGCAGGATAAGGTAATTTACGAGCGTCCGGACAATGGCGACTACTTCTCCGGTTCGGGGATCTCTGAGGACGGCCGATGGCTTATAATCTCGGTCGGCAAGGGCACCGAACGGATGAACATGGTCTATTTCAAGGACCTGAACAATCCCGATTCAAAGATACTTCCCCTGATCGAGAATCTCGATAACGACTGGAATTTCATCGGTAACGACGGCTCAACATTCTATTTCCATACTGACAAGGACGCATCGCGTGGAAAGGTGGTAAAGGTCGACGTCCTTTCCGCCGACCACAAGTGGAACGACGTCATCGCCGAATCGCCCGATACGCTCAATGGTGTGCAGTTTCTCAACAATCAGTTTGTACTCAACTACATGCACGACGCCTATACAAAGATCAAGATCTTTGAGACAAGCGGTAAGTGGGTCCGGGACGTAACGCTGCCGGGTATTGGCACCGCCGGCGGCTTTGGCGGAAAGCGTAAGGAATCGGAAACTTTCTACAGCTATTCGAGCTATAACGCTCCTCCAACGATCTATCGATACGATATGAAAAGCGGCAAGAGCTCGCTTTTTCGCGAGGCAAAGGTGAAATTCGATCCGTCGGCTTACGAGGTAAAGCAAGTTTTTTACCCTAGCAAAGATGGCACGAAGGTTCCGATGTTCCTGACCTATAAGAAGGGAATGAAGCTCGACGGAAAAAATCCCACTATCCTCTACGGTTACGGCGGTTTCAATATCCCGTCGACGCCGGGGTTTTCGGTTGGACGGATCGCGTGGCTTGAAATGGGAGGAGTGTATGCCGTTGCATGCATCCGCGGCGGCAGCGAGTACGGCAAGGACTGGTGGAAAGGCGGCTCTAGACTCAACAAGCAGAATGTTTTTGACGATTTTGCATACGCCGGCAAATGGCTCATCGCGAATAATTATACGTCCACGCCGAAGCTAGCCATCCAAGGTGGTTCGAACGGCGGACTCCTTGTCGGAGCGACCTTGAACCAAAATCCTGGTCTCTTCGGTGCGGCCATTCCGCAAGTCGGCGTAATGGACATGCTGAGGTTCGACAAGTTCACGATCGGTTGGGCATGGAAATCTGACTACGGCTCGTCCGACGATCCCGCGGATTTCAAGGTTATGTACGCATATTCCCCGTATCACAATGCCAAGCCAGGCACGAAATATCCGCCGACGCTAGTCACCACTTCAGACCACGACGATCGCGTCTTTCCTGCTCACAGCTTTAAGTACACGGCCGCAATGCAGTACGCACAGGCCGGTGACGCTCCCGTCCTGATCCGAATCCAGGTTCGAGGCGGCCACGGCGCCGGTCTCCCTACAACGCAGCAGATCGAACAACAGGCTGATATCTATGGATTCCTCGT
The DNA here is from genome assembly GCA_040005135.1 of Acidobacteriota bacterium. Classification (GTDB taxonomy): domain Bacteria; phylum Acidobacteriota; class Blastocatellia; order Pyrinomonadales; family Pyrinomonadaceae; genus OLB17. The sequence continues at coordinate 136 of JBDTZO010000215.1, read as the reverse complement.
AAAGAGCCTTGGAATGAAGTTGTAAATATAAAATACGCGAAAGGCTGACATGTTGTCAGCCTTTCGTGTACAGCTGGAACGAAATATCCCGTTTTTAGCGGACGGCTTTCAGAATCGGGCAATTGCGAACATGAAT
>JBDTZO010000232.1:0-1551 GCA_040005135.1 Acidobacteriota bacterium | reverse complement strand
CAGGACTATCTTGGTGACGCGAGCAATATGCAGGGCGGCCATGCGGATCGGCTTGTAATGCCTGAGACGCTGAGTGATCTCGCAGGTATTCTACGCGAAGCGAATGAGAGCAAGACGCCGGTCACGGTGTCCGGCGCACGGACTGGAACGGTTGGTGGGGCGATTCCGTTTGGCGGGACGATCGTGTCGCTCGAACGGTTGAACAAGATCAAATCGATAGACAAAGCGACTAGGATCGCGGTGGTCGAGCCTGGTGTGATCCTTGGCGATCTGCAGAAAGCGGTCGATGCCGAAGGGCTGTTCTACCCGCCTGATCCGACTGAATGGAGTTGTCAGATAGGCGGCACGGTCGCGACGAACGCGTCCGGTGCACGGAGCTTCAAGTACGGAGCAACGCGCGAGTTTGTCGAAAGGCTAAAGATTGTTTTAGCGGACGGCGACATCGTTGAAATTCGTCGTGGGGATAAGCCTGCTGCAGCGGGCGGTGTAATTAAGATAACCACCGAAGCCGGTCGCGAGATCGTTACAAAGCCCCTGACATACGAACGGCCGGATGTTCGAAAGAACGTGAGTGGTTACTACAACGGAGAGCCGTTAGATGCGATCGACCTCTTTATAGGCAGCGAAGGGACGCTTGGAGTGATAGGTGAGATCGAATTGCGACTATTGCCGAAACCCGAGGGCTTTTTCAGCGGGATCGTGTTCTTTGCGTCGAACGACAATTTGTTGGCATTCGTTGACGAGGCTAGGGAGCTTTCATTCGCAAATCGGGGGAACCCAGTCGCTATCGCTCCCGGTTCTGACAAGATCGACGCTGCTCTCATCGAGTATTTCGACGACCGGGCACTGAGGTTCATTTCGGAAAAGTTTCCCGAAACGCCTCCTAACATGGCCGGAGCTATATTTTTCGAACAGGAAACTACAGCCGAAACGGAAGATGCATTGCTTGAGCAATGGAACGATCTTTTTGAAAAGCACGGAGCCGATCTCGATGGGTCCTGGTTTACGACGAACGAACAGGACCTCGAGAAAATGCGCGATTTCCGGCACGCTCTCCCGGTCACGGTCAACGAACGGATCTCAAAGTACAAGCAGCGAAAGGTCGGGACCGACATGGCAGTGCCGGACAAGAATTTTGCCTCATTCCTGCGTTTTTATAAGGAAACGCTTGACGCGAGCGGGCTCGACTACGTAATATTCGGCCACATCGGCGACTGTCATTTGCACGCGAATATGCTGCCGAAGGACGCCGCCGAGGCGGAAAAGGCACGGCACGTTTATGGACGGTGCGTCGCGCAGGCGATAATGCTCGGGGGATGCGTTTCGGCTGAGCACGGTATCGGTAAATTAAAGCGAAAGTATCTGTCCGTGATGATGGGCGAGCGCTATTTGAATGAAATGGCGGAATTGAAAAAGGCTTTTGACCCGAAAGGTATTCTCGGCCGCGGGAACATTTTTGACGAGAGACTGCTCGGACAATAGACGAAATAATATGATCAAGGCAATTTTGATGGATTTCAACGGCGTCATTATAGATGACGAGGCTTTGCA
>JBDTZO010000123.1:0-5159 GCA_040005135.1 Acidobacteriota bacterium | reverse complement strand
TCATTTTGGAGGAAGTTGGAAAAATGCTGCATGAAAGTGGCGGATTCGCTGAGGCTCGGAGAGCGGTCGATAAGCGGACGCGAGAACTAGAAGCCGACCTCCTCGATCATCAACGTAGCCACGGACAAGCGAATGGGATGTGGAAGATCGATCCCGAGTCTTAAAAAAGAAAGTTTTCCTCAACCGCTCGGGCCCTATTCCTCGTGTCGTCGGCAAGGTCCGCGAAGGCGACGGCCCTTTTGCAACCCCAAATCCAGGCGGGCCGGACAGCTTGCTACAGACTCACTGGTCGGCGATGCAAACGCAATTCCTGCCCGCTTCCTTTGCTTTGTACAATGCTTTGTCCGCTACCGCAAGCAGTTCTTCAGGTGTGCTAATTTGTGCCGTTGCAAAAGCGGCGCCCAGGCTGATCGAGACCGTGAGCGGGCCGGAGGACGTTGCAAACGGCTCCGAATTGATCGCGTTGCGTAACCTTTCGCCGATCACATAGGCTCCGACGATGTCAGTTCCGGGAAGGAAGACGGCAAATTCCTCGCCACCGTACCGGCCGATGATATCGATCTGCCGCAACTCGCGCTTGCACCGGACAGCAACTTCTTGAAGGACCTCGTCACCTACCGCGTGCCCATATGTATCATTAAATCTCTTGAAATGGTCAAGGTCGAACATAAGCCCGCACATCGGTTCGGCAAATCGTCGGAAGCGTTCCACCTCACGAATACCGAGATCGAAAAATCCGCGCCGGTTGAGCAGTCCGGTGAGGGTGTCGGTTATCGCGAGGCTCTGGACCTCGGCATATAGCATCTCCAGCTCGGCGTTTTTTTTGGCAAGCTCACGCTGAAGCGTACACATCTCATTATTGAGACTTGTCAGTTCATCGAAATGGCGGCTTTCCAATTTGGGACGTTCGAGTTCCAATTCAACCTGGCTCTTCGTAGCGCTCCGCAATCGACTCGATTGATCGCTATTGATGCGGACCATTTCGCCAAGTAAGTGATTAACCGCTCCGCTGGTCTTGGCGATCATCACCAGCATTTTTGCTTTAAGCTTAATGCCGACGACGTGAATGAGCAGGTTTTGACCGGCAAGCTCGAGGTCCATTTCACAGTCCAAAACTTTGCCCTCCTTCCGCAGCTCTACAACGAACGACAGGGCCTTCGAAATGCTGGACGCGGTGACGATCTGAGGAAATGGCCTTCCAATGAGGTCCTCCGACGGGATCTGAAGCTCATTGAAAAGGATCTCTGCGATAATGCCAGTCTCATCGCAGAGCAAGGCGGTTCCGTGAGTCGACGCGTGGGGGTTGGTAGTCATAGAAAGCAGCGGCCGCTACGGTCACACCTCAGATCCGATCAATCGGTTAGCGGCCGCGACAGCCTTGACCGCATTCCTCGCGGAGCCGTCGGCCCCGATTCGCGACCAGAGTTCGGGTTCGATAATAAATGGATAACCGCCGACGAGGATCTTCGTGCGGAGACCCGGCAACGCCGTCTTCACCGTGTCGATCAACTCCTCGATGAGCTTTACGTGAAAAGTCATGGTCCCCGAGATCGCGAGGATGTCGGGGTCACGCTTTTCGATCGTTTGGCAAAGTGTCGACGTCGGAGTATTCGCCCCGAGGTAATATGTGTCCCAACCTTCCATTTCGAAGATGTCCGCTACCATGTGCAAGCCGATCTCGTGCAGTTCATTTCCGCTGCAGACCGCAACCATTCGCCGCCCATTCTTCTTATTACTGAAAATGTTCGGATACAGCTGGCTCATGATCAGCTGGGTCGCCGCGGTGCAATAGTGTTCCTCCGCCACCGTCATTTGATTGGTCTGCCAGAGGCGGCCGATCTCACGCTGGCTGGGTTCGAAGACCCCGAGATAAATGTCCTTAACATTCGTCCCGCCCTTCACAGCGTCCAGAACCATTTCGCTGGCAACAGATCGTTCTTCGTTCCTAAGGTTCGACAAATACCTGCGGGCAAAATCTGACAACGGATTTTCGTCCAGGAAAAAGCTGGGTGGCGTCGACGGTGCTTCGTCCAAGGCTCTTATTCCGGCTTCGAGAAACTTTGCAGGTATGAGTCCCTCGTCACCGGGCATTTTCGATCTGAGGATCTCGGCCGTGATGCTAAGGCTTTCTGACAATTCTATAGTCGGTATTTTGAGCCCCTCAAACAACGATTTGACCCATTTGATATACGTCAGGAAAAGAGGCTCGCTATCCGCAGCGATCGACTGCGATAAGTAGGCCAGGTTGTAACCAACATCCTGAATACACCTTGACCTGCCGGACGAACCGTAACGGTCGGTAAATGAGGGGTTCCGGTTCCACTGCTCGGCGACAATGAGCGTCGCAAGCTCGCTCTTTTGATCATCGATAAGGGCTCCGACAGTTTTAGTGCTCATACCAGGTTTCCGTAAATTTGCTACTCAGCGATGTGGTGAAAATACTGAATGCTGTTAGTTCCGCTTACCAGCTTCAGTCCCGTCGGCACCTTGGAATGTGACTCTTGGAAGTGATGGGCCTTAAACCAGATGGTGAAGTCCGATTTGGCCGCCCAATAGGTCAGCAGCCAGATCTCGTCGGGGCCCTCGATGGGGCTGATGACATCCAGGCGGACGAAGCCCGGAGCCTGATCGACGAGATGAGGCCGCGCAGCGTAGGCACGTTTTACCGAGTCGGTCATGCCGTTGGAATTTTCAACGGTAAATTTACTAAGAACCACAAACATACGAAAGCCTTCTGATCGAGCCTATTTCAGTTCCCCTTTGGCATCTTGCTTTCATCCATGTATAACAAGCTCCCAGGATAATCTTTTGTGTCAGGACAATTCTGTGCGCTACCGCACGGTTAATATCGGCCGGCCCTTCGTGATGATATTTGAATCTAATGGCGACCGAGTTCGGCACAATTCTGCTGGCAGTCCGAAGATCTGCGGACAACGTATGATCTTCTTGCCGCGCGCGGGCCGGCAAATGGCCCGACCAGACAGGTCGATCTCATCGGCGGATATTCGCTTGGTGATTTTTGAGGGCGGAGTGATCGAGGATCATCCCGAAGACCAACGAGGTCACAACTGCCTGCTCTTCAGTTTTGACGTCGTGGGGCGGGCGATACATGTTATCTGTTCGCCAAAAATCGAGTAACTTGCAATTATTACAACCTATCTGCCGGATGAGGACGAATGGTCGGATGACCATCACTCCAGGACGTAGTAATATGGAATGTAGCCTCGAACTACCGCAAAACACGACGAACTTTAGTTTAGTTCGTAGTTACAAAAAGGCTACTCTCAGCAATGGGCGAAGCCTTTTTCTATTAGTTAAATATTTAGCCGATCGAGAGATTTTCGATCTGCACAAGATCAAGGGAGACATAAATGAGCAATAAAGTAGGTATTTGGATCGACCATAAAAAAGCAATAATGCTGTTCATCGACGGCACTTCCGAAGAGTCGAAAACCGTTACAGCCGACGGCGGATCTGGCATGGACGGCAACGCTGCAAAGGCTGACGACATTCAGCAGCGAATAGAGACAAGCGGCCACAACGCCTTTTACGACGACGTCATCACCGCCGTCGGAGATGCCGACCCGATATACATCTTCGGCCCTGCGGAGGCAAAAGGCGAGCTCCAGAAACGCATGGAGAAAACGATCACCGGCGACCGCTCCATCACCACCGAAACCGCCGACTCAATGACTGACAATCAGGTCGCCGCCCAGATCCGAGATCACTTCGCTCCGGCAAACTCTTAATTGTAGGTGATCACATCCGAGAATGCCCGGAACCTACATGGATCGCAGACGCTCCATACAAAAACGGCGGCGGCATTGGAATGTAACGTCAGAACCGCCTGCGTAAGCGGGCGGCCAGTTCGCTAACTTAAAAGCCTCGTCGTAACCCGGCGAGGCCTTTTTCATTGCAACGTAATAAAAAGTGAATAAAATAGAATTATGGCACTATCATCCGAAGATCGAACTGAGGTCCAATTGCTCATTTTGGAGGAAGTTGGAAAAATGCTGCATGAAAGTGGCGGATTCGCTGAGGCTCGGAGAGCGGTCGATAAGCGGAAGCAAGAACTAGAAGCCGACCTTCTCGATCATCAACGCAGCCAAAGAGAAGAGCTTGGGAAGTGGAAGATCGATTCTGAGCTTTAAAAAGAAAGGCCTCGTCGCAGCCGGTGTTATCGATCCTGCTTAGGTTACGCCTACTGTCCTGCAAAACGCAGCCTCGATCGCACGTCTCTCGCACCTTGACCGCCGACGTGCTTGACCATTGCACTGTGGTAGTCAAACATCTTCTTGTGATGCGGGATGTCGTTGGTGCTTGACTCCGGTCCGTTGCCGCTCTTGGCAGGACCGGGGGCAGTTTGCAAGTGCATACTGTCGCTTGGTCCTTTTTCGGACGGTCGATACTTCAGATTCTTTTTGATAGGTAGCATTTACATCCGTCCAGCCTGTTCGGCTTCAGGAACCTGCTCTGTGACATTCTTGCGGCGCTTCAGCTTGCCTTTGCAGGCTTTGACATCCTTGGTGGGAGCGCCAAGGTGACTCAACTGATGATGCGACAGGTCACGTCCGGCCTTGATCGCTCTGCCGAGTCCTGCGAAGCGTGATTTCGCAGAACCGCGCTTTGTTCCGCCTAGTGGGTGCGTTTTCAGTGATGCGGATTCATTTACCTTTCGATCCTTGCTGTGAACAATCATGATTCCGTGATTGTTTTTGCGATACGTATGACTCCTGTTTCCATCCTTGTCTTTCTCTGTGTGAAGGTGCTTGTATCCAGCCTTCAGCAATTTGGCGTGAACGTCCTTTGCATCCTTGCCGTGTACGCCGTCCTGATGACGCGCTGCAAAAATCTTGCTGGCGTCGGCGGTCTTTGGTGCCTTGCGTGCGGCGTCGGCTCGTGCCGCGTTTTCTTTCTGCTGGCGCACAAGACTCAATTTCGGCGGTGCATTCTTCCACTTCTTTTCCCACTTCGCTCTGACGTGAGCAACCTGATACTCGTGGAACTTCTTGAAGAATGCGGCGTGTTCACCATGTCCGCCAATCGGTATCTTGCCGCCGTCAGGCTTCTTGTCCGGCGCGGGGTGTCCGCTGGTCATGACGGCCTTGTGCCGATTCATGTGGCCTTCATGGACCTTTGCCAGCTTCTTTTTTCCGGCC